>PHDE01000010.1 GCA_002842505.1 Bacteroidetes bacterium HGW-Bacteroidetes-3 | reverse complement strand
TTGATTTATAATTTAGTCC
This sequence comes from Bacteroidetes bacterium HGW-Bacteroidetes-3, assembly GCA_002842505.1. GTDB lineage: Bacteria > Bacteroidota > Bacteroidia > Flavobacteriales > Flavobacteriaceae > Lutibacter. The sequence continues at coordinate 38,216 of PHDE01000010.1, read as the reverse complement.
AAAACAGCCCTGGTATAATGCCGATATAGTGTGAAAATAGTACAATTTATTGGACTATATTGAACACATAATCGGTATAACTGTTTATTATCACTTTTTGTTTATTCAACAAAAATCAACAAAAAATTACTTGCCTTTTTTGTAAAGCGGAACGGTTGAGCAGGCTTCACCAAACATAATAGATTTTACCACCGGCTGTAGTTTTTCAATCAGCTGAATATAAGCGGTTTCTGGAATTGGTTTGTTGGAGCAGCCTTTGATAATTACTGGTTTCCCGGCAAAATCTTCCACATCAAAATGTGCGATAATGTCTTGGAAAATAGAAGTTTCTAAAGTGGCCAAATTCCCGACCACAATTTTTTTGGCAAAAGGAGAAACATACGTAGTGATAAGCATAAAAGCCCAAGAAGGAATAATGGCGTCAGATGAACACGACAGCGCAACAAATTGGTCTTTGTATTGGCTCCAATTGTGGTTTTTTAGGTGTTCCCGAAAATCGGTTTCCTTTAAAATTTGTTCGTGAAATAGCCAGTTTTTGATGTCGATCACGGTTCTTGTACCTTTCGGATAAAAATCTTCCAGATCAATTGTTTTCAATTGGCTGTTTGCAACCCTATTTACAATTTCATCGGCCATTTATTTATAGAAATCCGAGTTCTAATTTTGCTTCTTCACTCATCATATCCTGCGTCCACATTGGGTCGAAAGTAATTTCAACTTCAGCGTCTTTAACTTCTTCAATTGTTTTTACTTTTTCCTCAACTTCCACCGGCAAGGTTTCTGCAACAGGGCAATTAGGAGATGTTAGGGTCATCAAAATTTTAACGTCGTTGTTTTCACTCACAAAAACGTCATAAATTAAACCCAATTCAAATATATCTACAGGAATTTCGGGATCATAAATAGTTTTTAATTTCGCAACTATTTTATCGCCAAGTTCTTGCGCGCGTGTACTGTTCATTTTAAAAGCCTTTCTTTATATTCATTCTAAATAAGGACAAATATACAATTATTTACCTATTTGTGTAATTATTAACGGCTAAATTATTCTTTCGTCAATAGAATATTTTGGGCCTGCCCTCCTTTTTGGTGGGCGTTCCCTCCTTTTTGGTGGGCGTTCCCCGCCAGTTGGCGGGGCGGGCTTTTCATTGCAATCTTTTTATGGGTAAAAACCCATAAAAAATATTTCCATTTCAAACATGGTTCACAACGCTAAAATAAAAGAATATAAGGTGAAGTAATCCTTAACGCGAATTGATTTACGATTTCTGACCTGCCTGCCGAACAGGCAGGTTTTTGATTTACGATTATAAAATAGCGTAATCAAATGTTAACCAAAACAAAATTGCGCACCTTGCGTATTTTCCTTGCGTATTCTTTGCGGTTAAATGCAAATTTTGAGTTTTTTACTTTGTTTTTATTATAGTATACAAGGCTTTTCCTTATTAATGGCTATCTTCAAAAAATATTTTAACCAAAAACAATATGACCTTTTATAAATCCCTTATTTTATTTGTTGCCCTAAGTTTTTCAATGGTTTCCTGTAAAGTTGTTGCGCTAGATCCTGTTGAAATATTAACTTTTCAGCAAAAACTTGAAACTCTTTTCCCAACGGCCGAAATTACGGAAATGGATGCCAAAGACCATTTTACAAAAGCTTATCAAATAGTTTTGGAGCAACCGCTAGACCATAAAAATTTGTCCGCCGGAACTTTTAAGCATTACGTTTATTTGTCGCATATCGACACCAAAATGCCGACTGTTTTAGTTACCGAAGGTTATAATGCAGTGCCAAGCACTTATGAATTAAGCAAAATATTGAAAGGAAACCAAGTTCAGGTTGAATACCGATTTTATGGAAAATCGCGCCCCGACACCATAAATTGGCAGTATTTAAAAAATGACCAAGCCATTGAGGATTATCATAAATTGGTGACAAAATTGAAGCGATTGTACACCGGAAAATGGATTTCCACAGGAATAAGCAAAGGCGGCGAAACGGTATTGATTTATAAATCGAAATATCCTTGGGACGTGGAGGTTGCTGTTCCTTATGTGGCGCCGTTGATAAGCGGACAGGAAGATTTACGTACACAAAATCATATAAATACCGTTGGAAGCGATCTTTGCAGAGCGAAAATTATAGCATTTCAAAGAAATGTGCTAAAAAACAGAGAAGCTGTTTTAGCTGAAATCAGGAATTTTGCTTTTGAGAAAAATATGAATTTTACGGAACTTTCTGTGGATGAAGCTTTGGAATATTCTGTATTGGAATTTCCTTTTTCTTTTTGGCAATGGGGTGGAAATTGCGATGACATTCCTGCAGAAAACGCAACTTCAAAAGAAATGTTTGATTATATCAACAACATTGTAGGCATTTCTTTTTACAACGACCAAACGTATGCCGAATTATTGCCTTCTTACTACCAACATTTGACCGAATTGGGCTACTACGGATTTGACACTGAACCGGTACAGGATTTGCTTAAAATTGTCCACAACCCAACAAACAAGCGTTTTGCACCAAAAAATGTGGATTTAACCTACAACCCGAATTATATCAATGAAGTGCGCGATTTTGTGGAGAATAAAGGAAATAAAATCCTCTATATTTATGGGGAATACGACACTTGGGGCGCTTGTGCCCCAAATCCGAAATCGCACGTGAATGCCTTAAAAATGGTGTTAAAAGAAGGTTCACATAAAACACGAATAAGCGATTTTTCAAAAGAGGACCAAAAAATTATTTACGAGAAATTGCAAAATTGGTTGGGATACAGCGTCACTATTTTTCCATTGGAATAAATATTCAATATTCAATATTAAAAATTAAAAGTTCAGTTTGAAATTCAAATCTTGAGACTTTTATTGAGTTAAGTCGTAATAGTATGTGTTTTATTTGAACAATGATTTTTTTTCATTGAAACGAGGAAAATGTTATCCAACTATGCTCTTTTGGGAGTTATGAAAAGCATCTGCCTGAAACTGCAAAATTTCTCGTGCTTTTTGCTTTTTGTAATTGTACAATTCTTTTTCGTCGGCCAATTCGTTATAAATGGCTTCGTTTAGCGCAGCGTCTGTATTTAATAGTTTTTCTCGCTGATTTTCCTTTTGTTTCACCCAATCTCTTACCGAATTTTCAACATCTTGGGTTTTGAAATCGTATTCTCCTTTTGATGCGATTAATTTTGCCAAAATGGGTGAAGTTTCAATGGCTAAAAATAGCAGGAAAATAAAGAAGGAAGGTAGCCAAGGCAATTCTTCTAAAGCGTTTATCCGCGCCATCAATCCGTCGAAACCATCAATTATGGGCTGTCCTGAATTAATTTGAGCGGTTTGTTTGTTTAACAGAGCGGCAATTTGAGCTTCATTTTCAACGATTTTCGCTTTGTTTTCTGTTTTTATTTGTTGCAATTCGGCTAAGGCAGCATCGTGTTTTTCGCGTTTTTCTGCATAAACCGGACCTTTTCCAAGCAATTTGGTTCCTTTTCTGCCTTCAGCTTCTGCAATGTAAGTTTCATATAAGGCATTGGTTTCCGCTTCTTTATTGTCGATTTCCTGTTTTAAGCCAGTTATTTTATTTTGGAATGCGGTAATTTCTGGCGTAAACTGGTTGGCAATTTGCGCTTTATTTGCCAGCGTTAACTTGTTTTTTTGCGTTAACAAAACCTGGTTGATTTCTTTTTCGAAAATTTTAATTTCTAAGGGTTTTGAAATAACCACTGCAATAATGATGGCCAATATAATACGCGGTGTTGCCTGCCAAATTTCTTTCCATTTGGAATCACTTTTTTTGATGGTGGAAACAATAAAGCGGTCCAAATTAAAAATGAGCAATCCCCAAATCAATCCAAAAAAAATGGCCGTGTAATAATTGTCGAATACGGTAAATAAGGCATAACTTGAGGCAATAAAAGCCATTACTGCGGTGAAAAATACGGTTCCGCCAATACCTGCATATTTGAGTTGTTCGGCTTTGGAGCTTGTTTTTAGAATATCAGTATCTGCGCCTGAGCACATCCAAAAGAATTGATTAAGCATAACATAGTAGTTTGTTATGCAAATAACGTAAATGTTTTTGAATTATTTTATTAACGAATTATTAAAAATGATTGCAGTGAACAAATAACATTTTAAATATATTTTTATTGTATGCTATGTTGAAAATGTTTAGTGTAGGGACAGGTCGCGACCTGTCCGTACAGAAAGTTGAAAATTATTCTTCATTAATTGATTACCGTGTTAGCGATGGCAGTGAAAAGCCCGGAGCTTTTGCGAGGACTTGCAACGAACAGCGCGCCCGAAGGGAACACCCAAAAAAGTTGATTGATAAAAGGGGTTGTGTTAATTGTTTATTAGCCGTAGTTTTGCGTTTCTAAAAACAATTATGAGTATATCGAAAAAATTAGACGCTCGCAGCGGAGGTAAATGTGAATTGTGCGGTTCAACGGAGGATTTAAGCGCTTACGAAGTGCAACCTGCGAAAAATGGAAATGAAGATGACAGCGTGGTTGTTTGCGGAACTTGCAGCAATCAAATTGAAAATGAGGATGCGGTTGATGCGAATCATTGGCGTTGTTTGAACGACAGTATGTGGAGTGAAGTTGCGGCAGTGCAAGTAATGGCTTGGCGTATGTTAACACGCTTAAAAGCAGAAGGTTGGCCGCAAGATTTGTTGGATATGTTGTATTTGGATGAAGAAACTTTGGCTTGGGCGAAAGCTTTGGGCGTTATTGAAAAAAACACAACAGAAATTGTACACAGAGATGTTAATGGCGTTATTTTACAGGCAGGAGATTCTGTGGTATTAATTAAAGATTTAAAAGTCAAAGGCTCAAGTTTGGTTGCAAAGCAAGGAACTGCAGTTAGAAGAATTACTTTAGATCGCGAAAATGCTGAATTTATTGAAGGTAAAGTTGGTCCTACGCAAATTGTGATTATTACGAAATATGTTAAGAAAATGTAGGGACAAGTCGCGACTTGTCCGTACGAAACGTTGGAAGCAAAAATAAACAGTTACACAACTAAACGAATAAACAAAAAAAGAATCCCAAATTCGCTTTGTGAATTTGGGATTCTTTTTTTAAGACATTTCCGTAAAATATTTATAAAATAGCGGAATGGTTTCAATGCCTTTGAGGTAATTAAAAACGCCAAAATGTTCATTTGGTGAGTGAATTGCATCACTGTCCAACCCAAATCCCATTAAAATAGTTTTGCTTTTCAGTTCTTTTTCAAAAAGCGCTACAATAGGAATACTTCCGCCTGAGCGTTGTGGAATTGGAGCGACTCCAAACGATTCTTGATATGCTTTGCTCGCCGCTTTGTAGCCAATGGTGTCAATTGGCGTAACATAACCTTGTCCGCCGTGATGCGGTATTACTTTTACTTTAACTGATTTTGGTGCGATATTTTCGAAGTGTTTTTTAAACAATTCAGTAATTTCCTGCCAATCTTGGTTTGGCACCAAACGCATAGAAATTTTAGCGTGCGCTTTACTGGCAATCACCGTTTTTGCGCCTTCACCAATGTAACCGCCCCAAATTCCGTTGACGTCCAATGTTGGACGAATGGAATTTCGTTCGTTAGTGGTATAGCCTTTTTCGCCATAAACTTCATCAATGTCCAATGCTTTTTTATATTCGTCCAATGAGAAAGGCGCTTTGGCCATTTCTGCTCTTTCCTCTTTCGATAAATCCGCTACTTTATCGTAAAAACCAGGAATGGTGATGTGGTTATTTTCATCGTGTAAAGAAGCAATCATTTGGGCTAAAATATTGATTGGATTGGCAACAGCGCCTCCGTATAAACCAGAATGTAAATCCCTGTTTGGGCCGGTAACTTCCACTTCAACATAGCTTAATCCGCGCAAACCTGTGGTTATTGAAGGTTGCGAGTTTGAAATCATTCCTGTATCGGAAATTAAAATAATGTCGTTAGCCAATTTTTCTTGGTTGCGTTCCACAAACCAAGCCAAACTTACGGAACCAATTTCTTCTTCCCCTTCAATCATAAACTTTACGTTACACGGAAGTTCATTATTTTTAACCATATATTCCAACGCTTTCACGTGCATATACATTTGACCTTTATCATCACAGGCGCCGCGGGCAAAAATAGCGCCATCGGGATGGATTTCTGTTTTTTTGATAACAGGCTCAAATGGCGGCGAATTCCAAAGTTCAATCGGATCTGCGGGTTGCACATCATAATGCCCATAAACAAGAATGGTCGGTAATTTTTTGTCAATTATTTTTTCTCCGTAAACAATTGGATTTCCAGGAGTTTCACATATTTCAACTTTGTCGCAACCCGCTTTTTCAAGAGCATTTTTCACGGCATCGGCAGTTTTTAAAATATCCTTGTTAAAAGCCGAATCGGCGCTCACGGATGGTATTTTAAGAAGTTCAATTAATTCACTGATAAATCGGTCTTTATGCTGATTTACATAAGATTTTATGTTTTTCATTTTAATTAAATTTGTTAGTTCAAAAATACGTAATTTTAATTTGAATGAAATAGTGGAAAAAAGACAAATATGTACTTTGCAATTTGCAAGTATTGTGTATATTTGCACCCACAATAATGCGGGCGTGGTGAAATTGGTAGACACGCCAGACTTAGGATCTGGTGCCGCGAGGTTTGAGAGTTCGAGTCTCTCCGCCCGCACAGAAAAGCTTTTCGGAAACGAGGAGCTTTTTTTATGGAATAAATTAGAATTTTAGCGGAAGTTTGAATTTGTATTCTTAAACATTAATTTTTATTAAAACTGCCAACTGGTTACTTGTATTTTAGAATATTGGATTATTGGTGTTTTTAGATGAGGTGATTGAAAAAATTATTTTCAAATATATAGAAAAATCCAGCCACTTTACCTCAAGACATTTTGGTAAATAATACTTATATTTGACATAGTTTGGCAAATCAAAACAAAAAATATTGCTATATTCTGGTAAACAAATGCCGATAAAGGAACAAATAAAATCCTTGCGTACTTTTATAAAGATCAAAAAAAGGAAGAAATGAAAGTCACTCGAGATTTTTACCAAATAAAAAAGAAATTGTAATGGAAAAAACATCTATTAAATTATTTGAGCAAAAGCAAGTACGAAGTACCTGGAATGATGCATCCGAAAAATGGTATTTTTCGGTAGTAGATGTGGTAGGAATACTTACAGATAGCCCCAATCCCAATAATTATTGGAAAGTGTTGAAATCCAGATTAAAAAAGGAGGGAAGTGAGTTGGTTACAAATTGTAACCAACTGAAATTACAATCTCGCGATGGAAAGTTTTATAAAACAGATGTGGCAGATACAGAACAATTATTTCGATTAATTCAAAGTGTTCCATCGCCCAAAGCCGAACCCTTTAAATTGTGGATAGCAAAAGTAGCAAAAGAAAGAATAGATGAAATAGAAGACCCGGAAATTGGGATTGACCGTTTGATGGAAACCTATCTTAAAAAAGGTTATAGCAAAGAATGGATTAACCAAAGGCTGAAAAGCATTGAGGTTCGCAAAGAACTAACCGATGAATGGGATGAACGTGGAGTGAAAAAAGGACAGGAATATGCCATACTTACCGATGAAATTACCAAAGCCTGGAGTGGCTTATCAGTAAAAGCATATAAAAAACACAAGGATCTAAAAAAAGAAAATTTAAGAGATAATATGACCAACTTAGAATTGGTGCTCAATATGCTTGCCGAAGTAACCACTACCGAAATAAGTAAAGAAAAACAGCCAAAAACATTTCAGCAAAATAAAGTAATTGCAAATCAAGGCGGCACTATTGCCGGTAATACCCGAAAAGAAATTGAAGAAAAAACAGGCAAAAAAGTGGTGAGTCCCATTTCAGCAAAAAAAATATTAGACAATAAAAACAAAAAATTAAAAGAATAAGAATGGCTTTTTTTATGAAAGAAATTTGGATTTAAAATATAAAAGGTAGAGAGACGAGAAGTTTATTCTGCATTAGAGAGATAAGATTCTCATAGCCTGTCCTGAGTTTGATGAAGGGGCCGCACAGAAAAGCTTTTCGGAAACGAGGAGCTTTTTTTATGGAATAAATTTAATTGAAAAATAAAAGGCGGAGAGACGAGAAGTTTATTCTGCACTAGAGAGATAAGAGTCTCATAGCCTGTCCTGAGTTTGGTGAATGTGGGGATGTTTCCTGATTATTTCACTAACTTCATAGCGAATGTGCGGATTTTTCTTAATTATTGGGTTAACCTCATCGTGAACGTGCGGATGTTCGTGAATTATTGGAAATCCTTCAACGTGGATGTGGGTATGTTTGTGTTGTTTTTCATCCCTAAAAATTTTAAAGAAAATCCACAAAGCCAAACCAATTAAAATAATGCTCACCATTTTTTCGCTGTGCATTGAGATTTTTTCAATGGGAATCAAATCTTTAAGCATCAAAAACAAAACGCCAATGGAAAGCATTCCCGACAAATGTCCAATCCCCCAAAAAAGTCCTACTTTCCAGGCTTTCTTTTTGCTTTCAATGGCAAAAGGCGTTACCGCCGCCAAATGATCGGAGCCAGAGATTACGTGCAACATCGCGGCAATAATGCCGGCAATTAAAGGAAAAGTTAACGCTATTTGGTTAAAGAATTGAACACGACTAAAAATACAAAATTATGGAATACGATTAACATTATATTTTGTGTGATTTTGTGGATGTTTAATTTCTTACGAAGATTTGTAATTGCAAATTTGCGCTGGCGGTTATGGTTTGTGTGCACAAGCGTAACGATTGTGTTAGCAGAAAAAAATTGAAGCGTTGAATTTGAAATGGAAGGAGCATTCATTGAAAAAAGGCCTATAATTCATTTATTTCCTTTTCAATTAAACGATATTTGTCTTTGACGTCTTCCCCTGTATAAAAGTCGAGCAAGTCTTTTTTGGTTAGCGTTCCCTGACTTAAAAAGCGTTTTAAATATTCTTGGTTAAATTCCATTAAAAGAACCGATTTCTCAAGTTGTTTCAAAATTGCTTTGTTGTTGTCAATGTTATTTAAAACCAACGACTTTATGGAAAGAACTTCATTGATGTCTTTAATAATTCTGTTGACCATCATCGCCAAAACATCTTTGTCCAATTCAATTTCTTTCGCGTTTAATGCAATATCTCGCGCCAACATATACGCAATGGCTAAATTACTGTAATCTCCTTTTTGAGAATTTATAATGGCAATAAAACCAACTCCCGGAATGTAGCCCACGTTTTCAAAATTCTTTAGGATAGAGATTTCCACCAACGAAATATCAAATACAATTAAACTTACTTTTCCATCTCTATTTGCTTGTGTTTCTATTAACTGACTCCAAGCTGTATCAGATTTACGGGTAAAAATATCTTTGCTTTCAATGTCTCCTAAACGAACGCTTTTATCAAATTTACATTCAATGGCAATTTTTAAATCAGGCGTTCCATTTATTTCACAAATGATGTCGCCTGTCTTATTTTTGGGAATATTCCCTGCGGTATTTCCAGTAAGGAAAGCACGATCTTTTAATTTTTTGTCTAAAAAATATTGATTTAAGAACGCGGCGATTTCATCTTCCGCCAATATTCCTTTAATGGTTGACTTATAAAAAAGCTCTTTCTTCATTTCAAAAATCATCTTCAAGCTTTCTAGTTCTGTTCCTAACTCATTTGACGTTTTTGAAAGGAATGAAGAAATTCTATCTTCCATCAATGCCAAAACACCAATGTAAATGGCACGAAGCAGTTTTTCATCACGCTCACTTGCGGGTAGATTGTCAAAATAATTAAAAACGATTTGGTTTTCGATTTCAAACTCTTTTATTTCAATGCGTTTGAGTTGTTGGTTTATTTTTATTGTTGACATATTATATTCTTAATTTATCAAATGCTTCTTTTATTTTCTTCGGAATATCATCTTTAGATTTTATATGCCTCTTTAGAAAATTTGCTGATTCAGCTCCCTTTGATGGTATTCTCAAAAGTGTATCATATTCAATTTTATCTTCATTACATTTTGTTTTTATTCCCTTTTTAAGTATTGGATAAAACTTTTCGTAATCATTACATTTAGTGTTTTTGACAACAGCTTTTTTCCAATTACTAATTTCCTCTGAACTAAATTCTAGTACCCCTTGATAATACTCATTAAGTATATTTATCCAAATATCATCACTTATTGAATCTTCAATATCTTGCTCACCGACAAAAAACATATTTTCGGTAATTGCAGCTTTCCCTATTTCGAAACTCATATCGTTGTCAAATAAATAAAATACCTGTTCTTCTGATTTTTTAAAATCTCCCAAGATTTTATCTATTATTTTCTTATTCTCGTGCCACTTGTTTTTACCTTGAATATTAAGTAATTGTACATTATCAGCTAATAAAGTATTTCCAGTATATAATTCGTAAAGCCTTGGCATTAAATATTGTTCCGTATCTCCTTCGACAACTAAAAATTTATCATAAAAAAGAAAATCGCTGTTTTTAATATTTAATGATAAGAATATGGAATCAATATCTTTACAAAAATTAATTTCTGTATAACCATTATTTTCTTGCTTAACACTATTTATTTTATTCAAGTTGGATTTATCGATAAAAATAGTAGAATGTGTGCTAATAATTGTTTCTACATTACCTAAAGAAAGCTTATTCAGAATATCAAAAAATTCTCTTTGAGCTCCAGGATATAAATGAGTTTCAGGCTCATCAAATGCCCAAATAAATTTTTTCGATCCTTCCTTATCTGTATTTGCTTTTACTTTTATTAATGAAAACCATATTTGACGCTTTAAGCCTTCACCTTGATTTTCTAAATGAATTGGTCCATCACTATGAGTTTTTGTTACCATTATATCCGAAATTTTTTCTTTTACATCAAAATAAACTTTCGAACTAATACCTTCGACTTCCTTTGCGACTTCTTTGATTATTAAACTTATTTCGCCAAATTTTTTATTAATAGCGTCTTCTGCTTTCTTTGCTGAATCAACTGCTAATTTCTTAAGGGGTGTTATATGGTCATTAATTTCTTCTTGCATTATAGCATTAGCTGTTGATATTATTTCATCTAGTGAAGTATTCCAGTCAAATAAGTTAAATGACGGGAATACGTCTTTGTCATTTTTAGCATAAACATAATCTGTCCATTTTAAAGAACAATCTGATTTTTCATAAAGAGCTCTTATCTTTTCAAAATTTGAAAATCTGCCCTTTCCATTTTCATTTTCAATGTCTTTAGGTGATACATTAAATTCCTTAATTCGTTTATTTAAGTCTGTTTGATTGGCATTCCACAATTCTAAAGGATTTTCAGTTTCTAATGAGAGGAGATACATTTGACTTTTATTATTGTGATATCTTTTTGCTAGCCATAGTGTATTATTTATATTACATTCAAGAGACCATTTTAAAGCAGTAGAGAGATTTAAATCATTATAAATTTCTGCCTCTTTTTCATCATACATCAATTTCCCAATTATTAAAGTAGAATCGTTACCAAAATCAAATAATGGTAATTCTTTGTTTTTCAATATTTTATTTAACGCCTCAATGCTTACTAAAGAATTGGATATGTCACTTTTGTAACTACCCTCTCCAAAAGAACTAAATTTTGGTTTTGTGCCTAATAGTAAATCAAGTGCTTGTAAAACAGTTGATTTACCTGAATCATTGAGGCCAATAAAAACGTTAGGACTATCCTTTGATAATTCCAAATCAAGGATCTTACAACTTCGATAATTTAAAATGATGATATTCTCTATATACATATAAATTTAGTTATTTATCATACAGATTTTTAACGTGTTTATTAATGTAAGCATTCAAACCACTACCATTTTTTGCAAGTTTTTTCAAATTTTCTACGTGATAACTACCAGCACCTCCACCATAGCTGTATTTATAAGCCTTTGGTTTTCCAATAAATACAACAATTATATAATCAGTACCTATTTCATAAGCGGAAACGCCTGAATTACCACCTGAATTTATATATCTTTCCATTATTAAATTTTTTGAAACTCATATCCTGCCTTTTTAATATTTCTATCAAAATATTGACCATGTGAGTCAGCATTCATCAATTCTTCATAAACATTTTCAGGAACGTCAAAATATTGATAAACGCCACCGTGATTAAATTCCACTTCAAGAATTTCGTTTGCTGCATCATATCCAATTGATGCAAGGTTTGAGGATTCTACTGATTGTCTTTTCATAATGTTAAAGTTTTTGGTTGCTAAATTTAGTCTTAATTTCATTCATAAAGAAACTTCCCATTGAACCTGCTCCCATCAATCCGTCATACACTTCTTTCGGAACATCAAAATATTGATAAACCGCTCCGTGGTGAAATTCTATCTCCAGTATCTTATTTTTGGCATCGTAGCCAATTGAGGCAATACTTGAGGACGCTACAGAAATTCTTTTAATTCCTGAATTACTTTCTATTGAGATTATCGCGAGCAATTTTTTACCCAATTCAGTGGTGTAATATTTTTGATCTCTACTCGTAAGTTTGTTTGGTAGTGAGTAATACAACCAGCCAGCATCAATAAGCGGTTTTATATGGTTTTGAAAATTTTTGGTGTTTTTATAAAGTCCTATTTGCCCAAAGATCTCATCCCTTGATTTTGGTTCTACACAATACTTTATCAACGTTTGAATTGTTGGGTTGATTTTCTCTCTAATAGACGCTCTGTCTCTGTCTCCAATTTCGGAGACAGAGAGACTAAGATAAGAATTTATGTCACCTAAGAATTTGAATACCATAATATTATCTTTGGCTCTACTTAGGTCATCTTCCTGACCTAAGATGATTTTAGAAAGCGGGTGAATGGGTAGCGTGCAAAGAAAATAATTCCTGTCATCATCGGTTTCAAATAGTGGAGGCGGTGAGCCGTTAACCTCAAGACTGCTATGAATGATGGGCAACCCGGTTCCTCTGCCTTCAGTTAATTTCAGTTCTTTTAAGAAACCGCCCAATTTTCGGTTTCTGTATTCTCTTGCAACCACTCTTTCCTTTTTAAGCATTTCCTTATCAATAGGAGGCATTGGCCCAGGGAAACTCAATATTTCAATTTTATTGGGATGGATCTGTATTTCAACCGGATTCTCACGTTCGTAACTTTTGTGATAAACAGCATTAACCAACGCTTCTTCAATGGCCTGATAAGGATAGTTAAAAAACCTGACTGCTTCTGCCTGTTCGGGGGCTTTAGAAACTTGTTCCTGAATAATATTGGTTTTAATAAAATTCAAAATAGCTCTTACCTGATTGACAAGTGAGCCTGTAAATATTTTTTCTGTGTAATTTTTACCAACGTTTCCTTTGTGGATAACAAGTTCTATTTTGGCACCGGTAAAAAATTGCTCGGGGTGTTCATTAAACATCAGTAACCCTGCATTTGTCGGTCTTAGAAATTCGTCGGGGCCCTTTGCAATTTTCATTTGTTTGCATAAATCTGAAAAAGACATCTTTGTGCTTTCATCATATAAGGGACTCATTAATTCTTTAAGATGTTCCTGAATCAAACGTAAACTTAAATCATCAAGTGTTGCTTGTTGGTTTATCCTGTCATCAAAAGGGATGCGAGCTGTAAGTTCAAGCAATCTTCTTTCATCATCTGAACCTTCTTTAACTTTAATGGTTTTAGATCCCCGTTTAATATACCATGCCTTTTCCGATTTCTTCCCACTAAGGCTAACGGGTGCTTTGTAAGGACGATTATCACCTGCCGGAGCCCAGATAATCAATATATGTTTCCCGTTTTTAATATAAGGTTGTGAAACAGGGACATAATTTGGTGATATTTTATACGTCAATTCAATTAATCTCTTTTGCAATGAATCTATCTGTTCCGGATTTAATCCAAAAGGTGGAAGTTTAGCCATTCCATTTCCTTCTTCAATCCCAATAATTATATATCCGCCATCCCAATTATTAATATCGTTGGCATAAGCACAAAGTGAATGAATAATATCTTCAGGATTCCATCCTTTTTTCAATTCAATACGATCCCATTCAATCGTATTCCCATGCAACAGCTCGTTTATGTTTATAGGTAAAGCCACGCTATGTTATTTTAATTTTCTGAATTAGATAAGCAATACCTTTAGGTGATTTTTCATCAAACCAATGCCAAATATCAAAGCGATAAGTTCCTTTTTCCCACCAATAGAAATCTTCTTCTGTTTCATCTTCAATATTGATTGGAGTGTCAGAAAATTCATTCCACATTTTTTCTAATTCTGCTATAGTCATTTCTTCTTATTCGCTTTTAAATATTTTACTCTTTGCTCCGCCACTTTCAATGCTTTTTCTCCAAGATCCTCGTTCTGAATTTCATACATTATCTTATCGCTGAGAAATGATATTAAAAGATCGTCGGCACTGTATTTATAAATGTCTGCAAGTTTCAAAACTACCTCTTTAGTAAGTTTTCTTTCTCCACGCTCCATTTTGCTTAAAATTGCTACATCAATGTCAATTAATGCAGCAACCTTTCGTAAAGGCATTTCATTTCGCTCTCTTAGTTGTCTTAGCTTTTCGCCTACTGTTTCTGTTGACATAACATGTGTTGACATTTAGTGTCAAAAATAGAAAAAGAAATTTGATTTTTAACAATTAATTCAATCTCTTTTCAACATCTTGTTGGAACTTGGGGGAGCTGGCTCTTTTACAAAACTTTGAGAGTGGGTTGTCTTGTGCGGTTTTGCAAATGTGCTAAGGGCTGGTTAAAATTATTTTATTTATGAATGTCTTTTTTTACTTCCCTGTAAAAAATATTGTTTTAAATCTATTTAAAATTGGAGGCTTATTAGTTGAAATTTTGGCCAAAAATATCAAATTGAAAATTTTGACCTTTTATTTTATAAATTCCATATTAAAATAGGGCATTTGTTAACGATAAATTTAGTATGTTAGCGTACTAATTAATAAAATGGCTAAATAATTTAGACCTTTTAATGAAGCAAATTAATTTTATCAGCTCCGAAAACGTTGTAAATATAGAATCTCCAAAAAAAATTATCCTTTTTGGAGAATATACCTATAATTACGATGGTTCTGTTTTATTTGCCGCAATCGACAAAAAAATCGTTTTAATTCAAAAAAATGAGGCTGTAAATCGTTCTAATGTTTTCAGCAAAAATTTTGAAGCTATGCCAAAAGAAATTTCAATAAGAATCAATAATTAAATACTATATAGAATATTATGACTGCACATTTCGGATTTTGGGATTATTTCGTTTTTATAGCGTATGCTGTATTAATTTTGGGAGTAGGTTTATGGGTTTCCAGAGACAAAAAAGGACATCAAAAAACTGCCGAAGATTACTTTTTGGCAAGCAAATCATTGCCTTGGTGGGCCATTGGAGCCTCATTAATTGCCGCAAACATTTCTGCAGAACAGTTTATTGGGATGTCGGGTTCCGGTTTTGCTTTGGGTTTGGCAATTGCTTCTTATGAATGGATGGCGGCCATCACTTTAATTATTGTGGGAAAATTCTTTCTGCCTATTTTTATCGAAAAAGGATTGTACACCATTCCCGAATTTGTTGAAAAACGATTTTCAACCAACTTAAAAACCATTTTAGCCGTATTCTGGATTGCACTTTATGTGTTTGTGAATTTAACTTCGGTTTTATATTTGGGATCTTTGGCTTTAGAAACCATTATGGGAATTCCTATGGTTTATGGCGTTATCGGATTGGCGCTGTTTGCGGCGGCTTATTCTTTGTATGGCGGACTTTCAGCAGTGGCTTGGACAGATGTAATTCAAGTTGTGTTTTTAGTGTTGGGAGGCTTGGTAACCACTTATCTGGCTTTAAATATGGTTTCGGACGGACAAGGCGTATGGGCAGGTATTAAAACTGTATATGAAGCGGCTCCCGAAAGATTTATAATGATTTTTGATGAATCTAGCACTTATTATAAAATGTTACCGGGAATTGGCGTATTGCTAGGTGGTATGTGGGTTGCGAATTTATATTATTGGGGTTTCAATCAGTATATTATTCAAAGAACATTGGCTGCCAAATCGTTGAAAGAAGCCCAAAAAGGGATTTTATTAGCGGCCGGATTAAAATTGGTGATTCCATTAATTGTGGTGGTTCCTGGTATTGCAGCTTATGTGATGGTGAACGATCCCGAAATTATGGCGCGTTTGGGTGCAGCCGGACTTAAAAATTTACCAACCTTGGAACAAGCGGATAAAGCGTATCCTTGGTTGTTGCAATTTTTGCCTACCGGATTAAAAGGAGTTGCTTTTGCAGCTTTGGCCGCGGCAATTGTATCGTCTTTGGCTTCTATGTTGAACTCAACGTCAACCATTTTTACGATGGATATTTACAAACAGTACATCAACAAAAATGCGAGTGATAAAAGTACCGTAAATATGGGAAGAATTTCTGCAGGTGCTGCTTTGGCAATTGCTTGTGTTATGGCACCTTTATTGGGTGGCATTGACCAAGCTTTTCAATTTATTCAAGAATATACGGGCGTTGTGAGTCCGGGAATTTTGGCCATATTTATTTTGGGATTGTTCTGGAAAAAAACGACCAACAAAGCTGCAATTGTTGGGGCTTTGGTTTCCATACCAATTGCGATGTATTTTAAAGTGGCGCCTAAAGGATGGTCCACAAGCTCATTATTTGTTGATGTTCCTTTCTTAGACCAAATGGGTTATACCGCAATACTTACTATGATTGTTATTGCTATTGTGAGCTGGAATCAAAATAAAGGAAAAGATGACGAAAAAGGAATTCCGCTTTCAAAAGCACTGTTCAAAACAAGTCCGGAATTTAACATTGGCGCATTTGCCGTGATGATAATTTTAGTGGCGCTGTATGCCGCATTTTGGAAATAACAGATTAAAAGTTAAATATAAAAGAGTCGGAAATTTCCGGCTCTTTTTTTATGATTCAACTCTAATAAGTACAGTAATTGATATATAGTTATTTTGGGCGTTCCCTTTCAGGTCAGGCTATCGCTACTCGCTTCCCGTAAAAACGGGAGAGCTCAAACAGACCGCTCTATCCTTAACGCGGGTTGAATTAATAATGAATAATTGATAATGAATAATTAATCCCGCATATGCGGGATGGCGCTATTTGCGTATTTACTTTGCGGGATTTGCGGTTATATTTTTTTATGTTTATGTTAATTTAGAATTTCTCCAACGTTAGATCCTTTTCAAATTCTTTTTTAATAGGATATTCTCGGAATTACTTAAACGCCCATTTCTTATAATTACTCAATTTTTCTATTTCATTTTCAATTTCATCAGGCAATTCCTGAAAAAAGTCGATGCCTGTTAAAATCTCAATTTCATCAATGTTGGTAACAAATTGGTACAATCCTTTATCCGATTTTTCGTGCGGCATCAAAAAGGCAATTGCTTTTGTTTCAGCGCCATTATAATCCAAAATTATTTTATAGAAATACTTTGGAACGGCAACTTTTTCTGTTCCTATGGTTTTTAAATTCGGTGTTAAAACCCCGCCTGTCACAACATATAATTTTTGATATTTTTGAGTCCAATAACGCACTTTTTCTTCTAATCTGTTCCAAACGCCGCTGTTAAATTCATAAGTTTGGGGCGAAATATTTGAGGTAAAAAATGTTTCATTGTAAGCTTCCACAGAAAATTTACGATCGCCAGCCGGACATAAATGTCCTTTGTTGTAACCGGAATTTTTAAAATTTTTGTAGTGGGCGCTTTGTGTTGTCACTTTTGGATCTTGTTCAAAATAAGGCCTTTTGGCGGGAATGCTTAAAAGTTGTTTACTTGTTAATTCATAAGCCACCCATTCTGCCTGTTCATACTTTTCATTATAGGAAAGTGAATAAAATTGATGGTGAACAACTTGCCCGGTTGTTGAGGTCGGCAAAAAATTGAAATCAGCAGTGTTTTCCGTTCTGTTTGAAGAACCCGTTTCAAAAGCATAGCCATCGTAAAAATAAAATCCGACGGCGACAAGCAAAGTAATGATGGTGTAAACTGTTTTTCTACTCTTCACTTTTTAACTTTTCAATAAAATTTCAATAAAATTTTCAGATTTAGGCAGGTCATCAAATATGGTCACAAATTTTTGTGGAGGCGAAGTGAGTTTGCGTTTCACCAAATCTATCCACGCGCCATACACTTTAATTTCAGCCGAAAGTTTGCCGGTTTCATTGAAAATTTGATGCTTAAAACGCCAGCGTTCAATTCCTTTTGAAACGCCTTCCAATTCCATTTTAACGGTAATATCTTCCCCAATATGGATCTCTTTATAAAATGAAGTTTCTTCTTTAAACAAAATAGGACCAATATTCAGTTTTGCAAATTCGTTGATGGACAATCCGTGTTCCTGAAAAAATCGCACCCTCACTTCTGCGGCATAATCGTTATATGCTGTGTGGCGCATATGTCGGTTTGGGTCAAAATCCGACCATTTTGTTTTAAAAGTAATTTCGAAATTCATTTAATATTTTTTGAGGGGCTAAATTAGGATAAAACTAAAAAAGAGCTGGGATTATTCCCAACTCTTTTTGACAATGACAAATCCAAATTGATTTTTATTTTTTTAGACGACTATCATTTAGTTTTTAATGCAGCGAACTGAAGCTCCATCCGCAGTTTGATAATTATTGCTGGGGCTTGAGCCACCGCTGTTAAAGTACATATAACTACTCATAGCTCCATTTGTATAACTACTCCAGTAACTCCCTTTCAATCCGACGTTTATTATTTGTCCGTTTACATAGGATCTGTTTCCTGCTAAAGTCCATTTTAAAGGAGACGCAAATGCTCCTGCTGCATCGGGTGTTGTCCAACTTAAACGCTCTGCAGCCAATTCACCATCAGTAGGTATGCGATAGCCGCTCGGACAAGGATTGTTGATTCCATTTACACCTTGCCATAAATTAATGTTTTGTGGTGAGTTCCAAGTTAAAGGCCCAGGTAAATTAGGATGAAGGATGAAATTACCATGTCCAGGCACATCACTACTGCTTAATGTGGTGGTTGTACTACTCGTTCTTTTTTCGTGACCGTCTGTTAATCGGCCCCATTGGTATAAATCACCATAAGCAGCTGCATCAGTACTACTTGTGGCAACCTGGCTGGCACCCAAGTTTGTATTCATCCATATTTCGCCTGTTATAGGATTGAAAACATCACTGGGATTTAAGTGACCAATTGGTTTCGGTTCATTTGGAAATGGTATAGGTGTTCCAATAGGATTCGTTGGATCTAAGTCAACCGGAACGTCTTTAGGATCGTGCTGTTGAAGGGTTTTAGTCAATAAATCCAAACTTCCACAAACAATCTTTTCGCAAACATTGCAGTTTACATCGGTAATTTTCACTTTCAGGCAGAAATACATTTTGCCGTTACAACAAGGTAAATTCAATATATTGGGTTTGGTGATGTTGAGCTTGATATTGCCATTGAAAACACCCGGCGTTCCCGGATTCCAAGAAATAGATTGCGTGCCGTTGTCTGTCAAAACCAAACCCGAAACCGTATTGTTTGGAGAAGATATATTGCCAAAAATACCCAAATTGGCAGGTTTGCACAAATCATTTTCGTAGGTAACATGATAGTCCACCATGCTCACTTCAATATTTTGGATAGGTGTGCTGATTCCGCTTATATTTAAGGAAATACTGCCTCCTATATTGGTTTTATTAATGAGTTTTACCTGTAAATCAGGAATATCGCAACAAAGTTGAGGATCTGGGTTAGGGTCTGGTTCACCAGAACAGTTCCAACAAAAATTATCAAAGGAAACTTCTTCATTTGGGTTACCGTGATAATCAGCAGGTAAATTTAGGCCTCCAACATTTGTTATTAGGGAATTCCATGCGATTAAAGCAGCAGAACCCGAAAGGGTAACTACGCTATTGGGTGTAGAACCTGACCCTGGTATAGATTGACGTACAGACCAAGTTCCATAAGTGTTTGACGGCAAGTTGTTGTTATTTGAATTAATTGGCAAACAATACTTATTCCATTGGTTCTTAGGAATTGTCGGGTTTGAAGGATTAGGGACAAAATAGGCAAAAAGACCTGAGTAATTTCCATTTACGGCAAAATTACCCCAATCTGCAAAATTGTTGATATTGCTTAGGTTTTGTCCTGGGTCAATTCTGTAAATAATGAAATTAGGGCCTGTTTTGTTTGTTGCATTGGAAGAGTTCCAGTTAACTCTATAATCAAAACAAAGGCATCCGTCTTTTGCTTTTATAGTCCAGTCACCATTAAAGTCAACTTCGTTTATGGCCATTGAGGAACCGCTTCGATCTTCAAAGTATAAATGATTTGTTGTGTTTGTTCCAGAGGAACTTATTACAGAAAGATTCGCGATGTTAAAACCTTGGTTTCCTTTCCAATTGTTTATGCTTCCGGGATTCTCAAAATCGATGCATTCTTGCGCTACTCCAATAAATGAGCTTAGTTGGAAAGTGATTAGAAAACCAATCAGTATTTTATATTTAATATTTTTCATAATCTAATTCTTTATTTATTGGTAAAATCAATACATTTTGTAAACGTACAGGACTTGCAGCCTTCGCGGTCATAAAATACTTTTATCTTTACGCAAACGCGGTAATTTATGGTGCAGCAAGTGGCGTCAAACCCGGGCAAAGGTCCTGGTAATCCTACGGTCAGGTTGATGGGGATAGGTCCGTTTATTGGAGAGGTACTCAGGTATTTGACCGTTTTGCTCACATTGTTGTTTGTACTTGAACTTCCAGATTGCGTTTCGTTGAACAATTGTAGGTTGGTCACATTGTTGATGCTGGTGGAAGGCAACAAAATCATTCCCGATTCTTCAATGCTCGTTACACCATTTGAACAAGCTGCCGGAGCCGCCGTGTAACTGTACGTTTGAATTTGTATTTCCATACCGTAAATGGGCACATTGGCAGTGATGTTTCCGGCAATATTATATTGATTTCCGGCAGTGCCTTGCGGTGAAACCGTAAAATTGCTGTAATCTAAAGTGGTTTTATCGCAATCATCACACAAACAATTTGGCAATTCATTTATCATAAGAGAAGCACCGGGCTGACAAGTAATGGGTGTTGGGTCAAGATCATCGCCTTGAAGACCAAAACCAACAGCGGTTACGCCGGGGTTTACCAATACTTCAAAACAATAATTTACCGTACTCACAGTGCTGCCGATTTGTGTTTGTAAACTTGTGTTTGGACTTACCAAAGTTGCCGAGAGCGGATTATTGGATTGATCATACACAAAAGGTTGTAAACCTGAATTGACAAAAGTTAAATTGCCTGTGCTGCTTTGATAAGTAGAAGAAAAGCAAATTTTATATCTACGGTTTTCGCCTTCATAACCCAAACATTCAATGGTTTCATTAGTTATTTGTAAATCAACATCGCAACTTCCTGTAGTAAAAAATGATGGATTTGAACTGATTCCCGTAGAAGTTTCGGAGATTTTCCAAACATATTGCGCATCATCTTTTAGTTTGGAGACGACTTCTTTTGCGGAGAATCTGGTTTCTTTGATGTTTTCTCGGATAAAGATACTTTCAGTTTGACCGTTGGTCAAGACCTCTGAAATTTCTATTTTGAAATTGGAATTTTCGATAATTCGGTCAACCCGCCAAGTAAAATCGGGTAATTTTTCTTTTTTAAAACTTGCATTGTTGCGCGGTGTAAGCGCAATAATTTTATTTTGATTGCCTGACGGAATGTTTGCTGATGGATTATCGCCGCCTTGAAGAGGCAACTTAATGACAATATTATTGACTACTTCGTCTTTATCCGCCGCAATGGGATTTTCTGTTGTTGCGGTAAAAGCTATTTTGTCAACGTCGCTTCCGCATTTTTCCGCATTGTTAGCAATAGCCATCACATAAAATTCAAAATTTGCTTTACCGGCTCCGCTACCACCAGTGTATCCGCCGTCGGCACGCCAAGTCACTTCTTCAGGCCACATAAACTGAGTTTCTTTGGTTTCTCCCTGATAGAGAATGGTTTTTTCCTCCCCATTTAAAGCCACAAGTTCAACTTTATAGCTAACTACAACATTGGGTTTAGAAGATTTCCATTGAAATGTGGGCGGAGTTGTATTGTCAGTTTTGAACGTTGATTTATCCGCAGGAAAAACAATTTCCAGCTTATTGCAGTTCTTGTTTTTTTTCAATGAACGAAATATGCTGCCAACGTCAATGCTAATTCCAACGCCCGAAGAAATGGAACTGCGGTTGGTTTTTGTTTCCTGAGTATGGCGTGGAGGTTGCTTAACATCTTTAATTGCTCCTTCTTGTGAATGGCCACTCAAAAAGAAAGTTAGCATTAAGAAAATTGGAAGTAGTTTTTTCATCATAAAAAAATTAAAAAATTAAAAAATATCAAATTCTATAAAGCTGTAAATCCAAGTGCTATATAAGGAATTGCAATATTTGGAACTGGCCCGCCCGCTCCATAAAAATTAGAACTTACAAAAGTTACATTGGTAACTGTTAACGGAAAAGGTATAGGTGCAGAGTTTGTGCGCCTAATTGCTCTTCCCACAGTTTCATTTAAGAATGTATAGCCTGGTTGTATCGTTCTTTTTACCACAATAACATCTCCAGAAATAACAGTAATTGGCGTAATGGATATATACTGGGTATTTGATTGCGAAAAAGAATGCACTCCTGAATAAGTACCTCCGGGTGCGGTGATTTCCATGGTATAACTTCCTGTATAGGTACTCGGATTTTGATAGCCAATACTGCAAATTTCACCGTTCGTATTAATTTGTATGGTATATTCATGGGTTTCAAGATCCATCCACTCCGGCTCATCAATATAATCTGTTGTGTTGCTTATAAAAGTTGCCATTGTCTGCACAACTGGGCTGTTAAGCGTTTCACAATCATTAGTTGGGTCGTTGTCGTTGCTTCCGCAACTGTTAATTGTCAATGTAATTATTGCAATTAAAAATGTTTTCAAAAATGTTTTCATCTGTTTAAATTTTATTTTTTATTGGTAATCCCGAAAATTCGGGACTGTTCGCCATTAATCATTTCTGTGTGTATCAAAATTTGTTATGCTCGTTTCATAATATTAGGTTTTACTGTTTTAAGGTAGATCAATTTTAATATCATTTTGTTACCCTTTTATATGAAAATTTAACAAAATCGATTAAAAAAACATGCTTAAAATTTTAAATATAGGAAAAATATATTAAAATCAAATCTTTTGGTTAAATATATATTAAATATAGAAATGGTTGTTAAAGTAATAAGTACACAAAAAACAAGTGGTTTTATTAAAGAAAGTTTAAAAAATAGCGTATTTTTATTTAGGAGTAATTCATCTTAATTTTTCACATTCAATTCATCTTTCAAAGCATTTCCGATCAACATAAAAGCCATCACCAAACTCATAATTTCCAAACCCGGATTAATGGCTAAATAGCCTTTTTTCAAAATAATGTCGCTGTAATAATTTTTAATATTAGCAACCAAGAAGGTATTGGAGCCAACTCCAATTCCCATAAACAAAACACTCCGGCAATTTTTTTAGACTGCCGGAGTGCCAATGGGGATCATATTTTACTTAATGTTTTTATAAAATTCTGTTCCTCAAAAAGAATGTTATTTTAAAATTAATTTTTCACCAATTGGTATTGTGGTTTTAATTTTAATTCGCTGAGCACATTTAAAGCTTCTTCAACATAAATGTCTTTTTTTAAATTTGTGTGCCAAGCTTCACGTTTTTCGGCCAAATCTTCATCGGCTTCCAATAACGGTTTTTCATAAAATGGTGATGTATAGGTTAAATTGGAAGTGTATTCGCCAATTTCTTTATATTTCATTGATTCGTTTTTGTGGTTTTCCAAATCATTTTTATAATCTTCCATGTTTAAATAAACCAAACTTTCATCTTGTGAACGTTTAAGCCATTTTGCATTTTCATCTATTAATTTGAAGTATTTATTGTTTTCAATTCGTTTTTTGCTGTTGTTGATTGTCAGGTCATAGTTCTCGTAATTGTTCCAAAGCACATAATTTGCAGGAGCCACTTTGTCAAATTTCAACGCATTTTTAGAATCGCGTTCGCCAATTTCCATATAACTATATCTGTCTGGCAACATAATATCGGAATGAACACCTTCCATTTGGGTTGAGCCGCCATTAATTCTATAAAATTTTTGGATGGTGATTTTTAGGGCACCTAAATCTTCATCTAAATTATGGTATTTATTTAAGTCCAAAACACTTTGAACCGTTCCTTTTCCATAGGTTTGTTTGCCACCTATAATTACGGCTCTGTGGTAATCTTGCATGGCGGCGGCAAAAATTTCGGATGCGGATGCAGAAAGTTCATTCACCAAAACCACCAAAGGGCCATTCCATTGAATTTTAGGATCTGTGTCATTTTTAATATCAGGATTCCTGTCGCGATATTTCACTTGCACAACCGGACCTTTATTGATAAATAGTCCGCTTATTTCAATGGCTGTTTGCAATGATCCGCCCCCGTTATTTCTTAAATCCAACAAAATCCCCTCAACGTTTTCTTTTTTCAGGCGTTCAATTTCCTGAGCCATATCAGTAGTTGAATTTCTGAAGTTTTTTTCATCAAAATCAATATAAAATTTTGGCAAATTAATAACGCCAAAAGTTCTTCCGTCTTTTTTAATGATGCTCGATTTCACAAAGGTTTCATCAAGCTCAACAATATCCCTGATAATGGAAATGACTTTAATGTTGCCGTCTATTTTTTTAACGGTCAACCTAACTTCAGTGCCTTTTTTGCCTTTAATGAATTCAATGGCATGGTCTAAACGCATCCCAACAATATCTAAAGGCGCTTCATTTCCTTGAGCCACTTTTAAAATAATGTCGCCAACTTCCAATTCACCCGATTTCCATGCCGGACCGCCAGAAATCAATTCATCAACTCTGGTATAATCGTTTTTCTTTTGAAGCCGTGCGCCAATGCCTTCCAATTTTCCAGCCATGGAAATGTCAAACTGTTTTTTTACGCTTGGGTCAAAATAAGTGGTGTGCGGGTCAAATGTTTCGGCAATGGAATTCACATAAGTGGTGAACCAATCGGAATAAGTTAACTCATCAATTCTTTCATAAAGATCGTTCATGTTGCTTAGTGTAGCTTCTCGCGATTCAATTTCAAGTTTGTCTGTCGATTTTTTAACATAAGTGCTGTCCTCTTTGTATTTATCATCTTCATCACTTATTTTGTCAACTAAACGCGTAAGCGCATTGTATTTTAATTGCTTGTTCCAAAGATTTATTAAATCGTTTTTGGTTTTGGCATAAGGTGTTTTTTCTGGATCTACTTCTAATGTTTCATCGCTGACTTCAAAATTAAATTTATTGGCTAAAATTTCTTTGTAGTAGGTTTTGGATTCTTCGGTACGTTGCGTAAAACGGTTATAAACCAAAAAGAAAAACGACAAATCTTCACTGTTTATTTGGTCATCAATTTGGGTTTTATAGGTAGAAAACTCATCGATATCCGATTGCAGGAAATACCTTTTTGAAGGATCCAATCTTTCCAAAAACTCATCATAAACTTTTACGGAAAATGCATCATCAATTTGTTGGGGCTCATAATGGCCCTGCAATAACACATATTTTAAAATAGTTAATAAAATTTTATCTTTCGGGTCGGTATTTACGGTTGTTTGGAAGCTTGTAAATAAGCTAAAAACGAAAAGTATTGGCAATAAAATTTTAAATTTTCTAAGCATCGTCGTTCTATTAAATTTATATCTTTTATGTCACTAAAATAGTGCCATTATTTTAATTAGTTGTTTAAATTAACTTTTCTTTACAAATTACAAAAAAAACTTCTGAAATTTAAAACTATTTTATTCAAAATAAACAGTTTAATATTTACAATAATAATTAAAATAAAAGCTTAACAGCGTTTACAAAATGTTAAAGTTTAAATTATTTAAACAAAATAAAATAGCCTAGATTTGTCTTTTAATTTGAAAATGATGAATAAAAAACCTTTGATTTTAGTCACCAATGACGATGGAATAACGGCACCAGGAATTAGAGCCTTAATTTCGGTAATGAATGAAATTGGCGATGTGGTGGTAATTGCGCCTGACAGTCCGCAAAGCGGTATGGGACATGCAATTACCATTAATGAAACTTTGTATTGCGATGAAATAAAAGTTGATGAGGGTCCGCAAAAAGAATACCAATCGTCCGGAACGCCTGCCGATTGCGTAAAGTTGGCGGTGAGCGAAATTTTGGACAGAAGACCCGATTTGTGTGTTTCCGGGATAAATCACGGATCAAATTCCTCAATAAACGTTATTTATTCGGGAACGATGAGTGCCGCTGTGGAAGCCGGAGTTGAAGGAATTCCCGCCATCGGATTTTCATTGCTCGATTATTCCTGGAACGCTAATTTTGAGCCTTTAAAAGAGCACATCAAAAAAATTGCCTTAAATGTGTTGGAAAACGGATTGCCGGATGGCGTTGTGCTGAATGTGAATTTTCCCAAAAGCGAATCTTTTAACGGCATTAAAATCAGCCGGCAGGCACGCGCAAATTGGGTGGAAGAATTTGACAAGCGCATTAATCCGCAGGGAAAAACGTATTATTGGCTCACCGGAAAATTTGTGAATATGGATAAAGGCGAAGATACTGATGAATGGGCACTGGCGAACAATTATATTTCCGTGGTTCCCGTTCAGTTTGATTTAACCGCACATCATTTTTTACAAAAATTAAACAGTTGGAATTTATGATTTTAGCAATGAATTGAATATATTTAGGGTATGAAAAAAGAAATGCTTATCGGTTTTTTGGTCGCTTTGCTGGCAACTTCATTTGGCTGTTTTCTGTTTATTGAATTCTTTTCGCCCTTAGATTTTTACGAAAGTTTGGCGCGCATAAAAGAAGGCAATTTAGAAGGAAAAGTACTGGTTTTGGGAGCCATTGCAAACTTTTTTGTATTTTTTGTGTTCCTGAAAAAGAAACAAATTTACAGGGCAAGAGGCGTTTTAATGGAAACTTTTTTAATTGCATTTATTGTTTTATTGTTAACCTTATTTTCTAAGTAATCATAAAATGAAGTATTACATTATCGCTGGCGAGGCTTCGGGAGATTTGCACGGTTCCAATTTAATGAAAGCATTGATGGAGAAAGATTCCTCTGCCGAAATTAGATTTTGGGGAGGCGATTTAATGCAGCAAGTTGGTGGTACTTTGGTAAAACATTATCGCGAATTGGCGTTTATGGGTTTTGCTGAAGTTGTTATGAATATTCGTGAAATATTTAAAAATATAGCCTTTTGCAAAAGTGATATTTCAAATTTTAAGCCCGATGTTTTAATCTTAATAGATTATCCAGGATTTAATATGCGAATTGCCGAATTTGCAAAAAAAGAGGGATTTAAAGTTCATTATTACATTTCTCCCCAAATTTGGGCATGGAAAGAAAATCGCATTAAAATTATCAAGCGCGATGTGGATGAAATGTATGTAATTTTGCCTTTTGAAAAGGATTTCTATGAAAAAAAACATCATTTTCCGGTGCATTTTGTAGGACATCCGTTAATTGACGCCATTTCTAACAGAACGCAAATTGATGAAAATACGTTTAGGGAAATATACCAACTCAACAAAAAGCCGATAGTTGCCTTATTGCCGGGAAGCAGAAAGCAGGAAATAAAAAAAATGCTTTCCGTAATGTTAAATATCGTCGATAAATTTCCCGATTTCCAATTTGTGATTGCTGGCGCTCCAAGCCAGGATTATGAATTTTACGAGCAATTTATAGGCAAGGACAATGTGAAATTCGTGCCCAACAAAACCTACGATTTGCTGTCTGTTTCCTACGCGGCCATCGTCACTTCCGGAACGGCGACGCTAGAAACGGCCCTGTTTAAAATCCCCCAAATTGTTTGCTATAAAACCAGCAAAGCATCCTACCAAATTGGCAAGCGTTTGGTGAAATTAAAATACATTTCTTTGGTAAATCTTATTATGGATAAAGAAGTGGTGAAAGAATTGATTCAGGACGATTTTAATGAAACCAATTTAGAAATGGAGTTTCATAAAATTATCGATGGCTACCAACGTGCCTTAATGTTTATGGATTATTACGATTTAGAGAAAAAACTTGGCGGAAAAGGCGCTTCCAAAAAAGTGGCGGATCTGATAATTAATAATGAATAATGAAAACAGTACGGACAGGTCGCTACCTGTCCTTTTTTGCTCTGAATAAAGAATTATGTGGAGAAGATCGGGCTTCCCTCGGCGAGCTTGTCTTGAGCGTAGTCGAAAGGCTCGGGATAAACTTCTCGCCCAAAGTGATTTGATAAAGAATTATGTGGAGAAGATCGGGCTTCCCTCGACTGCGCCTGCCTGCCGGACAGGCAAGCTCGGGATAAACTTCTCGCCCAAAGTGATTTGATAAAGAATTATGTGGAGAAGATCGGGCTCGAACCGACGACCTCTTGGCTGCCAGCCAAGCGCTCTAGCCAACTGAGCTACATCCCCAATTTTATTATTTTCAACCGGTGGCTTTCCGGCTGAAACGTAATTTTAAAAAGAGCTATGCTTCTATTTAAAAGAACGGGTCAAAAGTACATAATTTTTTTTAATGTGTTTTAAATTTTTTAAGGATGTTTTTACATCAAACAAATTGTAAAAAATGTTACTTTTTAAGTCCAAAATTTCCCTTAAATTTGTAAATAAATAATAAAATTATGACAAATAAAATTGAAGTAAGCTGGAAAGGCCAAATGCTTTTTGAATCGGTGGCGCCTGAAGGCAATGTAATGATTGATGCCGCCGAAGAAAATGGCGGACAAGGGAAAGGGTTGCGACCAAAAGCTTTGATGTTAAGTTCTTTGGCAGGCTGCACCGCGATGGATGTAGCTTCTTTGTTGAAAAAAATGCGCGCTGAAGTGGCCGATTTTAAAATTGAAGTGGAAGCAAATCTTACCGATGAACACCCAAAAATATACGACAAAGTAAAAGTGACCTACAAATTTTATGGTTCCGATTTTCAAAAAGATAAAATTGAAAAAGCGGTAAATCTTTCTGTGGAAAGTTACTGCGGCGTTATGGAAATGTTCAGACATTTTGCCAAAGTAACCACAGAAATTCAATATGTTGTTCAATAAAATTTATTTGTTTAAAAGGTATGGACAGGTCGCGACCCATCCCTGTTTTTATAGTTGGGAAGTTTAAAACAAAACACTAACTCCCTGCCTGCCCGCAGGTCCAAAATACTAAAATTCCAATATACCAAATTAATTTGCTTACATTTGGAAAAAAGCACTGCTATGCGATGGAAACTAAAATCTGAAACAGATCCTGAAATAACTTCAAAATTGGCCCAGGATTTGGGCGTAGATTACACTTTGGCCAAACTGTTGGTCCAGCGAAATATTGAAACCTTTGATCAGGCCAAAGCCTTTTTTCGTCCCAATTTAAAAAACCTCCACAATCCTTTTTTGATGAAGGATATGAACAAAGCGGTTGAGCGGATAGAACTGGCAATTGCCGCAAATGAAAATATCATGGTTTACGGCGATTATGATGTGGATGGCACAACGTCTGTTTCTATGCTTTCTTCCTATTTAAAAACATTTTACCCAAATATTGCGACTTATATTCCCGACAGGTATGCCGAAGGTTACGGTATTTCTTTTATGGGAATTGATTTTGCCAAAGACAATAACATTTCCTTAATTATCGCCTTGGATTGCGGCATTAAAGCCATTGATAAAGTAAATTATGCAAAAGAAAAAGGCATCGATTTTATCATTTGCGACCACCACCGTCCGGGAAACGAAATTCCGGATGCAGTTGCAGTTTTAGACCCCAAAAGAGCAGATTGCGATTATCCGTACGATGAATTGTGCGGTTGCGGCGTGGGATTCAAACTCATTCAGGCTTTGGCCGGCAACAGAAACCAAACCATTGATGATTTGGTGCCTTATCTCGATTTGGTGGCGACAGCCATTGCCGCAGACATTGTTCCCATCACAGGCGAAAACAGGATTTTGGCTTATTTTGGTCTGAAGGTGATAAATAAGTCGCCAAGAAACGGCATTAAAGCGATGATTCATCAAATAAAAAAGGTTGAATTAAACATTACCGATGTGGTGTTTATCATTGCGCCAAGAATTAACGCCGCAGGAAGAATTAAGCACGGAAATTACGCCGTTGAATTGTTGACGGAACTCGATTTTGATTCGGCCGTAAAATTTGCCTTGGAAATAGAACAAAACAACAACGACCGAAAGGATTTGGACAAATTAATCACCTGCGAAGCCTTGCTGCAAATTGAGGAAAATAAGGAGCAGGAAAAATTTTCAACCGTTGTTTATGCCGAAAATTGGCACAAAGGCGTGATTGGCATTGTGGCTTCCAGGCTCATTGAAACTTACTACAAACCAACCTTGGTTTTTACAAAAAGCGGCGATAAATTGGCGGCTTCGGCACGATCTGTAAAGGGATTTGATGTTTATGAAGCGCTGGAGCAATGCACAGAATTTATTGAGCAGTTTGGCGGACATAAATATGCGGCCGGATTGACCTTAAAACCAGAAAATTATCAAAATTTCAAGAATAAGTTTGAAGAAGTTGTTGCCGCAACTTTGCCCGAAGAATTGCGAACACCCGAAATTGCGATTGATGCAGAAATCAGCTTGTCGGAAATTACGCCAAAATTCTTCAGAATTATGAATCAATTGTCGCCTTTCGGACCGCAAAATATGAAACCTATTTTTATGTGCGGCGGTTTGCGCGACAACGGCTACGGTAAAAAAGTGGGTTCAGATGAAACGCACTTAAAATTGAACCTTTTTGAAGGTACCAACCAAACAACTTATAACGCCATCGGCTTTGGAATGGGCGACAAACACGAAATCACCCAAAATAAAAACGCGTTTAAAGCCGCTTTTTGTATAGATGAAAATGAGTGGAATGGCTATAAAACCTTGCAGCTTTTATTGAAAGATTTGGAAGCTGAAAGCTGAAAGTCATAAGCTGGAAGTTTTAAAAAATTGAAATTCTAAATAAAATTAAACGATTACACAATTAAACGATTCAACAAAAAAACAGGCACTGAAAAAATTCGCTGCCTGTTTTTTTATGATTTGTTTTTTAAAAATTTACAATGTTTCCTTCAGCCATTTGTAAAACTCACGTTGCCAAACCAAACTGTTCTGATTGTCTAAAATCCAATGATTTTCTTCAGGAAAATACAATAATTTGCTTTTGATTCCTTGCAACTGCGCTGCCTGAAAAGCTTCCAATCCTTGGCCGATAGGCACCCTGAAATCTTTTCCGCCTTGAATAATCATCATTGGCGTATTCCAATTGCCCACTTTTTCCACAGGGTTAAATTCGTTATAAGCTTTTTGCGCATCAACATTGTTTTTGTCCCAATAAGCGCCGCCCAAATCCCAATTCACAAAAAACAATTCTTCGGTGGTTCCGTACATACTTTTCCAGTTGAAAATGCCGTCGTGAGAAATAAAAGTTTTGAATCTACCTTCGTGAATTCCGGCCAAGTAAAACACGGAATAACCGCCATAACTTGCGCCAATAGCGCCCAAACGATCTGCATCAACATAAGGTTCTTTGGCCAATTCATCAATGGCAGCTAAATAATCCTGCATATTTTGTCCGCCGTAATCCTTGCTTATTTGTTCATTCCATTCCACGCCATAACCTGGCATTCCTCTTCTGTTTGGGGCAACAACAATATAGCCGTTTGCGGCCATTAACTGAAAGTTCCAACGGAAAGAATAAATTTGGCTTAAAGCGCCTTGCGGTCCGCCTTGACAATATAAAAGCGTTGGATACTTTTTCGCAGGATCAAAGTTTGGCGGATAAATAACCCAAGTCAGCATTTCTTTGCCGTCGGTTGTTTTAACCATTCTTTTTTCAATCTTGCTCAACGAAATTGAATTATAAAAATCGTCGTTTGCGTGGGTCAACTGCGTCATTTTTCCGTTGCTTAAATTCACGGAATACAGCTCAGGCGCATGGTTCATATCTCTTTTGCTCACCACAATCGTTTGTTTTGATTGACCAACAATGCCACTTACATCAAATTGTCCGTTGGTAATTTGTTTGAGCGCGCTGCTTTTCTTTCCTGCAACAGGAATTCCGATTTCAAACAATTGCACAGTTCCCAAAACCGGTGCCACAAAATAAATTTTATCACCTTTGTCTTGCCACACAAAACTGTCAACAGTTCCGTCCCAGTTTGCGGTTATATTGATGGATGCGCCATTAATATTGACAATAATGTCTTTTTTATCTGATTCATAACCGTCTCTTTTCATTTGAAGCCAAGCCAATTGCCCTTTGGAAGAAAAAGCCGGATTGGTGTCGTACCCTTTGTTTTCAGCAGTTAAATTGGTGGTGGTTTTTGTTTCCAGATTGTATTGGTAAATATCGGTGTTGGTGCTGGTGGCATAAGCTGCGCCGCTTAATTTTTTTGCCACGTACAGAATGTTTTTACTGTCGGGACTCCACAAATAATCTTCCGATCCGCCAAAAGGTTTTTGAGGTGAATCAAAAGGTTCTGCCGCCATAATATCGATTGGTTCAGAATCAGTTTCCGCAATAGATTTATACATAATATGGCTGTAAGCGCCGTCTTCCCAGGTGTCCCAATGGCGGTAATTGAGTTCGTCATAAATTTGTACGTTTGAAGCGGTAACTTCCGGATAAAATTCTTTACCTGTAATGTTTTTTAGTTTTACTTCTGAAGCAGAAATTTTGTATTTCCCGTCGGGCGAAACGCTTTTGTCGGCTAATAGCACTTTATAATCAGTAATTGTTTGCGCATTTCCTCCTAAAATTGGAAGCAGATATATTGTTGTTGTGCTACTGTTTGTTTCAAGTGAATAATTAGAAATGCCGTAAATAAGATTGTTGCCATCTTTGGTCAAACCTTTTCCGGAAACTTTGTTGAGTTGAAGAAGTTTTTCGGGTGTCATTACCTCTTGGGCCGACATTGCGATAAACGCAAATGAGAATAAAAAATTGAATACTATTTTATGCATAATTTCTTCTTTTTGGGTTTTTATGAACTTAATCAACAAATTTATTGTTTTAATTTTAATTTATGTTGATGAATTTATAATTATAATAGTAGGGACAGGTCGCGACCTGTCCGTACGCGACCTGTCCGTACGCGACCTGTCCTCTACTACGACATGTGATTATATACGAATTTGCGTATTCTATGATAAAAACCAAGTGAAAAATTATAAAAAATCAATTCAATCTAAATTTGCAATTAGCCGCAAAGAACAAGGAAAATACGCAAAGAGCAATTTTGTTTTGTTTGACATTTGATTACGCTATTTTCAAAATCGTAAATCGTAAATCGTAAATCAAAAATCGTAAATCAATTCGCGTTAGCGATTGAAGTGAAAATCCCGGCTTTGCGAGCTTGTTTAGCAATATTTTCAACAGATTGCCATACCGAAATAAATTCGGCACAGGCTGGCTTTTTCCTAAAGCCTCGCAAAGACGGATTGAAACGGAAAGCGCGGCCTGAAAGGAAACGCCCAAAAAAATTGTTTAAATGTTTAATCGTGTATTTGTTTATTTTGTTTGAAAATCTAAAAACACAAGCTACTTAAAAAACTTCCTTTATCAAGTACAAATAAACCGGATAATGGTCGCTGTAGCCGCCGGTAAAGCCTCCATTTCCCCAGCTTCTGAAAGGATAACCTTTGTATTTTCCGGTTTGCGTGGTTAAATATTGTGGCTTGAAAATGGCCGTTTTGTACATTTTATAGGATGAAAAATTATTGGTGGTTGTTAACAGCGGCGAAGTGAACATAATTTGGTCGAACAGGTTGATATTGTCCCGATACGCCAAGGTATTTTGCCCTCGCCTGAACATTTCTTCCATCGGATTGTAAATGTCGCCGTCTTGCACCTCCGATTTTTTGGCTTTGGTTTTCAGGATATTTTTTAGGCTGCTGTTGTTGGGATCGTCATTTAAATCGCCCATAATGATGATTTTTGGATTTGGGTCGGTTTCTTTTATTTTAGCGATGATTTGGGTGTTTAAAAACGCCGCTTTTTCTCTTTTTGACCTGCTTTTTGCTTCACCGCCAAGTCTTGATGGCCAATGATTTACAATAATATGGATAAGTTCATCACCCAAATAACCCGAAACCAGCAGCTGGTCTCTAGTGAAAATCCTGTAACCATTATTGTCCCACAAGCGCAATTCAAAAATTTCGTGATAAATGGGTTTAAAATGGCTTGTTTGGTACAAAAATCCCACATCAATGCCTCTGATATCAGGAGAATCGTAATGAATAATGCCATAATTTTTGTCCTTTAAAAACGCGGTGTTCACCAAATCTTCCAAAACGCCATAATTTTCAATTTCTGCAACGCCAATAATTACCGGACTGTTTTTGGCTTCCTCTGTGCCAATTTCGGAAAGCACTTTGGCCATATTGTTTAGCTTTAATTGATAAATCGCAGCTCTGTTTTCTTTAATTTCCATCATCGGGCTGGTTTCGTCCAATTTTAAAGTATCATCCACAATATCAAAAAGGTTTTCCAAATTGTAAAAGGCAATGGTTTTGATGTCGTATTTTTTTTGGCTGAAAACCTGCTGAAAAGCACTGATTAGAAATATAAATAATATCCAATATTTTTTCATAGTAGGAAGTTTTAATTTTTATACCAAATTAATTAAATATAATTAGTAGTGATAATTTTGTGTGGTTTAATAAATTATTTTAATATAATTTAATGTATGGTTTCGTCATACTTTTTTTTTAAACTCAAAATATTTTTTATTTTTTGTTAATTAACTAATTTTTACTACATTAGATTTTTAATTTGGGAGTTGTATTCTTTTAATTAATAATAACATACTAACAAATTCAACACAAAATTTTCAATAAAAGCGCTCCCTCATTGTTTTTTACCCCCAAAAATTATAATTTGAATATCAATTTCTATTGATAGATATATTTTTTACTAACTATTAATTAACTAAATTATGAAAACAAAAAAAAATTTATGGGTTGCGGTACTTATTAGTGCCTTATTATTAACATCTATTGGGTTTTCCCAAGAAATGGAAAACAAATCATATAAGATGGTTGAACTATCCTATATGTTACCGAAAATAGGTATGGAAAAAGCATTTGTAAAAGCGATTAAAGAACATAATAATTTATACCATAAAGAAGGTGCTTATGCCGCGCAGCTTGACTATATAACAACGGGCAAAGAAGCTGGTTGGTATGTATGGGGTATGGGTTCTACTACATTTACCGATCTTGACAAGAGACCAGGAAAAGGTGCGCATGCAGATGATTGGGATAAAAAAGTTTCTCCACTAGTAACAAAAAATGGAAGAGTGGAATATTGGAAAATGAATGAAAAATTATCTTATGGGACAGCAGCGGGGAAGACAAAGTATGAAACAGTTTGGTTTCTTGACATTAAAAGAGGAGATGATTTTAGATTTAAAGCATTTATGATGAAGGTAAAAGAAGCATATATAAAAAAAGGTGGAGATGTGTATTATGTTTATGAGAACCAATTTAGAGAAGATGATGGAAGAGATGTTGCTATTGTTTGGCCTATTAATTCTTGGTCTGATATGGACAAAGATGATGGGGGAATTAAAAAAACATACGAAGAAATTAATGGCGAAGGAAGTTGGGACAACGCAATGAAAGAGTGGACTGATTATACCGTTGGAATGATTTCTCAGGTTTGGGAAATAGGGGTCGAATAATCTTAAAATAAATTTTTTATAAAAAGCATGAATTTTAAAGAATTCATGCTTTTTTGGTTTTAAGAGGAATCTTTTGTACTAAAAATTAAATTTTATAAAAGAATCTTAATAATTAAGAAAAAAAAGATTATTTTCATCAAAAATTGTCTATGAAAATAATAGTTTTTGCCATTATTGTATGTTTAATGCATGCTCTTAATACTGGCGCGCAAACACTTGCTTCCATCAACGGAAAAGTTGTTGAAGCCACTTCAGAAGAACCTTTGCAAGGCGTTTTCCTAAAAATTACAGCATTAAATATTTCTGCGGAATCAAATTTAAACGGAGAATTTATCTTTGAAAATATTCCTGTTGGAAGTTACACGCTTCAACTTCAGTTTGAAGGCTATGAAACACAAAATTTCCCCATCAATATTGTTGAAATAAAACCTTATAATTTAGGCGTCATTTTTTTGCAAAAATCCATTGTTGAAAAGTATGAAACAAGCCTAATTGTTTTAACCGACGAGGATTTATTGGATGAAGAAGGCAAAACCTCCGATTATATTGCCGGATTGTTTCAATCTTCCAAAGACGCTTATTTGCAAGCCGCCGCTTTCAATTTCAGTCAGGCTTGGTTTAAAGTTCGCGGCTACGACTCCAGTTACGGAACCATCGCCATCAACG
Organism: Bacteroidetes bacterium HGW-Bacteroidetes-3; assembly: GCA_002842505.1. Taxonomy (GTDB): domain Bacteria; phylum Bacteroidota; class Bacteroidia; order Flavobacteriales; family Flavobacteriaceae; genus Lutibacter. The sequence continues at coordinate 1,794 of PHDE01000010.1, read as the reverse complement.
GCATTGAAATGAATAAACTGTACGACGGCCGGCCGCAATGGAGCGATTGGGGCGGCTTGAACGACGCTTTCAGAAATCAGGAATTTTCCAACGACATTGCGGCTTCCGATCATTCTTTTGGCGGTATTTTGGGCGCCACAAATTTCAGCACCAGAGCTTCGGATTATCAGGCGGTGAAAAAGGTTTCGGTTTCTTCCACCAATAAAAGTTATACCGGCCGCGCTATGGGAACTTACGCTTCTGGGTTGAACAAAAACAATTGGGCTTTTGTGGTTTCGGCTTCGCGTAGATTTGCGCAGGAAGGTTCTATTGACGGAACATCTTACAATGCGTGGTCTGGTTTTCTGTCTGTGGAAAAAAGGTTCAACAAAAACCACAGTTTAAATTTTACGGCATTCGCAACGCCCAACAAACGCGGAAAATCGTCGCCAAACACGCAAGAAGTTTACGATTTAAAAGGTTACCAATACAATGCTTATTGGGGAAACCAGGAAGGCGACAAAAGAAATTCTAGAATCAAGGAAATTTTTGAGCCGGTTTTGATGCTGAGCCACTTTTATGAACGCGAAAACACAGTGATTAAATCAACTTTTGCTTATCAGTTCGGACATATAGGCAACAGCCGTTTGGGTTATTTTAACGCACCAAATCCGGATCCAACTTATTGGAAAAATTTACCAAGCAATTTTTTGAGATATCCTGATAATCCGGATTATGCGAACGCCTATTTAAGCGAGCAGGAATTTTTGAAAAACGGACAAATAAAATGGAATGAATTGTATCAGGTAAACGCTGACAATGGCAATTCCTTGTATTATTTGTATGAAGACCGGGTTGACGACACGCAATTTTCGGCAAATTCATTGGTGAACACAAAATTTACCGAAAATTTGAATTTCAACGGAGGCGTTTCCTTTAAAAATTTAAGCTCAAAAAATTACGCAAATATGTTGGATTTGTTGGGAGGAAACGGTTTTGTGGATTTAGACCAGTATGCGCTGGGCGATGCGCGGCAAAACGATTTAAACAATCCAAATAGAACCATTGTTGAAAGCGACAAATTTCAATACAATTATACCGTCAATGCTTTTATGGCAAGCGCTTTTGGGCAAATTCAGGGAACTCAAAAAAATATCGATTATTTTGTGGGAATGAACGCAAAAAGCACCAATTACCAGCGGGAAGGTTTGTTTAAAAACGGCACTTATGCTGAAAATTCCTTCGGAAAAGGGGAAAAACAAAACTTTATGGATTTCGGTGCAAAAGCTGGAGCCACCTATAAAATTACGGGAAGACATTTGGTAACGCTAAACGGCGGTTATACCACAAACGCGCCAACCATTAAAACGGCATTTTCCAATTCGCGGGTCAATAATAGCATCACGCCCGATTTAACGAGCGAGAAAATTATTACTGGTGATTTAAGTTATGTATTTCGGGCGCCAAAAATTCAATCGCGGTTAACGGCTTATTACACCAAATTTAGAAACGCCATTGAAACTTCTTTCTTTTTTGCAGAAGGTTTGTTGGGCGACCAAGCCGATTTTGTGAATGAAATTATTACGGGCGTCGACAAAACGAATATGGGTGCAGAATTAAGTTTTGAATACCAGATTTTGCCCACCGTAAAACTGCTTGCTGCAGGTTCTGTCGGGCAATTTACGTACAGCAACAATCCGCAATTGTATTTGATTTCCGAAACTTTCACCGATTTAAACAGCAATTTCGGAACGGCTTATTTAAAGAATTATCATATTTCCGGAACGCCGCAACGTGCTTATTCATTCACTTTTG
>PHDE01000009.1 GCA_002842505.1 Bacteroidetes bacterium HGW-Bacteroidetes-3 | reverse complement strand
GCCATAGTGTTAAACACCATTAAATACGGGGACACAAGTTTAATCGCAACCTGTTACACCGAAAATTACGGCATTAAAACATATATGCTCAAAGGGATTTTAACATCAAAAAAATCGACGGTGAAACTGGCCTATTTTCAACCATTAATGGTGCTAAATTTAACAGCAAACCACAACAACAAAGGTGCATTAAATTTTATCAAAGATGTTGAGGTCCTTAACTTTAACCATTCTATTTATTCAACCATAAAAAAGCAGGCCATCGCTTTATTTTTGGCTGAAATAGTCTATTTTTCCATAAAGGAAGAAGAACAAAATAGCCAACTTTACCAATACCTGGAAACGTCCTTTTTGTGGCTGGAAACTCACGACAATTGCTCAAATTTTCATTTGCTTTTTTTGCTGAATCTTACCAAATTTCTGGGATTTTATCCTGAAATGAAAGCGATAAATACATCTTATTTCGACTTGCTTGAAGGAAATTTCACAAACCAACACAAATTTAACACGGTTTCTGGAGAAAACTTGGTACAGTTCAAGAGGCTTTTAGGCATAAATTTTGATGTATTGCATGAGGTTGATTTTAGTGCCGCGAACAGGCAGGCCATATTGTCAATTTTAATTCAATATTTTGAATTGCACCTGAGCGGCTTTAAAAAGCCAAAATCATTAACTGTTTTAAAAGCTGTTTTTAGCTAATTATGAGGTTTTCATTCCTATTATTTCTTTTTTTAATTTTAATTACGCTATCAGCAAAATCACAACAGGTTAAAGTTCTTGATAGAGAAACAGGTTTCCCATTGCAAAATGTAACAATTTATAATGACAGCAGAGATTTGGTTGTTTATACCAATAAAAATGGCCTTGCAGATGTATCCGCTTTTAAAGAGTCTGATATCATCTCATTCAATCATTTATCTTGTATTGAATTTGAAATTTTAAAAAAGGAGCTGGGCATCATTAACTTTGTCGTTAAATTGACTAATAGGGCCGAACAATTAGATGAGGTTATTTTATCTGCTTCGAGAGGGAAAGAAATGAGAAGCAGAATTGCCGAAACCGTGGCGGTTTCGTCAAGAGAAGAAATTATCAAATTGGCGCCCCAAACATCGGCCGATTTGTTGGCAAGCCTGCCGGGAATAAAAGTGCAAAAAACACAACTGGGCGGCGGAAGTCCGGTTATTAGGGGAATGGAAGCCAATCGGGTTCTTTTGGTGGTGGATGGCGTTCGCATGAATAACGCGATTTACAGAACCGGGCACCTGCAAAATTCAATCACCGTTTCTCCCACTGTTTTAGAGCGCACCGAAATTATTTATGGTCCTTCTTCCGTAATTTATGGATCGGATGCGTTGGGCGGCGTTGTCAATTATTTCACTAAAATACCCGAAACAAATAAAGAGAATACCGTAAATGCTTCTATATTGTCGCGTTACAGTTCCGCAAATAACGAAAAAACAAATCATTTTGATGTGGAACTTAGCTTTCGTAAATGGGCGTCATTTACGGCGATTTCCTATTCAGATTTTGGTGATTTAAAAATGGGCAAAAACAGAAATCACGGCTTTGAGGATTGGGGAAAAATATTCCAATATTCAAACAATACCAATTCATTTTATAATCCGGTAGGCTTGGAAAATTCAAATCCTAATTTGCAAAAAAACAGTGGATATAACCAATTGGATTTGCTGCAAAAATTTTATGTTCCCATTGATAAAAAAACTGACATTGTTTTCAATATTCAATATTCAACCTCCTCAAATATTCCTAATTTCGACAATTTGGCGGAGGTTTCAAACGGAAAATTGCGCTATGCCGAAGCTTATTATGGACCGCAAAACAGGTTTTTGGCATCAACCGATTTGCACTTCAACCCAAATTATAAATGGCTGGAAAAAGGAAGTTTTATTGTTGCTTTTCAGCATATTGAAGAATCGCGCATTGAACGAAGAATGAATAGTTTTGATCGCTTTTATCGCAATGAAGATGTTGATGTTTATAGTTTTAACGGCGATTTTTTTGTTCCGTTAAACAACGCAAAAAACAGAAATCTTTCTTACGGATTTGAATTTACACACAACGACGTAAATTCAAATGCCATTGGAAAAACAATTGCGGTGAACGGCAATGAAATTACCGGATTTGCCAACGATTTTATCATCCAATCACGTTACCCAGATGGCGGAAGCCAATATTCAAGCGCCGCTTTGTACACCAATTATCGCCAGGATCTTAACAGCAAATCCACCCTTAACACAGGAATCCGATTTACGGCCACATTTTTAAACGCCCTTTGGGTTGACGATACCTTTATTACGTTGCCGGATATGGATATTTATACCGATAATAAAGCAGTGTCGGCCACCGCTGGCTATGTTTACAAACCCTCAGCCAAATGGCAAATTAACACCTTGGTTTCCTCAGGTTTTCGTTCGCCAAATATTGACGATATTGGCAAAATTCGCTTTAAAAGCGGACAAGTTACGGTGCCAAATATTTACTTAAAGCCCGAGTATGTTTATAATTCAGAAGTTGGAATTATCCGCTATTTCAACAACAAAAAGTTTGCGGTAAATGTCAACACCTACTATACGTTGCTCCATCATTATATTGCCCGGGGAGCGTTTGAAATGAACGGCCAAAATACGATGGTTTATGATGGTGAAACGGCAACAACCCAAGCAAATATCAACAACAAAAATGCTTATGTCACAGGTGGAACTTTTAGTTTTCAGGGAACAATAGCCAATCATTTTAAAGCCAACGGAGCCGTAACCTACACAAAAGGAAGAAGTTATGATAAAAAATTGCCATTGTCTTCCATTCCGCCGTTATTCGGAAATTTAGAAGTGAGTTACAGCCACAACAAATTTCAAACTGGTTTAAATTACCGATTTAACGCCGCCAAAAAATTAAGTGAATACAATTTAGAAGAAGGCATTGACAATATTGAACAAACACCTTTTGTTGTTGAAACCGGTAATTTTTACGGAACGCCAAAATGGAGCACTTTAAATTTAAACACCAATTATAAGTTCACCGACAAGGTTTCTCTCTCATTTAAAATTGACAATATTTTTGATATCCACTATAAAGAATTCGCGTCTTCCATAAGTTCTCCAGGTCGAAATTATGTGGGCAGCTTGCTATTGAAAATATAAAAATATCATTGTGGATCTGTCTTTTTGATTGGCGTTCCCGCCGAAAAGGCGGTCGGGTTTTTCGTTGCAATCTGTCACTGCCAGAAACAAAACAATTTCCTTAGTCAACTTGCGAAATCGCAATGCCAGGATTTTCACTTCAACCCCTAACGCAGCTTGAATTACGATTTTTGAACTCCTGTTTCCGTATTTTTTACCTTTTTGAACGTACAAATTGCGACCTATCCTGTTCTCCTCAACAAAAAATCATCCATAAAAAATTTCAAATTAAAAATATTTTAACAAGTTTATTGCCTATAAATTAGGAGGCTACATAAATGTTTGATACATTTATTTTCTAAAAACTGCACAAATATGAAAATCCGATTAACGATTACTTCAAAAGTCCCTATTATTGGGCATTTCTTTAAAACACTTGTTTTTTACCACTATAAACAAATTTACCAATTTTTTTGATGCTTTTTATTTTTAGGCATTTTATGTCCTAAATGTTATCCTACAGAGAAAAAAATAATCAGGTAATAATTTTATTCGATTTCTTTTATTCCGCTAATTAAAATGCTTGCTATGAAAAAAACAGTGCTTATTATGCTTTTGTGCTTATTTGTAATAAGTGCTTCTTCACAAACTATCATAAAATCAACTATTTCTAGAAAATCAATTTCTCGCAAAAAAAGCAGGACGAGCAGAATCCCAAATCAAGCTGATCCAAAAAACCAAAAGATGGTTTCAATAAATGAAGACTCTTTAACCAAAATTTTTAAAGCTCAAAATACAGAGGAAGTCTTCTTCGACAGTGACGGAGACGGCATTTTTGACAATGTGGATATTGATGATGACAATGATGGCATTAGAGATGATTTAGAAGAAGCGAATTGCAGAAGCGCCAACGGACAAAGCGTGACCTATAAATTTTTAAATGAAACTTTTGGCACTGGTGGAAGAACAACCATCAACACCACTTATGCCGCAACAACAACCTATATTTATGAACCGGGGCCGGGAGGAAATCTTGATGATGGCGAATATACGGTAGGCTCATCGGCACAGATATCACATGGAACTGGGGGTTGGGATGCCGCATATTGGTATAAAGGCGGCGATCACACTGGAGACTCCGATGGCAGAATGGCGCTTTTTAATGCCGACAATACGCCGGGAATTTTTTACACAGCAACCATTACAGGTGCATTGCCAAATATCCCAATCACTTACAGTTTTTGGGTAATTAACCTTGACAGAACCGATGCTCCCGGAATAGCAACAAGGGAAAGGCCTAATATAAAAGTGGAATTCAGGGATTTGAGCAATAATTTATTGGAAACGGTAAATACTGAAAATATTGCCCCAACAACTGCATGTAATTTAGCGGGCGATTGGCATAATTTTACCGCAAACCTTAATTTACCGGTTAGTGCTTTTAAAGTCATTTTTATAAACAATAATCCGGGTGGCACAGGAAATGACCTTGCCATTGACGATATTGAAATCAAGCAAACGCTTTGCGACAGAGATGGTGATGGCGTTGCCGATGTTTTTGATTTGGACAGCGACAATGACGGCATTCCCGACATTGTGGAGGCTGGTTTGGGAAATTTAAGCAATGGAACTGGTCGTATTGATGTAACTTGGATAGATGCCAACAACAACGGACTTCACGACGCGGCGGAGCTCATAATTACAACCGCCGCAAGCATTCCCGATACCGACGGCGACGGCGTACCAAATTATTTGGATTTAGACAGTGACAATGATTCCGTTTTTGATGTGGATGAATCTGGCGCAGGAAACAGTAATGCGGTTGTTGGCTTTATAAACGGCGACGGTGACATTAACGGGAATGGTGTTGGCAACGGACCGGAATCGGAATTATTTAGGGTTAAAGACACCAACGGTGATGGAAACCCGGAAGGTTTCGGCGATGGTATTTTAGATATTTACGATTATGGAACAGGCATAAACCAATACGGAAATCTGGGTCAGGGTTTAACCGGAACTGGCTGGAAAGACTATGTAAAAGACACGGACAACGATGGAATTCCCGATTATATGGATACCAAATCCAATGGCACAACATTTGACATTGCGGGTACCTTATATGCGAGTTTAGATGCTAATGGCGACGGTAAAATAGATGGCAACACAGACATTGACCACGATGGGATTTTAGATGCTTTTGATACCAATACGGCTGTTTTTGGCTCGCCAAGAGATTTAAATCGAAAATTGCATTTGTATTTTGATGGCCGGAATGATTATATTGAAGAATTAGGCGTTGATATTATTAACGGTCAATCTGAGGTAACACTTATGGCTTGGATAAAAATAGATTCTGAACTTTTAAATGATGGAGTAATTATTGGGCAAAATAAATTTTGGATACAAGTAAATAAATCAAAAAGGTTTAGTGCTACAGTAAACAGTGATTATCCATTAACAGTAACAGATTCGTATAAATTGTTGTTAGGTAAATGGACACATGTTGCTGCAGTTTACGATATAAATAATACAGACCAAACCTTGAAATTATATATAAATGGTGAAAAAGTAGCTTTCAGAAATTCAAATATTCAAGGCGGAATTGAAACAAGCATCAACCAAAATTTTAGAATTGGCAGGACACCAAAAAATTCAACTGCCGGAATTGAAGATATGTTCAAAGGTGAAATGGATGAAGTCAGGGTTTTTAATAAAGCATTAACCGATGATGAACTTCAAAAAATGGTTTATCAGGAATTGGATGATGTAAACGGATTTAACAGAGGTGCTTTTATTCCGAGAGATATTTCACCCACAATTGGTGCCAATTTGGTGCGATATTTTAGAATGGATGTGTATAAAGATGATATTTTAGACAATTTAACAACGCCAGCTATCGACATTTTAACTGGAGCGAAAATGTACAACATCAAAAATATTTATCCGCAAACAGCTCCTTTGCCTTATGAAACCAAAGCGGACGGCGATTGGTCCAATACCGCAAGTTGGTTGCACGGCACTGTTTGGGACATTGCTTCCGAAGCCACAAATAAGGATTGGGCTATTGTGCACGTTAAAAACGATTTAACCACTTCAAACAAGCACAGCACCTCCGGACTTATTGTTGATGCAACTAAAAAATTATCTATCAAAACAAGCAAAGAACTTAAAAATACCTGGTATTTGGAATTGGACGGCATCATCGATTTGGAAGACGAGTCGCAGTTGGTTCAAACAGAAAACAGCATTTTAGACCAGGACAGCGGCGGTTATATAGAACGCGACCAACAAGGCACCGCCAATAGTTTTAATTACAATTATTGGGCTTCATCTGTTGGGGCAATAACGCCTTTGGGAGTTAATCAAAAAGGAACCGGTGTGGCAAGCACAAACGAAAGCCATAAATTAAGTGATGTTTTGTTGGACGGCACAATAGCCAGTGAACCAAACAAATATGGCATCATTAATTTTCAGCCGGCGTACCGGTCGGCCGATGCGGGAATTACAACCCCAATTATAATCAGTTCCTATTGGCTATATACCTTTAACGGAACAAATGGCGCTTACAGCCAATGGCAGCCAATTAATGAGTTCACTTCATTGCTGGCAGGAGAAGGCTATACAATGAAAGGAACTTCTGGTGCCGTAAATATTGGAAACCAACAAAATTATGTGTTTAAAGGAAAACCCAATAACGGAGACTTTACCTTGCCGCTTGCAAAAGGAAATGACCGGTTAATTGGGAATCCGTATCCTTCAGCAATGGATGCAAATAAATTTATTGATGACAATATTAAAGATGGTGGAAGTAATACAACCGGAAATGTTTTTAACGGCGCTTTGTATTTTTGGGATCATTTTGGAGAAAAGAACACCCATATTTTGCGTGAATATGTTGGCGGTTACGCCACTTATACCTTAATGGGAGGCGCAAAAGCCATTGCGAGCGATACCCGGATTAATACAGCATCCGGACTTTTATCTTGGAAAAAGCCTCAACAATATATTCCTGTCGGTCAAGGTTTTTTTGTAATTGCAGCATTAGATGGTTTAACGGGTACAACGACCACAATTGACGGTGGCGATATTGTTTTTAAAAACAGCCAGCGTATTTTTATGCCTGAATCAATAAGTAATTCAGTCTTTATGAAAGGCGTAAACAACAAAACTGCCCATTCTTTAGGTGAGAAAGAAAAAGATTCCATTGAAAACCTTGACAAAAGACCAAAAATTTGGCTGCAATTTGATTCTCCAACAGGTTATCATCGCCAGTTATTGGTGGGTGTTGACGAAAATGCCTCAAATTTTTTCGATTTGGGTTATGATGCACCTATTGCCTATATTAACAAAGAAGATATGTTCTGGATTTTTGACGGAAGCAAATTTGTGATTCAAGGCGTAAACAATTTTAATACCGACCAAGAATTGCCATTGGGATTGATCATAGGCAAAACTGGTTTGGCACGCATAAAAATTGACGAACTTAAAAATATGGATGAAAATATTGCAATACATATAAAAGACAAATTAACGGGTGAAACCCATAATATTTCGAGGAGTGCTTTTGAAATTAATTTAGAACCGGGAGAATATCCGGAGAGATTTGCAATAACTTTTAAAATGCAAAAATTAATAACAGAAGATGTTGCCGCAGAAGTATTTTTACCGGCAGCAACCCCAACTATTATTGAAGGCATCCACGTATTTATGAACAACGGCATTAAAGAACTTCAAATAAAAAATAGCAGCGATGATGAAATTATAAGTATTGCATTGTACAATTATTTGGGGCAAACGCTTAAAACATGGAATACCAATTTTAACATAAGAACCATTTCCTTGCCAATAAATTTTGCAACAGGCGTTTATTTTGTTCAAATAAACACCAAAAATGGCAAAACTGTCAAGAAAATTAGTGTGGAATAAAGTCCCACAGCCCCGAAGGGAGGACAGAACGTAAAGAAAATGTATTGTGCGACATTGCGACAACTATGGGCGAGGAAAAGCGAAGACACCAGATGGCGCGTCGGCGTTTAATTGAGATTTGAAAAGGTTAAAGGTGAAAGCATTGTGTCTGTGAAAAAAATATAATATCAATGCCTAAATAATGTCAATTCCTTTTTCATTATCCATTTTGTAACTAATCAGTACTTAAAGTTAAAAAAAAGGATTTTTACGGAGTAAAACAGTTTCAATGATATTAAAAATTACCCATTTTTGAAAAAATTAAGAAAATGTCTCGTCTTGATACGGTTGTTGGGCTTGATATTTTTAACTTTAGGCACTCTAGGCACTCCAAACTCTAGGCACTGATTAGTTACTCCATTTTTAATTGTCATCCCGCGAGTGCGGGATTCATTATTAATTCAATTCGCGTTAGGGATTGAAGCGGAAATCCTTTTATGCTTCGCCTTTTCGGCGATGTATAAAAGATTGCAGTGAAAAGCACGACCCGCAGGGGAACGACCAAATAATTCTTTAAACAAGATTTCACAATTAATTTACGTTGCTAATAATTTGATAACATTTGTAAATGTATTCTTAACTTTTACATAATCCGCAACAAGTTGTTTGGATTTACTTTTGCTAAAAATATTAAACAAATCTAAAAATGAAAAAATTAGCATTACTTATTTTAACTGTAAACTTAGTTTTAATTTCGTGCTCAGACAATAATAATGATTCTCCTATTATTGATGTGACACCTACAGTAACCAGAGAAGACGTTTCTGGATTATTAACTTCAAGCACAACTTGGACGGCCGATAAAATATGGGTTCTTAACGGAAAAGTGGTAGTTGCGGATGGTGTAACCCTAACCATTGAACCGGGAACAATCGTAAAAGGAAAAGAAGGCACAGGATCTTTGGCATCGGCACTTGTTGTTGCGCGAGGCGGAAAACTAAATGCCGTGGGAACAGCCGACAAACCAATTATTTTCACCTCTATTGTGGACAATATTGCGATAGGCGAAAAATTCGGCACAAATTTAACCATTGATGACAATAGCCGTTGGGGCGGTTTGTTAATATTAGGAAAAGCGAAAGGTTCTTTTAGCGGCGATGTAAGTGAATTTCAAATTGAAGGAATTCCTGCAAGTGACACGTTTGGGTTGTATGGAGGAAGTGATGATGCCGACAATTCAGGCCATATAGAGTATGTGTCTATTCGTCACGGTGGTGCATTAATTGGTGCCACAAACGAAATTAACGGATTGACATTGGGCGCTGTTGGCAGCGGAACTATCATAAAAAATATTGAAGTGTATGCGACACTTGATGACGGTATTGAAATTTTTGGCGGAAGCGTAAACGTTTCCGACGTTATTGTTTTGGGTTTTGGCGATGACGGATTGGATGTTGACCAAGGTTGGAACGGAACTATTTCAAATGCGATGGTGATTTTGACAAATATTTCAGACAGTGCTTTGGAAATTGATGGCGGCGAAGGTTCTTTGCAAAGAGATTACACCTTCAATAATATTACATTAAAGGGACACGCAAACGCTGTTGGCGGAAAATATGCAGACTTTAGAAGTGCAGCTCAAGGAACGGTAAAGAACATTTACGCTTACAATTTTCAAACAACTTCTTATGTTAGAATAAATACCGACAATGTTGCGCAAAATTATGTTGACGGTAAATTGATTCTATCAAATTGGGAAATTGTTTTACCTGCTGGCGTTACGGATATTACCGCTTTATTTAAAGATAAATCAGCCTCAGCTTTGGCTCCAACTTTTGGCGCTGACTCTGCCGGTTGGGCAACTTCAGTGGCTTTAGGCAGTCAAACCAAAGGTGCTGACACCTCTGTATTTGGTTGGACTTTGGCAAAAAATAAAAGTGCTTACTAATAAAAAATATAGCTAAATCAGACAAATTGCTCGCTTTATAAAAAGCGGGCAATTTGTATTTTTAAATAATCAATTGAAATGCAAATAAAATTTAAATATTTAATCTTTAGTTTTTTTATCTCTTATTTTTCTTATGCACAAACAGGCACTGTTACAGGAACGGTGTTAGACTCAGATTCCAATGAAACTTTGGCTTTTGCCAATGTAATTGTTAAAGGCACAAGCAAAGGCGTAACTACCGATTTTGAAGGAAAATATGAATTAAGGCTTGAGGCCGGAACCTATACCTTGGTTTATTCGTTTTTAGGTTTTGACACCAAAGAAGTAACTAATGTAAAAGTGTTGAATGGCGAAGTTGTTACAATGGATATGATTTTAAAACCTGCTGGAATTAGCTTTGAAACGGTTGTTGTTACGGCCAATAAAGCTATGAACACTGAAACCGCCCTTCTTTCTGTGCAACAAAAATCGGTGAATTTAATGGACGGGATTTCCGCCCAAACCTTTCAAAAGTTATCGGTAAGCAACGTTGCATCGGCTATTAAGAACGTTCCTGGCGTGTCGGTTCAGGATGCTAAATATGTTTATGTTAGAGGGTTAGGTGACCGTTACACAAAATCAATTTTAAACGGCATTGATATTCCAGGATTGGATCCCGACAGAAACACCGTGCAATTGGATATTTTCCCCACAAATATTATTGACAATGTGCAAATTGTGAAGTCTTTTACTGCTGATCTTTCTGCCGATTTTACAGGAGGTTTGGTGAATATTGTCACCAAAGATTTTCCAACCAATGAAAGCTACAGTTTTAGCATTGGCGGATCTTACAATTCAAGTATGCACTTTAAGTCCGATTTTTTAAAGTACACCGCCTCCAACACCAGTTTTTTAGGATTCGATAACGGCTCGCTTAAATTGCCGATTTCCAGGCAACAGCCTATTCCCGGGCCTTTTTCAAACAATCCGGCATTAACCACCATCACAAAATTATTTGATCCTACTTTAAAAGCTTCAAAAGGAACCAGTTTAATGGATTTTAATTTTTCTTTTACCGCAGGGAATCAGTATAATGTTGGTGAAAAAAATAATAAATTAGGCTATTTGACGGCCGTTTCCTACAAAAACAATACGACTTTTTACCACAATTATGAAACAGGAAAGTATAGAAAAGCAATTGATAAATCGGTTACAAATTTGGAGCTTTCTGAAAATCAAATAGGTGATTTAAGCAAAAATGAAGTGTTGTTAAGTGGGTTGGCGGGAATTACTTTTAAAACAGACAGAAGCAAGTACAAACTTAGTTTTATGCACATTCAAAATGGCGAAACTACAGCAGGGTTTTTAAAGCAAACAAAAGTTTTTTCTGATGCTGTTACCATTTATAAAGACAATTTAGAATATACGCAACGTTCTATTTCCAATGTTTTGCTAACCGGAAAACATTCCAATGAAGACGCTTCTTTTTTGGTTGAATGGAAAGTTTCACCAACCTATTCATTGATAGAAGATAAAGATGTGCGCGTTACGCCATTTCTTTTTGATGAAACAACAAATACTTATTCCATCAGGCCAAGTTCTGCAGGAAGTCCAAGAAGAATTTGGAGAAGCTTGGATGAGGTTGATGTAGTTTCAAAATTAGACTTTACCTTAAAACACACCTTGTTTTCAAATCCGTCGAAACTGCAATTTGGCTTAAACCATATTTATAAAGAAAGAAATTTTAGCATAGACAATTATTTATTGGCAATAAGAGGATCTGCAGGAGAAACCCTAAACGGCAATGCAAATGCATTATTAACGGACGAAAATATTTGGAATTCAAATACCGGTTTCGGAACTTATGTTGAAGGAAATTTTGAACCATCAAATACCTACAACGCATCCAATAATAATTACGCGTTGTATGGCTCTGAATCGCTTCAGTTTTTTGATAAATTAAAAGCAATCGTTGGATTGCGGGCAGAAAAATTCGAACAATTTTACACCGGAGAAAATAACACAGGCTCCATTATTTATTCAAATGTAAAAACCATTGACAAGTTTGATGTATTTCCATCCGCAAATTTAATATACAGTTTGAATGACGCCACCAATTTTAGATTTTCTTTTGCCAGAACCGTTGCGCGCCCATCATTTAAGGAAGCGTCAATCACACAAATTTATGATCCAATCACCGATTTAACGTTTAACGGAAATATTGATTTGCAGCCTTCTTACATTAACAATTTTGATGTTCGATATGAAAATTTTGGAACTAAAGCCCAAGTATTGGCCGTTTCCGCTTTTTATAAATCATTTAAAGATCCTATTGAATTGGCTTTTTTTAGCGCTTCTTCCCCAGACAATCTTCAGCCAAGAAATATTGGCTCTGCCACTGTTTACGGACTTGAATTGGATTTCAGGAAAAATCTTGGTTTTTTAAGCGAAAGTTTCAACAATTTCGACCTAATTTTAAATGCTTCCGTGATTGAATCAAGACAAGAAATGGATAAAACCACCAATGGCGAATATGAATCTAAACTGCTTAATTTAAGGGATGGGGAAACAATGGACGACACAAGGGATTTACAAGGCCAATCACCTTATTTGGTCAATGCTGGTTTCAACTATTCAAATGATGCTAAAGGTATTCAAACCGGATTGTTTTATAATGTTCAGGGAAAATCGTTGGAAATTGTAGGTATTGGCGCAATCCCGGATGTTTATACTATGCCTTTTAACAGTTTAAATTTCACCTTCAGCAAAGCTTTTGGGGAAAAACAGCAGTCAAGCATTGGCTTTAAAGCAGAAAACCTTTTAAATAATGAAGTGGAAAGCCATTATCAATCGTATCATGCAAATGACCAAATATTTTCAAAAAAACATACAGGGACAGCATTTTCCCTTAGCTATGCTTATAAATTCTAAAGGAACCAAAAAATTCAACTAAATAAAAAACCAGACATATTTGTCTGGTTTTTTATTGCTATTTATTGGAAAAACCCAATTTTATGAAACAAATTTATTTGTTAATTAACCACCAATGCTTTTTCTTCAACAGCAATTAATTTGTTGTCTTTATAGGTAACTACGTTAATTTTATCGGTTTTAAAATAAGTCCAAACACCTTCTTTTTTACCGTTATTGTAGGTGGCAATCGCGGTTTTATTGCCTTGTAAATCGTAGCTTATCCAAGTGTCGTGCAATTTGCCTTCTTTATTGAAAAAACCTTCGCGTTCAATAATATTGCTGTTGTCGGCAAAATAATAGGTTGCTTTTACCAAATCATTATCATTTTTTTGATAAGTCACTTTTTGTTCTTGGGAAAATGCCGATACACAAATCAACATTATAAGGAGGTTGAGGAAAGTTTTCATATTCTGTTTATTTTTAATTAGTATTTCTTGATTACTATACTCAAATTTAAACACTTTACATATAATTAAGGATTAATTAACGTTAAGTTTACATTAAGTTTTTTTTAAAATAAAATAAATTATTGATTATCAATTAGCTAAGTTGTCAGAAATTGTGGGCAAAAAAGCTATATGTTAAGAAATTGGGTGTTTATAACAATATTTTCACTTACCTATTTTATAATTTCATCTGTTTATATTTTATTTTTTATTGGTACAGCTGCTGCCTGCCTTCCGGCAGATAAATTCGCTATTAATCATTTCCTTGTGTATCAAAATTTGTTTTGCTCGTTTCATTAAAACAGTTTTTTTTGATGAAAAAATTTAAAGAAAAAAAACACTTCTGAAAAAAGTTTAAAGCTGTAATTGACATTAGTTTTCAAAGTATTTGTACCTTTGTTTAAAATCATTCTAAATAAGTATTTTGGGGACTATTGAAAATTCAGGTATTTTTAACTACGATTTTGCTTGGGATGCCTCAACCGAAAAGAAAAAGTACCGTGAAATAAATGAAAAATGCTGTGAAAAATTCAAAAATAAAAGCAACAAGACATGTAAAAAATGTCCAAATCGTGTTCCCTAATCGTTAGATTTTAATACTTTTGCACTTCCTTTTTACAATCATAAAATGCCGGTTAGTTCAAAAAAATTATTTCTGAAATTTTTAAAATGGAGGTATCAACATATTTCCAATAAGCAGTTCACACATATAGCCAGTGCAGTTATCGGATTTTTGGCGGGGTTAGGCGCGGTAATTCTAAAAAACCTAACGCATTTAATTCAAAATTTATTGGAAGGCGAATTTATAAAACAAATGCACCAGGCATTTTATTTTATTTTCCCAATTATAGGCTTGTTAATTGTGCTGCTTTTTATAAAATATGTAATCCGCAAAAAAGTAGGCCACGGAATCCCTTCCACCTTATATGCCATATCAAGGCAAAAGGGAATTATGCCCAGACACCAAATGTGGGCCTCATTAATCACGGCGCCACTTACAGTTGGATTTGGTGGATCTGTAGGACTTGAGGGGCCAACTGTTGCTACAGGCGCTGCGCTTGGGTCTAATTTTGCGCGCTTTTTTCACTTAAACCAAACTACCAGAACACTGCTAATTGGCGCCGCCGCCGCCGGCGCAATGTCCTCAATTTTTAAAGCACCCATTGCCGCCATTGTTTTTGCAGTAGAGATTTTTAGCCTGGAGCTAACTTTAGCGTCTATGGTTCCTTTATTATTGGCTTCCATTACCGCAGTTTTAACCTCCTATTTCTTTTTTGGGGATGATGTTTTGCTCCATTTTACAATACAAGACAAATTTTTGTTAAATGACGTTTTGTTTTATGTTTTTTTAGGAATCGCCACAGCAGCGACTTCCATTTATTTCAGCAAAGTTTATTTTGCGATTAGCGACTTTTTTAAAAAATTTGCTAGTCCGTACAAGCGCTTATTAATTGGCGGACTTTTATTGGGTGTTATTATTTATTTTATTCCGCCGCTTTTTGGGGAAGGTTATGAAACCATCAACAATGTTTTACGGGGAAATGTAATTGGCGTTGTGCAAAATAACAGATTTCTAATTCCTACAGACACTACGCTGGAAATAATAATTTTCCTTGCCGGTTTAATTATATTTAAAATAGTTGCCACGTCATTCACTTTTGGCGCGGGCGGTATTGGAGGTGTTTTTGCGCCAACACTTTTTACCGGAAGCGTTACAGGCTATGTGTTTGCGTCAATTGTCAATTACAGTAATTTATTCAACCACCAACTGTCTTTAACAAATTTTGCCATGGTAGGCATGGCAGGTTTAATGGCTGGAATTTTACAGGCTCCGTTAACAGCGATATTTTTAATTGCCGAAATTACAGGTGGCTATGAGCTGTTTGTTCCCTTAATGATTGTAGCTTCTATTTCTTTTATTGTTTCAAAAAAATATATTCCGCACAATATTTATGCCTCTGAATTGGCGAAAAAAGGCCAGCTTATGACTCATGATAAAGACAAAAATGTGTTGATGATGCTCGATTTGGATAAACTGATTGAAACCAATTTTGTGCTGCTTCATCCTGAAATGACATTGGGTGATGTGGTAAATAATGCAGTTGCAAAATCTACCCGTAACCATTTTCCGGTGGTAAATGAAGAAAATGACTTTTTGGGAATCCTCACCATCAATGATATCAGAAGCATTATGTTCGACAAAGAGCTTTACGAAACCGTAAAAGTACGAAGTTTGATGCATGCAGGATCGGATATTATTTATTACGAAAAAGACTCTGCCGAAGAAATTTTAAATAAGTTTAAACGCTGTGGCGCCTGGAATTTGGTGGTGCTTAAAGAAGGGAAATACTTCGGATTTATCTCTAAATCGCGTTTGCTTACCGCTTACAGAAGAAAATTAATTGATGTAACTTCTTAATTTTAAAAGTTAAATTCCAAATTGACACTATCCTAAAAAGTGTGTAAAAACAATTCAAGGACACCATCCATTGTTAATTTATTTAAGTGGCTTTTTTCAGCAGAACTTCCGTCTTCAAACTTCCATCTTCGAACTTCCTTCTTCGGTCTTCCGTCTTCGAACTTCGGTCTTCGGACTTCGGTCTTCGGTCTTCGGTCTTCGGACTTCGGACTTCCAACTTCCAACTTCCAGCATTGATTCCCTACAAAATGAATTTCAAACTAAATTCTCAAATTTATTGTCAGGATTTTATTGAAAAATAGACTAAACTATGGTCAAGGGAGCATGCTCCCTTGTTTTATTTTGATCAGGAATTTATAGAAAAGAGACAGATAAAAGCGCATTTAAAGATTAAGAAATTTTAGAAAGCAATTTTATGCGTAAAACGATGACATTTTTCAAACAACCATAAAAAGCAATAATGGCAAACAAAAACAGTTTATTGTTAATTTCTGAAGAATTGTTGCTTCACGTAAAAATGAAGGCTGATACCAATTTGGAGGAAATGGCCTTAAAAAACAGGTCCATCATACAATTGCAAAACGAGCTAAAAACCGATGATGCAAAAAAGAGTTTTTGGATTAACGTTTACAATGCCTATTTTCAGTTATTAATTGGTAAATATAAAGGACAACGAAAAGGACTTTTCAGCAAAAAAGAAATTTTTATTGCACAAACTCGGTTTAGTTTAGATGATATTGAACACGGAATTTTGAGAAAATATACATGGAAATGGAGTTTTGGCTATATTCCGGATCCGTTTGTATCCTTGCTTACCCGAAATTTAGCGGTTGAAAAAACAGATTATCGCATTCATTTTGCATTAAATTGTGGTGCAAAAAGCTGTCCGCCCATCGCTTTTTATATCTTTAATAACATCGACAAACAACTAAATGACGCCATGTTTTCATTTTTGATTTCTGAAACAACCATAAACAATCAAACTAAAATCATCAACACCTCAAAATTATTGTATTGGTACAAAGGTGATTTTGGTGGTTCAAAAGGCATTAAAACAATTATTTCAAAAGTGTTCGAATCGGATTTAACCAAATATAAATTAGTTTACAATAAGTACAATTGGGAATCACAATTAGAAAATTACACAAACTGAGAAATGATGCGCAAAAAAAATTACATCTTAATTTTGGCGCTGATTTTAATGGCGCTTTTATACAATTTTTTCATTGTAAATAAAATAGACGCAACGGAAATTCATAAAAGCAACAAAACACTTGAATTTAAGGGAATGAACTTGGTCGCCGCCATTAAGGAAGTCAGCAATACCACATTTCAGGCCTTAAAAAATAGCCACGTCAACGCCATTTCAATTATGCCGTACGCTTTTGTAAACCTTGAAAAGGCATCAGTTTCGTTTAACAATGACCGACAATGGGAAGGCGAAAAAACAGCGGGCGTTATTGCAAGCATTCAACAATCGCACGAAAAAAATTTTAAGGTGATGCTAAAACCGCATCTTTGGGTCAATCACGGAATTTATACCGGACATTTAGATTTTAAAACAGAAAAGGAATGGATAAATTGGGAAACCGATTACGAAAAATACATCCTTCATTTTGCCAAAATAGCGCAAAATCAAAAAGTGGAACTTTTTTGTATTGGAACTGAACTGGGAAATTCCATTGCCAAAAGACCGAAATATTGGACAAAGCTCATTCAAAATATTAAAAAAATCTATTCGGGAAAACTGACTTACGCAGCAAATTGGGACGATTTTGATGAAGTGCCATTTTGGAACGAGTTGGATTATATAGGCATTGACGCTTATTTCCCTTTGTCAAAAAGTGAAACGCCTTCTGTGGAAGAAATGAAATTGGGCTGGGAAAAACACCTGTTGAAAATTGAGGAAACCCAGAAAAAAATTGGAAAAGACATTCTTTTTACCGAGTTTGGCTATCGCAATTCAAATTATTGCGCGGATGAACCTTGGACAGAAGCAAATTCAACAGAAAATAATCTAGGTCAGGCCAATGCTTATGAAGCATTGTTTCGGTCTTTTTCTGATAAATCGTGGTACAAAGGTGGTTTTGCATGGAAATGGTATGCCGATGATTACCATAAAAAACGAAAAATGATAGATTACACGCCGCAAGAAAAACCGGCCCTCAAAGTCATTGAAAAATGGTATAATTAAAAAAATAGTATAATAAAACATGCGTAATCTATTCAAAATAGGAGTTTATTTTTCACTTCTAATCATTTTTTCAACGGGTTTAAACGCCCAGGAGATTGTAAAAAATTTCCATAAAGACAGTCTCACCAATGAACAATTATTGATTTTAAGAAACAGTTTCGGCAAGCATAAAACAATGCCTCAAGCATTCGAAAATCAAATATTAATTGCGCTTTCTTATTTTCCCGAACTTAAAGACACCAAAATTGATTTCAAATTAAAAAACAGAACAACGCCATTGGCAACACGTCCCACTTTTTTTAGCATGTTTCGTTCCGCAAAAAAAAGAACTTATGTTATCACCATCAGTGAAAAAAGCACCAAATATCTCGATGCCATTGTGTTGAAAACCATTGGCTACAATGGACAAATTGGCGTTTTGGGACACGAATTATCTCACGTTTCAGATTATCTGAATAAAGGTTTTGGCGAAATGTTTACCGTAGCGGCAAATGAAGTTTTCTCCAAAAAAAAGATAGATAAATTTGAGTTTAATACCGATTTAAATTGCATCAATCACGGCTTGGGCTATCAATTGTTGGATTGGAGCATTCAAGTTAGGGAAAACCTTAAAAGAAACAATTGGCTCGGCGCCGTTAATTTAATGGGCGCAGAAAATAACGAAAGATATATGAATCCTATAACGATCATCCATATTTTAGAAACACATCCACTGTATAAAGAAAATGTTGTTTTAACCGGAATGCGTCAGGAATAATTAGTATTTGCGTCTATATTAAAACAAAAAAAGTTTGCAAATCAAAGTAAAATAATATTGATTTCAATCAAAACGGTTCAAGATAATGCAACTAAATTTTTGACAATCCAGTAATCTTTAATACAGAAAAAAAATGAAAAAAATAGCTATATTCTTGTTTATGGCAGTGATGGTTTCCTCGCAAACTTTTGCACAGGATTTTTCAAAATTATATGAAAATGCCGTAAAATCTGTTGTCACCATTCAAGTTGATGACTATGAAATTAAAAACGGCGATGTCACAAAAACGGGCGGACTTGGCTCTGGCGTTTTAATCGATTCGCTGGGCCATATTTTAACGGCTTCGCACGTTGTGCATAACGCAATTGGCATCAAGGTGAAATTCCAAAGCGGCGAAGTGGTTGGCGCACAAATTGTTTCTTCCATTCCTTCCATAGATGTGGCGCTGTTAAAATTAGAACACATTCCAATTGGTGTTTTTCCCGCTAAAACCGGAAATTCTGAAACTACAAAAATTGGTGAACAAATATTTATTATTGGTGCGCCACTGGGCTTTGAATATTCTTTTTCTACCGGACATGTAAGTGGAAAATTGAATAAAAGTATGTTGGCCCGCGGTCAAATGATCGATTTTTTTCAAACCGATGCGGCCATTAATCACGGAACTTCCGGCGGACCAATGTTTAACGCTAAAGGAGAAGTTATAGGAATTGTCAGTTTTATTTTATCGCAAAGCGGCGGATTTGAAGGTATCGGATTCGCGGTGGCCATAACGCCCGCTAAAAAAATGCTGTTTGAAACAAGCTCCTTGTGGACAGGTTTTGAAGGCTATTTTTTGGATGCCAGACTTGCCGGAATCCTCAATCTTCCCCAAAGTTCAGGAATGTTGGTGCAACGGGTTACCGACAATTCCATGGCGTCAAAAATGGGCATGGAAGGCGGGTATTTAAAATTTAACTATTTGGGCGATGAAATATTTTTAGGCGGCGATATCATCCTAAATGTGTTAGGCACAAGCTGCGATTCGCCACATAATTTCGAATCTATAAAAACGCAGGTAAACAATTTGCAAAAAGGCCAATCTGTGAGTATGGAAATTTTACGGAAAGGCAAAGTTATAGACATCTTTTTTGCAATGTAATGTTTGTTAAATTCTAAAAACAACAGCAATCCCAAGTATATTATTTGGGCGTTACCGCAAGGGTCAGGCTTTCCGCTGCAATCTTTTTACCGGTGAAAAACCGCTAAAAAGTATTTCCGCTGCAATCCTTAACGCATTTAATAATGTTAAATAAAAAAGGAGTTTTTGGCTTCCAATATCAAACCTAACAGGTTTTAAAAACCTGTTAGGTTTCCGTTTTTTTAGCTCCTGAAGGTCTGTTATAGTTCATATGTGACTAACTATTTATCAAGTTCATTTCTATGAAGATTAATCATTCCTCCGCTCCGCAAAGTCCCTGACTTTGAGGAGGTGATTTTCAGTCTCCGACTGATTGAGTTGAAGCTTCCGCAGGCACAATAACTCCGCTCCGCAAAGTCTCTGACTTTGAGGATGTGATTTTCAGTCTCCGACTGATTGGGTTGAAGCTTTTGCAGGCGCAATAACTCAGTTTGTTAGGAGGGAATTTTCAGTCAAACTAGCTCGCCATTATGAGATTTCCCGTACCTCGGAAGGACAAAAAAGAGGATGTTAAAGTCTTAACTTATTGACATTGATCGGAATGATTTTAAATGTTAAAACTCCGCTCCGCAAAGTCTCTGACTTTGAGGAGGTGATTTTCAGTCTCCGACTGATTGGGTTGAAGCTTTTGCAGGCGCAATAACTCCGCTCCGCAAAGTCCCTGACTTTGAGGATGTGATTTTCAGCCTCCGACTGATTGGGTTAAAGCTTCCGCAGGCGCAATAACTCAGTTTGTTAGGAGGGAATTTTCAGTCAAACTCGCTCGCCATTATTTGATTCCTCGTACCTCGGAAGGATAAAAAAGAGGATGCTAAAGTCTTAACTTATTGACATTGGGCAGAATGATTTCAAAAGTTAAATGTTAAAATCTTTATAATTTATATTTAAGTATTTGCTTAAATAAGAAAATTATACATACCTTTGTCCAGTTATTAAATCCTAATCCTAAAAAAATGGACGAAAATCAAACCTGCATAAGAATTTTGGCAGACAAAAACCAAATCAATGCATGCAAACAGAAAATAAATAATAACGCTAATTCCTTTGAACAATTGAGTGGTTTATTGGCATTGGCAGGCAACGAAGTTCGACTTAAAATAATGTTTTTGCTTGAAGAAGAAAATGAGTTATGCCCTTGCGACCTTGCCGATATTTTAGGAATGAGCATTCCTGCCGTTTCGCAGCATCTCCGCAAAATGAAAGACGGAAATATGATTGAAGCCAGAAGATCTGGCCAAACAATTTTTTATTCCCTAAAACCAGAACAACTGCAATTGTTGCAACCATTTTTTAAATACATTATCAATCAAAATTCAAATTTAGAACTCGCATGAAAACAAAATCAAATAACCTATTAGGTGCAGGAATAGTTACGGCGATTGCAGCATCTTTATGTTGTATTACACCCGTGTTGGCCTTAATTTCTGGAGCATCAGGAGCTGCTTCCGCATTTTCGTGGATGGAACCTTTTCGACCTTATTTATTGGGCATAACTGTTTTTGTCTTAGGATTTGCCTGGTTTCAAAAACTAAAACCCAGAAAAACAGAAGAAATTCAATGTGCCTGTGAAGAAGATGTAAAGAAGCCTTTTATGCAGACTAAAACATTTTTAGGAATTGTAACCGTATTTGCCCTTTTAATGATGGCCTTTCCTTATTACGGACACATTTTTTATCCGAAAGCGGATAAAGTTGTTGTTGTTTCTTTAGAAAACATCCAAGAAATGAAATTCAATGTAAGCGGAATGACTTGCGCCAGTTGTGAAGAACATGTAAAACACGCTGTGAATGAATTGCCGGGAATTGTGAGCGTTTCGGCCAATAGCGTGGAAGGAAACGCAACGGTGAAGTTTGACAGTTCTAAAACAAACAAAGATGCAATAATTAAAAACATTGATGCCACAGGTTACAAAGTATCAGGCGAAACAGAGACCTCAGAAAATCCGGCACACGGACAAGTTGGACATACTTGTGGTCCAAACGGCTGCAACTAATTGTCTCCAAATAATTAAGCATTTAATAAAACACCAAAATGAACACATCAACCATAAAATTAGAAATATCAGGAATGACCTGCGACCATTGTGCTACGGGCATTGAAAAAATGCTATCCAAAAATGAAGGTGTAACAGAAGCCAAAGTAAGTTATGAAAGCGGCAGTTGCGAATGTTCGTTTGACGCTTCAAAAACAAACAAAGAAGAAATCGTCAATACAATCAACGCAACAAAAAACTATAAAGTCAAATCCATTAAAAAAAGTAAAATTAGTGGTTCAAACGAAAATAAATTTGATTTAATCATTATTGGCGGTGGTTCTGCAGCGTTTTCGGCAGCCATTAAAGCAGAAAGTTTAGGATTAACAACACTTATGGTGAATGCCGGACTGGATTTTGGCGGAACTTGCGTAAATGTAGGTTGTGTCCCCTCTAAAACGCTCATACGTGCCGCGGAAACCGTTTATCACGCAACACATTCAAATTTTTCGGGCGTAAAACCTAAAGGTGCCGACATTGATTTTGCACAAGTCATTAAAGACAAAAAGAAATTGGTTGCCAACCTTCAGCAAAAAAAATATATGGATGTGGTAAGTGATTTTAAATACTTGACCATGCTTCATGGATGGGCAACATTTATAGACAATAAAACCATCATTGTTGACGGTAAGAACAAATACACCGCCATAAAATTTATCATTGCAACTGGTGCAACCACCAATATCCCAAACATTGAAGGTTTAAATGAAGTTGGATACCTAACAAACGTTTCACTCTTCGATTTAGAAGAAAAACCGGAAAGCATCACTATTATGGGCGCAGGTTATATTGGATTGGAAATTGCAATGGCTTATAATCGTTTGGGTGTGAAAGTCCGCATTATAGAATTTACCGATCGGGTATTAAGAACCCAAACGCCTGATATCAGCGAAGCACTGGAAACTCAAATAAAAAGTGAAGGAATTGAAATATTGCCAAACTTTAGGGCATTCAAATTTGAGAAACTTGCCCTGAGCGGAGCCGAAGGGAAAGGAACCAAAATTATCATTCACTGTAAATGTCCGGATGGTTCCACAACGCAAATTATTGAAAAGGGCAAAATTGTGGTTGCCACAGGAACAAAACCAAACACCTCTAAATTAGGTCTTGAAAATATCGATTTAAAACTTGATAAAACTGGCCATGTTTTGGTCAATGAAAAAATGGAAACCAATTTAACCAACATTTATGCTGTGGGTGACGCAATAAATACTCCGGCTTTTGTTTATACTGCCGCATTTGAAGGTAAAATTGCAGTGGAAAATGCTTTTTCGGGAACGGAAAATAAAGCGGACTATTCCTCATTGCCTTGGGTGGTGTTTACCGATCCACAAATTGCGGGAGCGGGATTGGATGAAGCGCAGGCAGCATCCCAAAATATTCCTTTTGAAGTGAGCAAATTAGCGTTGGGAAATGTTCCGAGAGCACTGGCCGCACAAGACACAAGAGGCTTTATCAAACTCATTCGCAACACCGAAACCGACAAGTTAATCGGGGCAAGAATAGTTGCCCCAGAAGGTGGCGAACTCATACAGCAATTGAGTATGGCTATCAAATACGGAATAACCGTGAAAGAATTGGCTGAAAGTTTTTATCCTTATTTAACAATGAGTGAAGGCATCAAATTGGCGGCCATCACCTTTGGTAAAGACGTTTCAAAATTGAGTTGCTGTGCGAGTTAAATCTCAATAAAAAAGTGCGGCTATCTTGCCGCGCTTAATGATTCCAATATTTTCTCCTCAAAACCCTGCAAGGCTCTTCGGGCATATTTTACTTTTTTGGTTGTTTTGAAATCATAAGAAACTTCCAGAAAATTTTTAAACGGCAAATGTGGCTGAATTTCCAAAGCGTCGTTCTTTTTATAGGTCACTTTTATCGGAATATTTTCATAATACGTAAAATATTCGGGATGTGTAACAAGTCCCAATGGCGAACAGTCAAAAGGAATAAAACCGTGAACGCCAAAATAGCGCTCGTTCAATTCCATCCAAGGCTGCACAATATCAAAAAGCCACTTATCGGCTTCGTTGGTTAAATCCAAACTGGCCAAATCAATGTTGCCGATATGCGTGTAGGAACTAGGTTCATAGCCCGCAAATTCCAGCGGAATAACAGAATTCAACAAAACATCCATTGATGCGGTGTCAAACTCATAATTGTAATCAAACACATTCAATTTTCCGTTTCCCGGATTAAAAGGCAAATCGGGTGTACGAGCGGCACAAATCACAATGCGTTCTATTTGCGAAATAATATCGGGATGATTTTTTACCAAAGTTGCCACATTGGTCATTGGCCCGAGCGCCAAAATAGTCAGTTTTTCTTTTTTCAAGGCTTCATACAAGGCACGGGTTCCGTCGTTTTCAGTACCCAAATCATTGGCCAACGGCGAACCTTTGTAAACCGGAATCGCTTCGCCTTTGTTGTGCCAATTCAATATTTTATTGATCACCCCAAAACCATAATCCACATAAGTGATATTGCTGATGCCCACAATTTTAATTTGCGGCTGCTTTAGCGCCATAATCAGCGTAATGCCGTCATCAACTTCGCGCGCCTCCTTGTCGGGCATTCCAATCATAATATCGGTATCAAACCAAACGTTGGTTTGCGCTTGCATTTGAACAGCAAACAATAGCGTAAAAAGAAATAATTTAAGTTTCATTTATTTTGTATTTATGTAATGTGTAAACTTCAATTTAAAAATGTTTTGGGTTTACCTGCCTTTTTGGTGGGCGTTCCCGCAAGGGTCGCGCCTTACGTTCCAATCTTTTTTTCGGTAAAAACCTCAAAAAAGGATTTCCTCTTCAGTCGCTAACGCAGCATATTGCCATAATTTACGACAAATAGCGTTATTCAGTAATTAAAGCGTGCGCAAACCTCAACAGTTTTCCTTTAGTTTTCAAGTCCATTTGCAAAGGCAATTGCGCCAAGCCGATCAATCTTCGCATAATTTCCGCGCCAATAAAACCATTCAAAACAGTTAAATCAAGTTCTCGGTAATAAAGATATCTTTTTTGAACCAAAGCAAACAGTGTGTCATCTTGTTGCGTTAAATACAAATGCGCCATCAAAACGCCCAAATCAAATTCACGGGAACCATAAAAACAAAATTCCGGATCTATAATTTTAATGCCGTTTTCAGATTTTAGCCAACTTCCCGGATAAAAATCGCCGTGCAAAAGATAATTGCCTTTAGCTAAATATAAAGCACCCAAGATTTCAATTTTTTGTTTCAATTCAGCATCATTTTTATAAGGCACCGCCAATTCCTGCAATCCTTCCTGAATAGTATTCAAGTCGAAACCGTTATCTTCCATAAAAGGATACAAAAAAATATGTTCGTGGTTGAGTTTCCGCAATTCCAAATTCACCAATTCATCGTCAATCACCGATTTCTGAAATTTGTGGTGCAACCCGTTCAAATAATTCAATAATGCAAAAAGTTCTTCAGCTTTTAGCTGATGTTTTAAATCATATAAAACCGTAAAATCATTTGCTTTTCCCAAATCCTCCAAAGCAATCACATTATTTTCGGCATCCAAACCAATAAGTTTAGGCATATAATTTTGAACCATTTTTTCCTCAGAAATCTTTTGATAAAAAGCGCCTTCAGTAAGCACGCGTGCAGCCGGCGCAGGCACTTGTGGATATTTTTCAACATACCCGCGCGACTGTTTCACAATAAAAGTCCGATTGCCCGTATCTACCCGCAACACATAATTCATATTGCCTTCGCCCGGTTTCGACAGTGAAACAATCGTTTCCCCAAAACCAAGCCAACCCTGATTTTGTAAATAATTGGCCAATTTTTTTGGCTCATTTGCATTGAGTATAAACATCTTATTTTTCTGTCCCCAGCCTCCCGCACTAAAAATGGGACAGGCTTTTCCAAAGGAAAGGGAATTTGGTTTATTTATTTATTTATTCAAAAAATTTAACTTTCAATTTTGTCCCTTCTCTCTTTTCTTTGTTCTTTATTCCTTTTTCAATTTTATAAAATTAATTTAGAGGCTTTTTAAAACAAATACCTTACCCCAAATTGAAACTGTCTCGGTGGCGAAGCGTTGCGTTGCGTAAACAATCCGCTGGCTTTTGAACCGCCTTGAATTTGATTGCTTTGCGTGGCATTATTGCTGTAACCGCTTAAATTTTCGGCATTGAAAACATTAAAAATATCGGCTCTCAATGCTATTTTATTGTTTTCTGAAATTTTAAATTGATGTTGCAAACCTACATCAAAAGTCGTACTCCAAGGCAAACGGTCGTTGTTTCTGCTTTCACCCGGATAGCGGTCGCTGTTTCCCTGATATGCATCCCCAAAACCCGAACCGTCTCCATTTAAATCGGTGGTTCCAAATCCTAAAGGAATCCTGTTTATCGGCTGTCCGCTCTGCAATAATCCGGCTAAAGTTACCGTTGTTCCGGCAAACGGATAATAACTGTAAATTCCGTTGATATTGTGCGTTCTGTCGTTGATGGAATAACCCCATTCGTTGCCATAATTATTACCATCCATCGCCCTAAAATTAATATCTTCCGTATCATTTTTCAAAGAGGATAAAGTATAATTCAACCTGTAGGAATAATTGTCGTTTCCTTTTGCTTTTTGGTAATTCATACTCAAAGCATAATACCTCGATTTTCCTTTTGTTTCACTCACCACCACGTTTCTTGCAATGCCGGTAAGCGTTTGTCCGTTAATGGTTGCCGAACCATTTTCAATTGGAATTGGTCTGGTCGCATCAGCTTCTTCTGGTGTTCTAATGATGACGTTATTTGGGTCAACTGTATATTCAGCAGCGGCATTTAAGTTTCTCAAACGGAATAAATTTTCGCCTCGGTTGTGCACCAAATCCACAAAAAACAATTTATTTTCATCTAATTGAACTTGATATCCCAAAGCGAACTGGTGCGAATACGGATTGTCGTATCCATTCGGATTTAAAATGCGTCGTTCATTGGAAAAAGCGCCTTCTCGCTGATTTTGTAATTGGTCGCCGTTTGGCCCCTGCAAATAACCGACATTTGATAAATTTGCCGAAATATTTCCATTGAAAGTAATCGCATCCAGATTGGTGTTGGAAGGCAAAATTCCCAAATCGATAAATTCCTGCAACTGCGTTCTGTAATCTGCCGATGTGGTGTTTTGCTGCAGCGCATCGCTATAAAGCGCATAATTTATTTTGTCGTAAGCAATGCCGTAACCGCCACGCAAACTACTTTTATTCGATAATTTATAATTAAAATTAAAACGCGGCGCCAAGTTGTTGTAATCGCCTTTATCGTTGCCGCCTTTTGATAAATTGTCATAATCATAACGCAATCCCAACGTGATATTCAACTTGCCGGAAACCGACCATAAATCTTCCAAATAAGCCGAATAAATATCTTGGTGAGTTCCAAAAGAAGCAGGACGCAATTCCACATTGTAATTTACAACGGTAGCATTTGAAGGAATATCATTGATATTTAAACCGCTTCCAATACCGCTATTTCTGATGTCATCAATTTGTGGCTGATTTAATTTTACGGTATAATTTCCGTTCGGATTTCCGCCGCCAAACAATTCGTGATCGCCTCTAATGAAATTTAATCCAGCTTTAAAAGTATGATTATCCGTATAATATTTGAATTTCTGTTGCACCTGAACCGTGTTTTCAATCGCTTTAAATAAATAACCCGGATGACCTAAAATAGCCAAAGTTTCATCATTTGTTCCCAAAACAACCACCTGTGGCGCGTTTGCGCTTAACGGATTGGCATAATCCCAATTAAAACGGCTGTATTGCACATTGGTTTCACCACTTACCTGTCCGAAATTATAGGAATTTTTCAAAGCCAACAAAATGCTGTTTCGTTTTTGCGTATTTGCGGAAGACGGAAAAGCGGCACCGCCATCCAATCCGCCGCCCTGGCGTTCAATATCAATAATTCCCACATTGGTACGAAGCGAACTTCTGAAATTTTTGTTCCAAAGCTGGTCTATTTTTGAAGAGAAATAATTAAAGGTATTGTTGCCTCTTACAGTCTCTGCAATACCTAATTCAGGCACATTCAACAAATTATCTTTCACATCGGTTGTATGCTCAAAATTGAAATAATAAAAAGTTTTGTCTTTCACAAAAGCACCGCCAACGCCGCCACCGGCTTGGTAACGGGCAAAACCGTCTTTTACCTGGTTTCCTGACAAATCGCGTTGCGCAAAGGAAGAATTACCGTCAATTGAAGGTCCGGGCCTTGTGATAAAAAATAGTTCACCCGTTAATTTATTGGAGCCGGAACGCGGCGTAATGTCAATAACACCGCTTCCCGTAAGTCCGTATTCCGCAGAAAAATTACTTGTTAAAACAGTAATGTCTTTCACAAAACCCGACGGAATATTGAATTTTTGTCCGCCCAAAAAACGCTCATTGTTATCCATTCCGTCAATTAAGTAAGAAGTAAATAACGGATTTGCGCCGTTGATGCTCACATTTGGTGCTTCAGGGAAAAATCCTGTGGCTTGTGAAACATTGGGCAAACGGTATAAAACTCTTGTGATATCGCGGCCTTCAACAGGAATTTCCTGAATTTCGGCGGATTTCAACTCAAAAGAAACTTCAGCATCGCGGCGGTTAATTTTTGCCGTTGAACTGGAAGTTACCACAACCTCATCCAATTGTTGGGAAGACGCTTTTTTCAAAACCAAAGTTACATTCGGATTTTGATTCGACCGAATGCTGATGATTTCAGAATTTTGGGCGGCAAAATCTTCTGTTCCTTCAAATAAAATTTGGTAGCCGTCAAGGGCTGGAATGCTTCTAAAAGTTACTTTTCCCTGACTGTTGGTGCTTTGTTGCCAACTTATATTACGTGTTGTATTTGTTAAAATTAACGTGAGATTTGAAATCGGTTTTTGCGTTTCAAAATTGATAACTGAAACGGTAAGGTCTTGCTGGGCCACAACTATTGCCGAAACAAAGAGCATAGCCAAAATGAAAAATTGCTTCATTAAGTGAATTAATTGGTTAAAAAATAATTGAAATGTGTTGAAAGTGACTATTTAGAAGAAAAAAGGAGAACCCTTATTAAAATTTAAAGTGCAATTTTCATAAGAAACAAAAGAAATTTCTTTATGGTTTATGGTTAATTTATGTTGAAGAAACGAAAGAATTTCATTCCTAAAAGAATCAGAAAAAGATAAATTTTGAACAGCTTTTTTAAAATCAAAAGTATTATTGCAGTCATTCAAACAAGGAAGCAACGCTATGCTTTGTTTGCTGAAAACGGCTTGCAAAGTTTCAAACACAGAAGAAGTTTGCCACGCAATCGCCGTAAATTCATCGGCATTAAAACCCGATTTGCTAACGCCAATTAAATATGCGCCGCCATGATAATCTGCGCCAATAACCAATTCATGCGATTGCAATTGATTGTTGGCTTTCAGCAAATGATGCAATTTTAATTCGGGGCAATCATTCCCTATAACAATGACTTTTTGAAATCCTTTTGCAAACACAGTGTTGATTGCATGGGTAATTTTTTCTCCAAAAGTATTGCCCACTTGAGAATTTTCATCAGAAATAAAATAAGGCAGCTTGGTTTTTTGAACAGTTCGCAAAACATTTTCGTTCATTTTTTTCCACAACAAATCGTTTTGCTTTTTATAAGAAACTATTGGTTTTGAAGCACTTTCTGTCTTTTCGCTTTTGGCAAAAAGAAGAATGGCGGTTGTTGTAGAAACTTGCAGGCTCAAATTCATAAAAAGAAAGACGTAAAAATAGTTTAAACCTGACAACTATTTTTACGTCTTTTTAAATTTTAAATTTTTATTGGGTTATTTACGCACAAAAATTAATGGTTATTTGCCATTAATTATAAATTACCGGATTTGGGTAAAAGGCCGCAATGGCAAACCAAAAACTCACCACCGATTTTGATGTTTTTAACACTTCTCCAACTCTTGGCCCTTCAAGCGCTTTTCCAAAAACCGACCATTTGTTACCTTCATTGTCATTAAAAAATTGCTCGCCATTGGTGAAACTGAATTCAAAAGTTAAACTTGTTTGGCTTCCGGTCAATTCAAAAGAATTGATGATGTTTTCATTTCCAACCAACAAATAATCCTTTCCGTGAAACGAATCTTTTATGGTTTTTCCGCCGATAAAATTTTGAAATTGGTATACTTTCGCCACATTTTCATCCATAATGGCATAAATCCGCTCTTTATTTGGCAACGCACTATTTAAAGGAGATGGCGTGAAAATAAAAAAGTTCTGGTTGGTTTTATAATCGCCATACGGATAATTGTTGTAATTTCTTGCAAATCCGGTTTCTCTGGTCAATACTTTAGTGTTTGGATAGAGCGTTCTCCAGGTTTTCCAATTGGTTTCAACAACGTTTACCAATACAGGCTCATCACCTTTTAAAGTACCATTTACACATTGAAGCCTTAACTGCGCCCAATTGCTGCCCGTTTTTCTGTCGTACAAAATTAAATTGGCGTTATACAACAATCCGGAAACCCCAAAAGTGGTTTTTTCGCCACCTGCATTGCTGTTCCATCCAAAGGCAGTGCCTGTTAGCGGACAATAATTAACAGTAATAAAATTATTGTTTATTTCATCATTTACCACCTCGTGCCAATTCAGTATAGAATGTGCATAAGCCTTGATATCATTGCCAATAACCACGCCAATAACCAATTCATCATCTGTTAAAAAGGAAGCGCCGGCATCTGAGGCGGTCACAAATTTAGGGGAATCCAAAGAAGGAATTCCATCTTTTCCGGGACCACCATCTTTAACTTCAGAACGTGGAATTAACCAATCTGGCGAGGTATTGGTCGGTGGCGGATTTCCGTTATTATTGCTTGGATCTGGTGCAGTATCATCACCGCCTCCGCCACAGGCGGAAACCACCAAAGCCATCATAAATAAATAAAAAATCTTTGTTTTCATCATCGTTAATTTAAAATTTGAAACTTCTTTTTAGGTGCAATCGTATATAAAATTCCGGTGGTTAACCTATATGTTGGGGTTAATTGCGTGCCGTCAACATTGCTGTAAATTGGCAATTCCGCTTTTGTGGAAAAAACCAAATTCTGATTGATGTTTATTGAAAAATTCGGAATAACGGAAACCCAATTTCCTCCTGTATTGTCTAAATCAAATCCACCAATTTTGTCCTGTTGCGCATTTCTATATTTAAAAGAAATACTTGGTGAAGCAATGGTTTTAAAAATCAAAAACTGATCTGAAAATCCGACAAAAGCCTGAAAATCATTTCCAAATTTATAGGTGCTGTCCCCAAAATAATCATTGTTAGTTCCTGTGCTTCTATAAATTACCCGTGATGAAATACTTAAAGAAGGCCTAAAATTCATGCTTTTTGAAACGGAAGTAAAATAAATAATGTCCCATGCATTGCTTCCCGGCTGCAAATCGGCATTTAAAGTAATGCCCTCATCGCTCTTTTCTGTTGAAGAACCCAACGGAATTTTTGTTCCGACACCAACATTTAAATCGCTGTTTTTGCCAATAACATCCGCAAAATTATATTTGGCCAACAATAGCGCATCGCCAATTCCCGAAGATTGGTCTAAGTTTACACCGCCAAATTGCGTTATTTTTCTTCTTTGATTCACCCAGGTAAGCAACCCTTCCACAGAAAAATGATCCGTAAAAGCATAACTTGCATTCACCAAAATCGAATGCGTAATGCGCAATCTTGCATTGTCATCCAATTTTTCTGACCCGTTATTTAACGTATTTAAATTATTATAATCATAAGAAACTCCTATTTGGGTGGTGCCTTTTTCTAAAATGGCCATTCCAATATTATTGGACAGCGGTATTCCTCCAGAACAGCAAGTTTGTGCATTAACAAAATATGCCAAGGGAAATAACAGGAGCGATAAGTATATTTTCAAATTCATCGGTGGACTTTTATTTTACAAAAAGTCGTACAAAATTCTCAATACTTACAGCATTTTAAAAAATGTGGGCTATTATTTGGCTTAAATATTCATAAACCGCTAAATGATAAAAAACTTCGATATAAAAAATATTTGGGCGCCTCCTCCTTTTCGCCAGTCAAACATTTCACTAAATCATTTTATTGGTAAAAAATCCGAAAAAAAATTTCCATTTCAGGCCTTAATGCGAATTGAATTTTGAATTGTAACAGTAATTATTATTGCCGATAACCATAAAATTACCTTAGTGAAGATTCTATATTAATTTGGAAAATGTTATTTCCATATTTATCTCGAAGCTAATAATCCAAAATTATATTACATTTTATAAATCCAAGAAGCCGGATCTTCTGTAGTTACATTTCTCAACAACACAAATCCTAAAATTGTTTTTCCTGTAATTTTATCGGTAAAAATAGTGCCTATTTCTTCTTTTGTTTTTACTTTTTCCCCTATGTGCACAAATACATTTTCCAAATTTTTATATACGGTGATATAATCCCCATGTTGAATTAAAACGGCTTTTAAATTACCGCCCAAGACCTGAACCGACAATACAGTTCCCTCAAAAACCGCGCGGGCCTTACTGTCGCTCTCTGTGGTAATTCTTACGCCATTGCTTTGTATGGTGGCTGTTTTTACCACAGGATGTGGCTGTTTCCCATAATAGGTAGAAACATATCCTTTTTCAACAGGCCAAGGCAATTGCCCTTTATTGGCCGTAAATTTTGCGGCCAATTCTTTTGCTTCTGCCGTTAATGTAAAGGTTGCCGAGGTTGTGTTTGACGTGTTTTTGTTAGATGCCACAATCGCGTCTCTAATTATTTTATCTATTTGGGCTTCTATTTTTCGTTCTTCTTTTTGAAATTGCTGAATTTGCCTTTTATATTTATTTTCCTTGCCTTTTACCTGGCTCAACAAATTTTCTTGCTCCTTTTTTTCTTTTTGGATGATGGTTTGTTCTTGTTTATGTTCAACCAAAAGGTCTTGTTTTTGTTTCTTTTTTGATATTAAAGTATCGGTTAATACCTGAAGATCAGTTGTTTTTTTCTGGATTTCCTCGGCCTGATTTTTTCTGAAACTAGAATATTGTTTCATATATTGAAAACGTTTGTAGCCCTGATAAAAATTTTCGGAAGACAACAAAAACATGATTCGGCTGTTTTGGGACTTGTTTTTGTAAGATTTAAAAATCATTTCGGCGTAGTCTTTTTTCAGCGCTTCCAAATCGCGTTGATTTTTGTTTATTTCAAGCTGATTTAAGTAAATTTCATTTCCAAGTTCGCTAGATTCACGGGAAATAACATTAATTAATTCTTCCCTTTTATTTATTTTATCATTTAAATCCTTTACTTCAACCAATAAATTTTTCTCGACTTTCTTTGTCTTTGAAAGCAAGGCGTCCAAATAATTAATTTCCTTTTTAATCTGTGTTTTACGCTCTTCTAAATTTTCCCGTTTTGAGTTTTGGGCCGAAATTATTATACTAAAAAATAGTGCCGAAACAATAAAAATATTCTTTAATTTAAACTGCATTATTTTAAACTGATTTCTTTGTAACCATTAGGGATTTCAAATGGAAATGTTAATTCTTCATTAAATTCAACCGACTTATATTCTATATTAATAGTGGTTAATTTTTCGTGGTCTATGGCTCTAATGTTAATATTTTCAGGAAACTGTTCACCTTTAATATTTTTATAATTCGCATAAGAAACCGAAAGCAATTGTTGTTTTTCCGTATTGGTAATTTCTTGTCGGTTCAATTTAAAATTATCGGGATTCAAAAAAAACAAAATACCAAACAAGTCATTGTCCCTTTTTGGCGACAATTGGTATAATCTATTTTCAATTTGGGAATTGCATCTTTCTTTTCTTAAGTTTAAAACCGCTTGCCCCAACAAGATGTTTTGAACCTTTTCATAATCCAGTTCCGTGCCCAGCCATTTACTTAACATAGAAAAATCACCGTCATAATAAGTGCCGTTTAATTTTTCATAATAACTCACCCTGTTTGGCGTAATTTTAATTTTCGCCAAAGGAAATCCCAACTTTGTGGCGCTCATCCAAATGGTTTTATCCATTTCTATGCGCAGTTTAATATTGATGGAAGTTGACATTTTACTGTCTGAATATTTTGTGTTTAAATTGGCATTTATTGTTTTTTGGCTGAAATTATTGCTATAGTGATTGCTAATAATTTTTTTTGTGGAAAGATCTTCAATAATATCCATATTCGTCACACTTTTTTTGCTTTTACACGAAGTAAATGCAAGTAATATCAATATTGCTATTTTAAAATAATGCTTCATTTTTAATTTTATTTTTTTAACGCAGCGGCTCTTTGTCTGTATTTTAATGCCTCGCTTTTGTTGCCCAACTTTTCATGGCTTATGGAAAGTTGTTCATAAAAATCGGCTTCCATTGCGCTGTTATCAATAACAAAATCAATGCCAAGACTTAAAACGGCAATTGCTTCCTTATATTTTCCCAGTTTATTAAGGGCAAAACCATTCATTTTATATAAATACGGTTGTTCCGGAAACAATTCCAAAGCAGCTTTACTGTCGGCATAAACAATTTCAAAAAGTTCCTCTTTTGCTTCTTCGGATAAAATTTCCTGCATTATTTTATACTCCTTACTTTTTGAATAGGTTTTTTTTAAGGATTCAATATCCATATTTTTATATGCAATATCTTGATTTTTTTCCTCATTTTGCTGAAGCAATTTTCTGTTGTCCAGATAATTTTTAAAAGATTTTAATTTCAATGTTGACATGGCATTTTCTTCCATTTTTGAAATCAAATCTTCCGCAAGGTCAAAATTTTGGTTTTGAATGTAAAGAAATACCAATTCCTCATTTTCTTTTGGCTGAAGTTGAACAATCTCTTTTTGCATTTCAATAGCTTTGCCAAAATTCCTTTGGGCTTTTAAAACAGCTACTTTATGTTGTAACAAATACCTATTTTCAGGTTCAAGCGCCAAGGCTTTATCGATGAATAATTCTGCCTCAAAATAATTGTTTAATTCCAAATGGTTTTTTGAAAATTCAAATAAAACAGAAACATTTGAGGAATCTATTTCACTGCATAATTCCAAGCTTTCAATCGCTTTGTTGTAGTTTTTTATGGCCTTTTGCTTTAAAGCTTCAAAAAAATAGGTTTGAAACTTTAAGTTATTTTCCTCTTGTGTATTTATTTTCTGGGCAAACGAAAAAACTGAAATGAATACCATTCCAACCACCATTAAACTATTCAAACAAGTCGCTTTCATACAAGCCGCAATATACAATTTATTCAGATGAGAAACATGTTAATTCGTTTTTCAGATAATTAGAAAAAGAATAGAGAATAGAGAAAAGAGAATAGAGAGAAAAGACTTTCTACTTTCTGGCTTTCGACTTTCCGATTAAAATACTACCTGATCATTTTATTTTTGGTCGCCAATTTTACCAAACCTATTGCGGAAACCATCGCCCAGCAACCTTCCAAAATTACAAACGGCATATAATTTAAAAGTACGGAAGCTAAACAGGCAATTGCTGCGCCCATAAAATTTAGCAGCAAATAAATTAAACTGTCAGTTTTAATTATGCCTTTTAAATTCAGAAAAAAAGCCAATAAAAGCAGGGTAACGCCAATAAATCCGGTCCAGTCGATGTAGTTCATTCTTGTTTTGTTAAAAAATTTTGCAAATAATTGCGGAAGTAAAATTAGGCTATTTTTGTTGTATTGATGCTAAAAAATAAATGGCGATTGAATGCCTAGTCTGTGCTAAAAGCAAAAATATTTAACCGCAAAGAGCCAGAAAAAATTTAATTATGAATTGGATGCGTATTCTATGATAAAACACAAAATATTTTACAGTCCAAATAGCAAAATGTTGTACCTATGTTGTACCTGTAATAAAAAAGCTGAGACGTAAATCTCAGCTTTCCCTTTGTACCTCGGGCGGGAATCGAACCCGCACTTCCTTGCGAAAACTGGATTTTGAATCCAGCGCGTCTACCAATTCCGCCACCGGGGCAAATGTTTCGGTTTGCAAATTTAAAAATATTTTTCAACTAAAACACAAAAACTTCACTTAGTTATAGCATTACCACTTAAATAATTTTAAATTTGCACCAAAATCCAACAACACATTTAAAACAACACCGCTAAAAAATGGACATCCCTTACCTAGAACCTAAAATTTTTGCCTGTACACAAAGCAAAGAATTGGCTAAAAACATTGCCAAACACTACGGAATTGCACTTGGAAACGTAGTGGTAACCAGATTTAGCGACGGGGAATTTCAGCCTGCATTTGTTGAATCGGTTAGAGGAAGACGTATTTTTATTGTGGGTTCCACATTTCCAAATTCCGACAATTTAATGGAAATGCTTTTAATGCTCGATGCCGCAAAAAGAGCGTCAGCGCGCCACGTCACTGCCGTTATTCCTTATTTTGGTTGGGCAAGACAAGACCGAAAAGACCAGCCTCGTGTTGCCATTGGCGCAAAATTAGTGGCAAATCTGCTGCAAACAGCAGGAGCTACCAGGATTATTACCATGGATTTGCATGCTGATCAAATTCAAGGCTTCTTCGAAAAACCTGTAGACCATCTTTTTGCTTCAACCATATTTTTACCTTACATCCATTCATTAAATCTTGAAAATTTAACCATTGCTTCCCCAGATATGGGCGGATCAAAACGCGCTTATGCATATTCCAAATTTTTAGAAAGTGATGTTGTTATTTGTTATAAGCAACGCATAAAAGCAAATGAAATTGACTCCATGGAATTAATTGGAGAAGTAAAAGACCGCCACGTCATTATTGTTGATGATATGATTGATACTGGAGGAACCATCGCCAAAGCCGCAGATTTAATGATTGAAAAAGGAGCATTAAGCGTACGCGCCATTTGTACGCATCCTATTTTATCTGGAAAGGCCTATGAACGAATTGAAAACTCGCAATTATTAGAGTTGATTGTTTCAGACACAATTCCTTTAAAAAGAGAATGTTCTAAAATAAAAGTTGTAACTTGCGCCCCTTTATTCGCGGATGTTATGCATAAAGTACAAGACAACACATCAATAAGTGG
Source organism: Bacteroidetes bacterium HGW-Bacteroidetes-3 (assembly GCA_002842505.1). Lineage (GTDB taxonomy): Bacteria > Bacteroidota > Bacteroidia > Flavobacteriales > Flavobacteriaceae > Lutibacter. The sequence continues at coordinate 1,636 of PHDE01000009.1, read as the reverse complement.
ACAATTTTTAATGTAAATAGTAAATAATAATTAAATATAAATAAATGAAATCAATTACAATCACAGGATCTAAAAGAGAAAGCGTAGGCAAAGTTGCTACTAAAGCCTTACGTAATGCTGGAAAGGTTCCTTGCGTATTATACGGAGGAGACAAGGCATTACACTTTTCAGCAGACGAAACTGCATTCAAAAACTTAGTGTACACTCCAAACGTTTATACTGCTAAGATTGAATTTGAAGGGAACAAATACAATGCAATTTTGCAAGACATTCAGTTTCACCCAGTATCTGACAAAATTTTACACATCGATTTTTATCAGCTATTTGATGATAAAATGGTAACCATGGCAATTCCTGTTCAATTGCTTGGCACAGCTCCAGGTATTATTAGAGGTGGTTCACTTCGTTTTGCCATGCGTAAATTAAACGTTAGGGCTTTACCTAAAGATTTGCCAGATTTTATTGATGCTGATATCTCAAAATTAGACATTGGTGATAAATTATATGTTACTGAATTGAAAGGCAAAAAATACAGTATTTTAAATCCAGAAAATACCGTAGTTGCGCAAGTTAGAACTTCTCGTAATGTTGCCAAAGTTGCGACACCGGAAGAAGCTGCTAAAGCTAAAAAATAAATTTTTTTATTAAATGTAAAAAAGCGTTGCGTCAGCAGCGCTTTTTTCATTTAAATTAACAGCATTCTTTTTATTACTTTTGTGGAATGCAACTGATTAAACTCATAAAATTATTGTTTGGTCCAAAAAAGCAAACTTCAGCCCTTGATCCTATGAAAAAATATTTAATTGTTGGTTTGGGAAATATTGGCGAAAAGTATGCGGCTACCCGTCACAATATTGGTTTTAAAATTTTGGATGAACTGGCTTTAAAAGAAGCTGTTTCTTTTGAGAGTGAAAAACTGGGAGCAATAGCCACCTTTAAATTTAAAGGCAGAACTTTTATCCTGCTGAAACCTTCAACCTATGTGAATTTAAGCGGCAAAGCAGTGAAATATTGGCTTACCAAAGAAAATATCCCCATCGAAAATTTATTGGTTATCTGTGACGACTTAAACCTGTCTTTTGGCGCAATTCGCGTGAAAGCAAAAGGAAGCGACGGAGGCCATAATGGTTTAAAAGACATTACCGCCGTTTTGCAAACCCAGGAATATGCTCGATTTAGATTTGGCGTTGGCTCCGAATTTTCAAAAGGTCGCCAAGTGGATTTTGTGTTGGGTGAATGGGACAAAAATGAATTGAAAGCACTTCCTGAACGTTTGGACAAATCGGCTGAACTTATAAAATCGTTTGGCACCGCCGGTTTAAACAATACTATGAATACGTTTAACGGAACCTAAAAACAATCGCAATTTTATTTTATTGTGGGCGTGTTCCCCTTGTGGGTCGGGCTATCGCTACTTGCATTTTTTGCGGTGAAAAAACCACAAAAAAGTGCTCAAACAATAAGTTTACCCTGAGCGCAGTTGAAGGGCTTAATCCCTAACCGGGTTGAATTAATAATTAACATTGAATGATTAATAATGAAACGAGCATAACAAATTTTGATACACAAAGGAATGATTAATGGCGAACAGTCCCGAATTTTCGGGATTACCGCTAAAAAATAAAATTTAAACAGA
>PHDE01000192.1 GCA_002842505.1 Bacteroidetes bacterium HGW-Bacteroidetes-3 | reverse complement strand
TTTCGGTTTCCCTGTTTCAAAATAATTCTTTGATTGAAAAGCAAACCATCGGCAAAAATTCAAGCTATAAATTCAATGTAAATTGCAAAGAATCCTATAAAATTGTTGCGGAAAAAGAAAATTATGAAACTGCAGAAATAACGATTACAACCGACGAAAAAAACAAAACTGAAATCACCAAATCGCTGAAATTAACGCCAATTGAATGCACGCAATTGTTGAGCGGAACGGTGTTGGACGACGAAACTAATTTGCCGCTTTCAAACGCTATTGTCACTATTTATAAAGGAAAAGAATTGTTGGGACGTTTAAATTTAGACGCCAACGCAACTTTTAAATACAAATTGCTATGCGGCAGCAAATACAAAATAACGGTTTCATTAAAAGATTATCATGAGAATTTTTCTGAAGTGGAAACATCAAACCAACGAGATGAATCGTTAAACCTAACGTTGAAATTAGAGTCTTCCGTTGAATTTGTTTCTGATCACGATCAAAAAATGATTAAAACCAAAACCATTAATTTTGATTTGAATCAGTCTTCCATTAGATTGGATGCCGCCATCGAACTGAATAAAGTAATTGCCATTTTAAGGAAATATCCAAGCCTTAAAATTGAAATAAAATCGCATACGGACAGCCGGGCTTCAGCCGACTATAACATGAAATTGACAAATGACAGGGCAAAAAAAGTGATTGCTTATATTGTTGCAAATGGCATTGACCAAGGCAGAGTTTCGGGCAGGGGATATGGAGAAACCCAATTGGTTAACAATTGTGCTAAAGGCGTTAAATGTACAGAAGCTGAACACCAAATGAACAGAAGAACAGAATTTATAATTAGGGAGGAATAACTATGAGCAAACCAGAAATTACCTTTGATGATTTTATTAAAGTTGACATTAGGATAGGAACTATTGTTGAGGTTAACGATTTTCCGAAAGCGAAAAAACCAGCGTATCAGTTAATAATTGATTTTGGGGATTTGGGGATTAAAAAATCGAGCGCGCAAATTACGCAGTTATATGCCAAAGAAGATTTACTGAATAAGCAAATATTGGCCATCGTCAATTTTAAAGAAAAGCAAATTGCTAATTTTATCAGCGAATGTTTGGTGTTGGGTGTGGAAAATGACAAAAAGGAAATAGTGCTGTTGCAAGCGTCAAAACCAGCTGTTAAAAACGGAGAACAAGTTAGCTGATTGCATTATTTAAAAAAAAATCGGGCACAAAATTCATAGAATTTGTGCCCGATTTTGAATATATATTAAGTAAAATTACATATTCTTAAGTTCGTTAACCAATTCAGTTAATGCACTTTTAGCATCACCAAAAAGCATAGAAGTTTTTTGGTTGAAGAACAATTCATTTTCAATTCCGGCATAACCTGCATTCATACTTCGTTTGTTCACAATAATATGTTTTGCATTTTCTACATCCAGAATTGGCATTCCGTAAATCGGACTTGAAGGATCGTTGTGTGCGGCTGGATTCACAACATCGTTTGCGCCAACAACCAACACCACATCTGTATTTGGGAATTGCGGATTTATGTTGTCCATTTCAATTAATTTATCATAAGAAACATTGCTTTCTGCCAACAATACATTCATATGTCCCGGCATACGTCCGGCAACAGGATGAATAGCATAAGTTACATCAACCCCTTTTTTAGTCAAAAGTTCCTCCAATTCGTGAATTACGTGTTGTGCTTGCGCCACTGCCAAACCATAACCAGGCACAATAACTACTTTACTTGCATAATTCAACATAATAGCAGAATCGCTTGCGGTAGTTTTTTTGATAGTTCCGCCAGTTTTTCCAACAGCTGCAATGGCCACGTCGCCACCGCCAAAAGCACCAAAAATCACATTTGAAAGGGATCTATTCATCGCTTTACACATAATAAAGGTCAAAATTAATCCTGCCGAACCCACTAAAATACCGCCAACCATCATCACCATATTGCCGTACAAAACACCTGTAATTGCAGCTGCAATACCGGTTAAGGAGTTCAATAATGAAATAACAACCGGCATATCTGCGCCTCCAATTGGAATTACGAATAAAATACCATACACCAAAGAAGCAGCCAATAAAAGATAAATCAACATTAAACTAGTTGAATCATACATCACAATATAGGCTCCAAATGCAATAAGACCTAAAACAAATAAATTATTGATCAAATTGTATTTTGGCAATCTGATGTCTTTCATAGAACCATTTAATTTGGCCCAGGCAATTAAACTTCCTGTAAATGTTAAACTTCCAATAATAATCGCTGCAATTATAGTGGAGGTTTGTGTGGCATCTTCTGAATAGTTTCCAAATTCAATCAGTCCAATTAAAAGTGCGCTACCACCCCCAAAACCATTAAATAATGATACCAGTTCAGGCATTTTAGTCATAGCCACTTTTATGGCAATTAAATAACCTATAACAGTTCCAACCAAAAGTGCGGTACCAATTAAAATATAATTAATCGTTGGAACTTCAAAATCGTGTAAAAATATGGTTGCAACAATAGCCAATCCCATACCAACACCAGAAATTAAATTTCCCTTTTTAGCCGTTTGAGGATGTCCCAACATTTTTAAACCGATAACAAAAGCTATGGTGGTAAATAAATAGATAATACTTAAAGTGATATTCATTATTTTTTCTTTTTAAACATTTGTAACATACGATCGGTCACAACAAAGCCACCAACCACATTTAAAATTCCCAATACTACAGCAACAAATCCCAATCCCAACGACAAATAATCATCTGGTTTGGCTTGTAACATCACCAATAGCGCTCCGACAATTACAACGCCGCTTAAGGCATTTGCTCCCGACATTAATGGCGTGTGAAGCACGGAAGGAACATTTTTAATTAATTCTACACCAATAAATATCGCTAAAATAAGGATATATAATAATTGCAGATTATTGCTGACAAATTCTACTAATTCATTCATAATTTATCTAATTTTTTTAGTTTTTTCTAATATTTCCTTCGTGCACTATTAAAGTGCCGTCGGTAATTTCTTCTTCCAATTCCCACTTAAATTGATTGTTTGCAGTCAAATGCATCAAGAAATTATACATGTTTTTGCCGTATAATTCGCTGGCGTTTGTTGAAACGCTTACCGGAGCCATTGTTGATCCAATAATTTTTACGCCGTGTTTTACCACCGTTTTGTCCATTTCGCTAATCTCAACGTTTCCGCCTTGTGCAGCAGCCAAATCGATAATTACCGCGCCGTTTTTCATTTGTTTTACCTGTTCTTCAGTAATCAAAACTGGTGCTTTTCGTCCTGGAACCATTGCGGTGGTAATCACCAAATCGGCTTCAAACAAAGATTTGTTAACGGCTTCTTTTTGTCGGCGTGCATAATCTTCAGAAGCTTCTTTGGCATAGCCGCCTTCAGATTGTTCACCGGTATTGTCCACCGAAATAAATTTTGCACCTAATGATTCCGCTTGTTCTTTGGTTTCTGTTCTAATGTCCGTAGCCATTACCACAGCGCCCAAACGTTTTGCGGTTGCAATTGCCTGTAAACCTGCAACGCCAATACCGTAAATCAACACTTTTGAAGGAATAATTGTCCCTGCGGCAGTCATCATCAGCGGGAAAATTCTGGTCATTTCATTTGCGCCTACAATCACCGCTTTGTAACCGGCCAAATTGCTTTGCGAACTTAAAACATCCATATCTTGCGCTCTTGAAATTCGCGGCATTGCATCCATAGAAAATGCGGTTGCGCCAGTTTCTGAAATTGCTTTAATCAATGCTGGATTAGACAAATAATACAACTGGCTCATTAAAATTTGTCCTTTTTGAACCAATTTCAAATCTTCTTCCGTAAACGGATTGATTTTTATGAGGACATTCGATTCCTTAAAAATTGCTTCTCCTTTTTTAATGGAGACGCCAACCGCTTCATAGTCCGAATTTTTAAATGACGAAGACACACCAGCATCTTCTTCAACCAAAATTTCAAACCCTTTTGCTATGAGCATTTTGGCAATATTGGGTGAAATCGCTACACGATTGTCTCCTTTTTGTGTTTCTTTTAAAACGCCTATTTTCATATATGTAAGGTTTTATTGTAAAAATTATATGGAATGTTTATGATGTTCGTTTGAATTAAAAATGGGGACTCCATAAAAAAAAGAAAACCAGCCAAAAAGCCAGTTTTAATTCTATGGAAATTACTATAAGAAAGAAGGCTGCTAAAATCACTAAAAATAACAATAAACACCTTGTAAAAACAATTTAGTGTCGATTGAAATTTCTTCATTTTTTTTGCCTTTTAAATTTAAGATGCAAAGGTACTGAAATATTCATTTATATAAATTAATAAAAAATACATTTTTAGTGAAATAGTATTTTTTTTGAATTTAAAATGATAAATATGACGATTATTACTATTTAATTCCTTAAAATGGCTTCCGAAATGTCTTTTTTAATAATAAACATAAAAATACCAAGAAAAATTTCACGACCAGTTTTTTTTGAAGTATACTTGTATTATACATGTTTAAAGTTAAAAGCTGAAAGGTGAAAGTTTGAAGTTTAAAAGTTTAAAATGATTTATTAAAACATAAAATAGTACACATTGCAAATTAAAATTACTTTTTTAGGTACGGGAACTTCTCACGGAATTCCGGTTATTGGCAGTACACATCCTGTTTGTTTATCGACCGATATTCGCGACAAGCGTTTGCGGGTTTCCATATTGGTGGAATGGGATAATTTTACCTATGTGGTAGATTGCGGTCCCGATTTCAGGCAACAAATGTTGCGTGCGAATGTCTCAAAAATTAATGGCGTTTTATTTACGCACATCCACGCCGACCATACGGCCGGTTTGGACGATTTACGTCCGTTTAGCGCACAAATTGGTGCAGTTCCCATTTATGCAAAAAAAGATGTTTTGGCTAATTTGGCCAAACGTTTTGATTATATTTTTAATGATGAAAATAAATATTTGGGTGCGCCAAGCGTTCAACAAAACGAAATTACCAACGAACCTTTTTTTATCCAAAATTTAAAAGTGATTCCTATTGAAGTTTCTCACGGCGACCTTCAAATTTTCGGATTCCGGTTTCACAATATCGCATATTTAACAGATGTTAAGGCCATTGCTGCCGAAGAAAAATTAAAATTGCAAAATTTGGATGTGCTCATTATCAATGCGCTGCGGATTCAAACCCATCCCACACATTTAAATTTGGCGGAAGCTATTGCGCTCGGCCAGGATTTGAAAGCGAAAAGAACTTATATAACGCATATCAGCAATCGTTTGGGACTTCACGCAGAGGTGGAAAAAACGCTTCCAAATAATGTGTTTTTGGCTTATGATGAGCTGGTTGTGGAAGTTTAACAGCCTAAAATAAACAGAAATAACACTATTATTTTGGGCGTTCCCGCTGAAAAAGCGGTCGTGCTTTTCGCTATAATCTTTTTAGCAGTGAAAAACTGCTAAAAAGGATTTCCGCTACAATCACTAACGCAAAATATAATTACGATTTATGATTTTTGATTTACGATTTTGAAAATAGCGTAATCAAATGTCAAACAAAACAAAATTGTGCTCTTTTCGTATTTTCCTTGCGTATTCTTTGCGGTTAACCCGCTCTGCGAAGTCGGGAGACTTCGCAGAGCTGGGCAAAAAAATAATTTCTAAACAATTTGCGACCTTTGCGTAAACCCTTGCGCCTTTGCGGTTAAAAAAAAACAAAACTAAATTTTTAAGTACAATTATTAGTAACTAATCAGTGCCTAGAGTTTGGATTGCCTAGAGTGCCTAAAGTTAAAAGTTTCAAGCCCAACAACCGTATCAAGACGATACATTTTCTTAATTTT
>PHDE01000191.1 GCA_002842505.1 Bacteroidetes bacterium HGW-Bacteroidetes-3 | reverse complement strand
CAACAACAACAACAACAACAACAACAACAACAACAACAACAACAACAACAACAACAACAACAACAACAACAACAACAACAACAACAACAACAACAACAATGATTTTAAGAGCGGAAAATATAAAAAAGAAATATGGCAGCAAATATGTGGTGAACGGAATTTCGTTGCAGGTGGAACAAGGAGAGATTGTCGGACTTTTAGGTCCGAATGGCGCAGGAAAAACCACTTCATTTTATATGATTGTGGGAATGATTCAACCCAATGAAGGAAAAATTTATTTAGACAATCAAGAAATTACAAAATATCCAATGTATAAAAGAGCACAAGAAGGCGTTGGCTATTTATCTCAGGAAGCTTCCATTTTTAGAAAGCTTTCTGTGGAAGACAATATTTTATCCGTATTGCAATTTTCAAATATGTCGAAGGCCGATCAAAAAGAAAAAATGGAATCCTTATTGAGTGAATTCGGTTTAAACCATGTTCGAAAAAACAGAGGCGATTTACTTTCAGGCGGCGAACGAAGAAGAACGGAAATAGCGCGTGCATTGGCCTCCGATCCTAAATTTATTTTGTTGGATGAGCCTTTTGCCGGCGTTGACCCAATTGCTGTAGAAGATATTCAAAATATTGTGGCGCATTTAAAAGACAGAAATATCGGTATTTTAATCACCGACCACAATGTTCAGGAAACTTTGGCAATTACCGATAAAACCTATTTAATGTTTGAAGGCGGTATTTTAAAAGAAGGAACGCCGCAAGAACTTGCAGAAGACGAAACCGTTAGGCGTGTTTATTTAGGAAAAGATTTCGAATTAAAAAGAAGAAAATTTTAAGTTGATTTTTTTAGCATTCGGTTTTCAATAGTTGACATAAATACATAGAGCAAGATCACTAACGGAATGGCTATAAATTGAAATAATGCGCTTAAAATCGCAGTAAGAATAACAAACATATACTTTATTTTATTTTTTTTCCAACTGTAATCTTTAAATTTTAAGGAAAATAAAGGAATTTCAGCATTCATCAAATAGCACAACAGCATTGACAATCCGATTAAAAACCAAACATTTTGAATTATCCCGGCCGCAAATTCATTTCCGCTGTAATCTAATATTAACGGCAATGATAAAACCACCAAAGCCGCTGCCGGCGTTGGCAAACCAATAAAAGAACTTGTCTGGCGTTCATCAATGTTAAATTTCGCCAATCTGTATGCGGCACCCATCGTAACCAACAATCCTATTAAAGAGATAAAAAAAGAATTTGTGAAATAATGTTCGTTTCCTATTTTCAAAACCGATTTAACGGCATTTTCCCAGGTTACATTTTCAACCGATTTTGAAATCAACTGAAATAACACAATTCCAGGAACCACGCCACTTGTAACAACATCAGCCAAAGAATCCAATTGCTTTCCCAATTCTCCCTGAACTTTTAGCATCCTCGCTGCAAATCCGTCGAAAAAATCAAAAAATATGCCTAAAAAAACAAAACATGCCGCAATAACTAACTCCTCTTTAACAGCAAAATAAACGCCAATTGTGCCTGACAGTAAGTTAAGTAAAGTCAATAAATTGGGAATATATTTTTTTAGCTTCATTGTTTATATTTTCAGTAAATTTAACAATTGTTTTTTAAGTAAAATTTAATTCAATTAAACTTTTTAATATATTGCTGAATGCCACTTTTAAAATCTACTTACAAACCACCGGTTTTATTCAGAAATAACCATTTTAACACTGCGTATAAAACATTATTTTTTACCGAAATCATCAATTATTCAAGAGAACGGATAAAAACAATTGATGATGATTTTATTGATTTGGACTTTTCTTCAGTTGGGTCGGAAACGGTAGTTTTGGCTTTGCACGGACTGGAAGGAAGTTCGCAATCCAAGTATATTATTTCGGTGCTAAATTACCTAAATTCACAAAATATAGATGGTGCTGCCCTTAATTTTAGGGGCTGCAGTGGTGAAGACAACAACAAGCCTTACGCCTACCACAGCGGAAAAACTGATGATGTTGATTTGGCAATCAACTATTTATTATCCTTAAACAAATACCGAAATATTTTTTTATTGGGATATAGCATGGGCGGCAATATCGCACTAAAATATATGGGAACTTCCAAAAATATGCCTTCTGAAATTAAAGGAGCTGCGGCAATTTCAGTTCCTTGTGATTTAAAAGGTTCGGCCACTGTTTTGGAAAGCATTCCAAATATTTTATACCAAAATATGTTTATGAAAACATTGAAAGAAAAATCATTGTTGAAATTGATGAAATTTCCGGAAGCCAATCTCAACAAAGAAACCATTGAAAATGCCAAAACATTTAAAGATTTTGACAATGCGGTAACCGCACCATTATTCGGCTATAAAAATGCGGATGATTATTGGGAAAGAAATAGCGGCAAGCAGTTTATTTCTGAAATTTACAAACCTACTTTACTCATTAACGCATTAGATGACAGCTTTTTATCTGAAAGTTGTTTTCCTTTTTCTGAAACTGAAAATCATCAAAAAGTATATTTTGAGACGCCTAAATATGGCGGTCACGTTGGATTTAATTCCACTTTTTTCGGTAAAGATTTATTGTGGAGCGAAAAACGTGTTTATCAATTTATTAAACATAATATTTCCCAAATTTAAAGTTAAACTTAGAAAGTTTTTTTACATTCGCTTTTTTATTTAATGGCCTTAAGAAAAATGGCGAAATTATAATGATTCCCACTTTTTGCGTTAAGGATTAGAGTGAAAATCCTTTTTTTGAGTTTTTTTACTCAAAAAAAGATTGAAACGGAAAGCCTGACCCTTGTGGTAACGCCAAAATAATGATTACTTTATTTTGTTGTCCAAATCAGTATTTGCCATAAAATTTTTATTTAGTTGTGTTTTAACTAATTAGGCAAAAGGCTAAAGCAGTGTACAATTATTTTTTAACTATTTGGTTTTCAATAACAATGAACAAAAAATTTTACTTCATATTCCTACTTATTTTTAGCTGTTTTCAACTGGCAGCTCAGCAAAAATTATCGCCGGAAGCAACTGTAAGTGTGGTGACTTGCGGTCAGGGAACTGAATTGTACAGCGCTTTTGGCCATAGTGCATTTCGGATTTATGACCCCGTTTTAAAATTGGATAAAATATATAATTATGGCACCTTCGACTTTAACAAACCAAATTTCTATTTAAATTTTGCCAAAGGAAAACTGATTTATCAACTTTCTACGACTCGCTATGGTTATTTTTTGCAAGAGTTTAACTATGAAAATCGTTGGGTGAAAACGCAGGAATTAAATTTGGATGAAGCCGATGTTCAGGCGGTTTACAATTTTTTGGAAAACAATGCAAAACCTGAAAACAGGTCCTATCGATACGATTTCTTTTACGACAATTGTTCCACAAAAATTGAAGAAGTGATTAAAGCAGTTTTAAAAGACAAAGTCACTTTTAACAACAACCATATTACCAGCCATAAATCGCATCGGGATTTAATTGCCGATTATACCGCCGATAAATTTAAATGGGGAAAATTTGGGATAGATTTGGCGTTGGGATCTGTGATTGACGACGAAGCAACTGCTGCTGAATATAAGTTTTTGCCCGATTATATTTATTTGGGTTTTGAAAATGCCACCATAAATGTTGATGGGGAAAACATTCCTTTGGTAAAAGCATCTAATAAGGTTTTAAATGAAAGAGCAAGTCCGAAGCCATTTTCAATACTACAGCCATTCATCGTTTTTTTGGTGATAAGTTTATTTTTTATATGGATAACCTATAAAAATTACACTACCAACAAAAGAAGCAAATGGGTCGATTTTTTCCTATACTTTATTACCGGATTAATAGGAATTGCCGTGTTATTGCTTTGGTTCGCCACTAGCCATACCGCAACGTATAAAAACTTTAATTTTTTATGGGCTTTTGCCCCAAATTTAGTGGTAGCCTTTTTTATGTTTAAAACTGTTTTGCCAAAATGGCTGCCGAATTATAATAAATTATTGCTGGTTTTATTGGTAATTCAGGCAATTTTGTGGGTTTTGAAGATTCAGGTTTTCAATATTGCCATCATTCCAATTATGGCAATGCTTTTTGTTCGTTACTGCTTTTTAATCGCGAAGCGGAAATAAGTTTAACTGTTTAATTGTTTAATCGTTTAACTTTTTGCCAGCCTGCGGTCAGCATTAGAATACTTTAAGTTTACTGCAAACTGAAACTGTTAACTGTAAAGTAATTTCATTAAAAGTCCTGTTCTTCATTATGCAAGAACTTTTGTTTTGCCAATAATTGTTCTTCCGTTTCAACAATGTCATCATCCGGCACACAACAATCTACCGGACAAACAGCGGCACATTGTGGTTCGTTAAAAAAACCTTTGCATTCCGTACATTTATCGGCGACGATAAAATAATAGTCATCATTAATGGGTTCTTGGGCATCATCAGCATTAAATTCCTTGCCGTTTGCCAAAATTATTTTACCGGAAAGTTTTGTGCCATCAGAGAATTTCCAGTTTTCAGAAGCTTCATATATTGCATTATTAGGGCATTCCGGTTCACAAGCACCACAATTTATACATTCGTCCGTTATTTTTATGGCCATAATTTTATTTAGATTAATTTTGCCACAAATATAAATTTTAATTTTTAAGATAAAAAATATGAATTTAAGCCAACGAATAGAAGCTTTCGCAAAACTCGGTGATTTTTTTAAACAGTTTTCAACTTCAAAAATGGAGAAAAATGAAAATAACGAATTCAATCCCATTCTTTTCGATGCGTTTAAAATGCAAATCAACAGGGCTTCGGAATTTAACGGTTGGTTTACCCAAGAGAATGTTTTAAAAGCTTTTGAAAGTTGGAGCGAAGCGCTAACACTTGAAAATCTTGGAAAGTGGACTTCAAACTATACTATTGATGAAAATTCAGTTCCTAGAAATATTGCCATTGTTTTGGCGGGAAACATTCCGTTGGTTGGTTTTCACGATTTTTTATCTGTGTTAATAACAGGAAATAATGCCATTGTAAAACAGTCGTCAAACGACAAATATTTTTTGCCCTTAATTGCCAAGTTTTTGGAATATTACCATCCTTATTTCAAAAATAAAATAACATTTACTGAAGAAAAACTAACGGGATTTGATGCCGTAATTGCTACCGGAAGCAACAATACCACAAGGTATTTCGATTATTATTTTGGAAAATATCCTTCTATAATCAGAAGTAGCAGAAATTCGGTTGCCATCATTACCGGAAAGGAAACCAAGGAAGAATTGGAAGCTTTAGGCGAAGACATTTTTCAATATTTTGGGTTGGGATGCAGAAGTGTTTCTAAAATTTTTGTTCCTGAAAATTACAATTTCGACCTGCTTTTTAATGCCTTGTTTAAATTTAATGAAATCATCGACATAAAAAAATACGAAAACAATTACGATTACAATAAAGCCATTTATTTAATGAGTTTATTTAAAATTAAAGACAATGGCTTTGTGATGTTAAAAGAAGATTCAAGTTATGCATCGCCCATTGCAACCCTTTTTTATGAATTTTACGACTCGTATGAAAATTTACTAAAAAAATTAGCATCCGAAAAAGAAGCCATTCAATGTATTGTTTGCAACGAAAACGATTTAAATTTTGTGAAATTCGGCGAAACGCAACATCCTAAATTATGGGACTATGCCGATGGCATTGACACTTTCGAATTTTTGTTAAATATATAACACATTTTTTTATTTTTAGTAGGTCTGCTCCGTCTTTTTTTCCGAAATTTGCGTAAAATAAATTCATATTTTAAGCCAAATGAAAAAACATAATTTTAGTGCAGGCCCGTCAATTTTACCTCAAGAAGTTATTAAAAAAGCAGCAGATGCTTTATTAAATTTTAATGGTCTTGATTTATCATTAATTGAAGTTTCACACAGAAGCAAAGATTTTGTTGATGTGATGGATAATGCTTGTAATTT
>PHDE01000190.1 GCA_002842505.1 Bacteroidetes bacterium HGW-Bacteroidetes-3 | reverse complement strand
TAATATCCGTGAACTGGCTCAAACAATGCGTGATGTTCCCCAACGGATGCAGAAGCCAACAAGCCAACTGAACCCGAAATAACGCTGGCTTCATCAGTCAAAATATCGCCAAACATATTTTCGGTTAAAATAACGTCAAATTGTCTCGGATTTAAAATGAGCTGCGTTGCGGCGTGATCCACAAACAAAAATTCCACTTTTACATCAACATAACTTTTTGAAATCTCCAGCACTCTTTTGCGCCAAAGACGTGAAGTTTCCAACACATTGGCTTTATCCACCAAGGTTAATTTTTTTCTTCGGATATGTGCCGCCTTAAAAGCCAAATGGGCGATTCTGTCAATTTCTTCGGAAGTATAAGTACAATTGTCAGAAGCAATTTTTCCGTCTTCGCTCAATTTTTTCTCCCCAAAATAAATGCCGCTGGTAACTTCTCTGTAAATCACAAAATCGGCGCCTTTTATCACGTCTTTCTTTAAATTTGAACGATGGATTAAGGAATTGTAGGTTAGTATGGGATGAATATTGGCGAACAATCCCAAACTTTTTCGAAGTTTGATCAAACCTTGTTCCGGACGAATTTTTGCATTCGGATTGCTGTCGTATTTTGGGTCGCCAACAGTGCCAAATAAAATGGCGTCGGAATTTGCGCAAATTTTTAAGGTTTCTTCCGGTAACGGACTCCCGGTTTCCTCAATGGCTTTGGCACCCACCATTGCTTTTTCAAAAATGAAGGAATGGTCGTATTTTTCAGCGATTGCATTTAAAACTTTGATGGCTTGTTGGGTTACCTCCGAACCAATTCCATCACCCGAAAGCACGGCTATTTTTAATTTCATGGGTTGTATTAAATCGACGGCAATAAGGTAAAGAAAATGCGATAAACAATTGATTTCTATTACAATAGTCTTTTATCTTTTTTCTATATTCTTTCGTCTGGTTAATATTTCATTTTAAGGGTCATTTTGGAAGCAACTTCCAAGACCTAACGAATCATCCCGTTAAAATAATAATTATTTTGTTACGGACAATTGTTGTTCCCGTTTTTTTTGCTCAAAATTAAATGGCGATACTTGTTTTATGGATATGGTTCAATTCCATTAAATGGTGAAGGTCATTGTCGTTCACTTCTTTGTGATGGTCGGCAAATTGCAGAAACTGCGGATAAATATCATCCAATTCATCCTTCGTTAAATCGTAACCCACATTTTTGGATCGGTAAGCCAATGCCGCCCTTCCGCTTCTGGCAGTTAAGATGATGGAAGATACGTTTACGCCAACATCGGCCGGATTGATAATTTCGTAGGTTTCCCTGTTTTTAATGACGCCGTCCTGATGAATTCCCGAACTGTGCGCAAAGGCATTTTCACCAATAATGGCTTTGTTTGGTTGTACAAGCATTCCCATACTTTGTTGCACCAATTGGCTGGTTTCGTATAATAATTTGGTGTTGATATTGGTGTCTAAATTTAAATACGGATGCTGTTTTAAAATCATCACCACTTCTTCCAAGGCAGTATTTCCGGCACGTTCTCCAATTCCGTTAATGGTGCATTCAATTTGACGTGCACCGTTTTGAACGCCCGCAATGGCATTGGCGGTTGCCAAACCTAAATCGTTGTGGCAATGGCAAGAAATGGTTACATTGTGGATGCCTTTTACATTTTCTTTTAAAAATTTAATTTTGGCACCGTATTCATCTGGCAAGCAATAACCTGTGGTGTCGGGAATATTTAAAACGGTTGCGCCAGCTTTTATCACCTGTTCGCAAACTTTGGCCAAAAATTCATTGCTGGTTCTTCCTGCGTCTTCGGCATAAAACTCAACATCTTCTACAAATTTTTTGGCATAAGAAACCGCCTGAATGGCGCGTTCAATTATTTTATCGGGCGTAGAGTTGAATTTGTAAATAATATGGGAATCGGAAGTTCCAATTCCGGTATGGATTCTCGGGCGTTTGGCGTATTTTAAGGCCGCTGCGGCAACTTCAATATCTTTTTGGTTTGCACGGGTTAGTGCGCAAACTGTGGCATTTTTAATTATTTTTGAAATTTCTAAAACCGAATTATAGTCGCCCGGACTGGAGACGGGAAATCCGGCCTCAATCACGTCAACGCCTAAAATATCAAGTCGGTTCGCAATAATTAGTTTTTGTTCAGTATTTAATTTACAGCCAGGCACTTGCTCCCCATCTCTTAAGGTTGTGTCAAATATTTGAACGTTGTTTATGCTCATTTTTAATTTTTTTTATTACATTATAGATGTTCAAAAATAGGGGTATGGTTTTTTTATATACTTTTGTAAAGAGGATGGTTTACTATATTCAACCTTAAAATAGAATATTTAAATACTTGACAACCAGTATTATAAAAATAATTTAGTTACAATGGCTATTGATCAAAAAGATTCGCTTTTTATGTTGGTGAAGTCTCTTTCTAAGTCGGAAAAGCGACAATTTAAACTGTATGCAGGAAGATTGGGCGGAAATGCGGAGGCCAATTTTATGGCGTTATTTAATTTATTGGATAAAGTTGCGGAGTATGATGATGAATTGATTTTAAGTAAAACAAACATCAAAAAACAACAAATATCAAACACAAAAGCACATTTGTACAAGCAAATTTTGGTGAGTTTGCGCTTTAATCCGATACACCAAAATGTGAGAGCCAATATTAGGGAGCAATTTGATTTTGCCTCAATTTTGTATAATAAAGGACTTTATAAGCAAAGTTTAAAAGTTTTGGAGAAGGCGAAAGAACTGGCGTTAAACAATGCTGAAAATAATTTGGCCTATGAAATTGTGGAGTTTGAAAAAGTGATAGAATCGCAGTACATCACCCGAAGTATGAGCAACAGGGCCGATGAATTGGCGATTCAGGCAAAAGAATTGAGCTTAAAAAATGTTCGCATCAGCAAATTATCAAACCTTTCCCTTCAATTGTATAGCTTGTTTTTGAAAGAAGGCTACGTAAAAGACGATACAGGTTTAAAAAGAGTGACAGCCTATTTTGAAAGAAAGTTGCCTAAATATAAATTTTCGGAATTGGGTTTTAGGGAAAAATTATTTTTATACCAGACGTATTTATGGCATAGCTTTATTTTGCAGGATTTTGTGTTGAGTTACCGGTATTCTCAAAAATGGGTCGATTTGTTTGAAGAAAACCCGGAAATGAAAATCCAAAATCCGGTTTTTTATTTAAAAGGCGTCAATTATTTATTGGAATCCCTTTATTTGATCAAGCATAAAACAAAATATAACAGTGTTCTCGAACATTTAACAGCCGATATCAAAGACGAAAATATTACGATGAACGAAAACACCAAAACTTTGGCTTTTTTGTACTTCAACCAAAATAAATTGAATTATTATTTTTTGGAGGGAAGATTTACGGAAGGGTTAAGTTTTGTAGCTACTTTATTAAATAAAATTCCTAAATATGAAAACAATATTGATGCGCATCATATTATGGTTTTTTATTATAAAATTGCCTGTATGTATTTTGGCGCGGGTAAAAACGAGGAATGTATTTTTTACCTTGAAAAAATTATCGACAATAAAGAGTTGAAAATGCGAGAAGATTTATTGTGCTTTTCCCGCGTGTTGAATTTAGTGGCACATTATGATGCCGGCTTGGATGACAATATTGACAAGCTGATTGTGTCAACCTATCAATTTTTAATCAAAATGAACGATCTGCATCAGGTGCAGCGAAAAATGATTCAATTCCTAAAAAACCTAAAAAATATTTATCCGCAGGAATTGCACAAAGCATTCATCGCTTTGCACAGTGAATTGCTTAAATATGAAAACCATCCGTATGAAAAACGGGCGTTTTTATATTTGGATATTTTGTCGTGGCTGGAAAGTAAAATTCAGCACGTTTCCGTAGAAGAAATCATCCGGCAAAAAGCAGGAAAATTGGTGAAATAAAACAGTTGGATCAATGCTAATAATTACAACAATTTATAGTTGGTTTTTAGGGGTGTTACCCTGCGGGTCGGGCTATTCGCTCCAAACTTTTTTCGGTTAAAAACCTCAAAAAGGTTTTCCACTGCTATCCCTAACACAAATTGATTTACAAAATGAAAATGAATAAAGAAAAATGATTGGCGCTCCTTGGGTATTTTTCTTTGCGTTCCTTGCGGTTAAAACAAATTTAAATTAAATCGATTTTTATGATTTTAAACTTGGTTTTTATCATAAGAACCAAAAAAAATTGAACATTTTATGCCTATTTTTCAATAATTAATTCCCATATTTGCGACAAATGAACCAAGTAATTCTAAATATCATATCTATTCGTGTCTCCGTGATAATTTCACAAGGCGATTAGGATGTTGTTTAAGTTTTATCAAAAAAAATTATAAAAAACCTTCCTAATAGCCAATAGGAAGGTTTTTTTTATGCTATAATCATTGTAAAAAAAATGAGGTTAACTAAATGAAAAACAGAATTATACATAATTTTAACAGAAAGTGGACACTGTAAAACAACTAAATGCAAAAAGTGCAAAACAAATGACAGGTTTAAATTTGGCATTTATTTTAAAACGGCGATTAAAACTTAGGTTTAAGTAATAAATTTTAACTGAAATAAATAATTACAACCATAAATGCAACTTAATAAATATAGCAAAAGAGTTACCCAAGATGAAACGCAGCCTGCTGCCCAAGCCATGTTATACGGCGTTGGTTTGACCGATGAAGATATGAAAAAACCTCAAGTGGGCATTGCAAGCACAGGTTTCGACGGAAATCCGTGCAATATGCACCTGAACAATTTGGCCTATAAAATTAAGGAGGAAGTCAATAAAAAAAATCAGGTCGGACTCGTATTTAACACCATTGGCGTTAGCGACGGTATTTCTATGGGAACATCGGGAATGAATTATTCCTTGCCTTCGCGCGATATTATTGCCGATTCTATTGAAGTGGTGATGAACGCCCAAAGTTATGATGCTTTGGTGACCGTTGTTGGCTGCGATAAAAATATGCCGGGTGCTATTATGGCCATGTTGCGCTTGAACCGTCCGTCCTTAATGGTTTACGGCGGAACCATAGCTTCTGGAAGATTCAAAGGAAAAAAATTAAACATCGTTTCTGCTTTTGAAGCACTCGGGCAAAAAATTTCCGGAGTCATTTCAGAAGAAGAATTCAGGGAAATTATAAAAAATGCCATTCCGGGAGCGGGTGCCTGCGGCGGAATGTACACGGCAAACACAATGTCGTCTTCCATAGAAGCCTTGGGTTTTGCATTGCCATACAATTCTTCCATTCCTGCAGAAAATGAGGAAAAAGAAACGGAAACCGAAAGAATCGCTTCGGCCATTAAAAATTTATTGGAACTCGATTTAAAACCTTTGGACATTATCACCAAAAAATCGTTGGAAAACGCGGTTGCTTTGGTAAATGCCTTGGGCGGTTCCACCAACGCCGTTTTGCATTATTTGGCAATTGCGCACGCGGCTGATATCGATTTCACCTTGGAAGATTTTCAACGGGTGAGCGACAGAACACCAGTTATTGCCGATTTAAAACCAAGCGGCGAATACTTGATGGAAGATGTTCACGGAGTTGGAGGAACGCCAGCTGTGATGAAATATTTGCTTGAAAAAGGCTTGTTGCACGGGGATTGTATGACGGTTACCGGTAAAACAATTGCTGAAAACTTGGCAAATGTGAAACCGTTAAGTTTTGAAGAAGACCAACACGTGATCCACCCAACCGAAAAAGCCTTGAAATCGTCAGGAAACATTCAAATTTTGTATGGAAACTTGGCCACGGAAGGATCTGTGGCTAAAATAAGCGGAAATGAAGGGGATTTATTTGAAGGAAAAGCGGTTGTTTTTGATGGAGAACAAGCAGCAAATGACGGAATTGGCGCAGGAAAAGTGTCGAAAGGCGATGTGGTGGTTATACGTTATGTTGGCCCGAGAGGCGGACCCGGAATGCCGGAAATGTTGAAGCCAACTTCAATGATTATGGGAGCTGGTTTGGGAAAAACCGTTGCGTTAATAACAGA
>PHDE01000189.1 GCA_002842505.1 Bacteroidetes bacterium HGW-Bacteroidetes-3 | reverse complement strand
AAATTAAGAAAATGTCTCGTTTTGATACAGTTGTTGGGCTTGAAATTTTTAACTTTAGGCACTCTAGGCACTCCAAACTCTAGGCACTGATTAGTTACATCAATCCTTATTTTTGGAAATCATCTGATTTTTAAGGAAAGATTCAACGCGTAAACCTGCGTTCTCCCGAATATCTTCCCAAAATAAATTGATGTCGCCTTCGTGGTATCTCTTCTTTCCCAAAACCAATAATCGGTATGGAAAATGTGGCCGGCTTGTCCACAATATGCCGTCTTTTACATAAACTTGTAAAGCCTTGGCATATAATTTATCGTTGGTGAATAAAAATCCCTTGTGGTCTGAACGTTCAGAATCATTGGTATTGTCCCAATCAATTGGATTTGAGACTTCGGCGCCTTTAAACCATTTGTCATAAGTTTTCGGGTAATAATTCTTTTTAAAGGTATTCCAGCTTACAAATCCGCCAGTTTGGGATGGATCTGTCATCATCTTTAAATGTTCAAACTCATTTTTCTTGATGGCAATTCCCGGCAAATAAGCGGCAACCAACTGATTTTGCAAAGGTTTTCCGTCGAAAAAATCTTTCAAAAGCCGTATTGCGTGCGTCGTTCCCTGGCTGTGTGACGCAATAATTATTGGCCGGCCATTGTTGTACTTTTCCAAATAGGTTTTAAAAGCTTCTTTAACATCACTGTAAGCTAAATTTAACGCTTCTTTTCCGCCTTTTTCAAACAGGGCATAAGACCTTAAATGTGCTTGCCGGTAATAAGGAACATACAATTTACCGGCGTTCAAAAATGCGGAGGCCTGAAAATATACAGCCTTGTCAATTACTTTATCATTTTGAATGGAATCCGTTACCGGCACATTCCATCTTAAATCCTTTTTTTCAATATTTAAGGTCGGATAAATGTAAAAGACATCGGCATTTAAAGCCGTTGTGCTTGTTTGCCAGTGTTTTAAATTTTCGGGATAAGCATCCGGCAAAACGGCCCAAGCCGTAACATTTTCATAATTTGGTATTGCAGGCTGTTGTTGGGAAGAAAAAGAGGGTAACAAAGCACTTTTACAGCTGCTTAAAATGATAAGCGCAGAAAAAATAAACGCAATTTTAGCGCCTTTTAAAACCCTTTTAAAAAGTCCGTTATTTTTTATATAACATAGGGTTTGTGTCCGCATCATTATACATTTTCATTTGTTTATAAACTTTAACGTATTTTTCTCCTGTGGCAAAATCATTTAATAAATCGTCAATTGCAGTAGATAAATCAACTCTTTGTTCCAATAAAACGTTCAATTTTTCCTGACATTTTGCTCTGTGTTCTTCGGAAGCCGTTTCACGTGTGGCTTCTTCTCGCATGTGGTAAATTTTTAAAGCTAAGATAGAAAGTCGGTCAATTGCCCAAGCAGGCGTTTCCGAATTGATTTTTGCGCCTTTTTTTACGGTTACATCTTTGAATTTATTCAAAAAATAGCTATCGATATATTCAACCATATCAGTTCTGTCCTGATTTGAAGCATCAATTTTTCGCTTTAAAACCAACGCCTCAACTGGATCAATATTTGGCAAACGAATAATGTCTTCATAATGCCATTGCACGGTGTCAATCCAATTTTTTCTGTACAATAAATGTTCAAAAGATTTGGAATCAAAGGGATTCTCAAATGGCTGATCCACCTCATCAATAATGTGGTATTTTTTAATTACTTCATCAAAAAGTTGGTTGTATTGGGCTGCTTTCATCATTGTTTTTCTAAAATGTGTAAATATTCAACTGTTGAGGTTGCTGTGTGATTTCTGTTTTCTGTTTTATCGGCTTTAAATCGCTGGTAATTTATGGTTTTTAGGCTGTATTTTCCGTAAGCGGACATAATATTTTTCACGTCATCTTCAGCCATTAATCCTTCATTGTTGTAGCTTAAAAATATATATTTAAATTTTGCATTTTTTATCAATTCCTCAAAAGAATTTTTGACTTCATTTTTTTTACAATAATCGGAACGATAATAATTTCGTAAACCCGTTTTTCCTTGGGGCACAAATGAATCGTATTTTGCAATGGTGTTCAATAAATGATAATTTGATCCGTATTGCCGTTTATTGTATGGTGGATCCAAATATAAAATATCTCCCTTAATTTCTTTAATTAATACATTGCTGTCGGTATTAAAAACCTGATGTTTATTGCTGTTCAACGTAAATAATGCTGGTTTTAAAATCATTTCTTTTTGGGCCGATATTTTTAGTTGTTTTAAATAGGCGCCATAAACCGATGCGGTGTTTGCCACTTTATCGGCACTTTCAATTAAGGAAGCCAATAAAAAATAATAATCGTCTTCCGAAATTTCATCGGATTTTTTCCAGATTTCAATTTGCTGACGAATGGCATCAATTTTTTTTCCGTTTTCTGCGGAAAAATACAATCGTCCTTCCTTTCCGTTTTCACTGTAATTGTGAAACACGAATCCTTCCGATTCCTTTAAATTATTTAAGAAACCAATCCGTTCTTCAAAAATTAATTGTTGGTGGTTTCCTATATAATTTCTGTTCAACACATAACTGTAAAACTCAACATCATTGGCAATAACTTGTTTCACCAACGGCTTAAAAGTTCGTCCAACACTTCCGGTTCCAGCAAATAAATCGCAAAACACCAGATTCGACAAATCACTCCCAACTGTGTCAACGATGGATTCTTTTAAAAAAGAAGAAAGCTTGTGTTTAGAACCTATATAATTCACGATTTTGGTTTTTGATTTTTTTCCTATCCCCAACCCTTTCCCAAGGAAAGGGAGCCTATTTTAAAATAAATTCAAAATATTGTATTTATTCATTGTTAATTGAACCTCAACTTTTAGAACGGACAGGTCGCGACCTGTCCCTACTTTTATTTTTTTATTCCCCCTTCGGGGGCTAGGGGGCTTTAATTGCCCAAATAATATCTGCATAAACAATTTTATTTTCAAAAGTAAAACTGTGAAGCTTTGATCGGTCAAAATTAAGCAAATAAGCCGAAACTATTTCTTTGAGCCAGGTAATTTCCGATTTTAATTTCCAATTGGCATCATCTTCTT
This sequence comes from Bacteroidetes bacterium HGW-Bacteroidetes-3, assembly GCA_002842505.1. Lineage (GTDB taxonomy): Bacteria > Bacteroidota > Bacteroidia > Flavobacteriales > Flavobacteriaceae > Lutibacter. Next base: position 2,975 of record PHDE01000189.1, on the reverse strand, counting down.
GATAATTTACCAAAACAATAAAAAGTCTGTTTTTATGGTGTTTTCTTTGTTGCTGGCTCTGATTTTTATACAGCCACGCAATTAATTCGCTTTTATGCAAAATTCCATAAGGTACCGATTTTCCAAATCCTTTCGGGAAAACAGTGGTTTTATGATCGAACGGAATATTTTCAATATAGAAATCGGTGAATTTGTTAAAAGAATCTAAATGCGGCTTTACATTTTCATGGTCACAAAAAATGCTTTCAACGCCTTTTGCCGACCAAAAGTTAAACCACCTGTTTAAGGCGTAATTCTTGTATAAGCTAAATTGCGGATGGTTTTTAAAGGTAATTTCAATGAGGTCCAAAACCGCTTCAAAAGAATCTGTTTTGTAAATAAAATTGGTAAGCTTGTCAAATTCATCATCCTGCTTTCTGCCCCAAAAATAGTCGAGTGTTGTTCTTTTTTTAAGTTCTTCTTCCAGCAAAAGATAATTCATAGCTATCATATTATAAGGACAGATTGCCGCGCTATCGCTCGCAATGACGTTTCATTTAAAAGATTGCCTCGACTTGAAAAAAGTCTCACAATGACGGGAATTATAAAAATTTACGCTCAATTAAGTTTATTAATCGTTGTTCAAATTCTTCTTTAGCGCTCCAATCGTAATCCGGTTTTACAAATTCCTCAATAAAATTTTTGGCTTCTTCTTCCGTTTTAAAGGAGTTTAGTTGCGAAATTACACGGTTAAAATCCTGTTGGCTTCCATCGAATAGCTGGTTCACAAAAGCGATGCGGTCATTTAAGCCAACCTGGATGTTATTTTTAAACAAAGCATCATTTAAAGAACGCTGTTTATTTTCTTGTTTTTCTGCTGTTTTTTCTTGAATTACCGGACTTTCCTTAGTTGCCCTTTCAAAAAGATTGGTTGCAATATCCGATGAAATGGCGTCTTTAAATTCATCTTCCAAAGAGATTTGAAGCGAATAACTTTTTTTAGCGGTTTCTTTAATAATGGTGTCTCCCTCATTAAATAATTCTTTCATTTTGGCTTCCAAAAAAACCTCTTTCTCCAAAGCTTCTTCGTGAATTTCAGTAACCATTTTACTGTCAAATGCTGCCTCTTCAACCCATTCCTGTTGAATAGTGTTTATAGTTTCTTCTTCCGTATCAGAAAGGTTTGGTGTTTTTTCGACATAATCTTCCACAAATCGCAACACCGTGAGTTTTTCATAAATATCGCGTGCTCTTTTATGCAATGCATTTACATCGTCCTTGTTTTTCATTAGCAAAATGCTGTTTGCCAGACTTACCAATTCAGCTTTTAATTTTTTGTGCATAAGTTGACGTGTTAAATGAGTGTTGCTGTTTAATTTTTAATAAATTTGTATCATATCAAAATCGTAAAATATGAAATGATTTTACAAAAACGAATGTAAAAAAATATTGCGATATTTTTATTGTATTTGTTTAAAAATAAAAAATTACCATAACCTTTCAAGCGTGAAATTACAAAATGTTTCTTGAAAATACAGTAAATCATAACGAACAATTTGGCTGGATTGAAGTAATTTGCGGCTCTATGTTTTCCGGAAAAACCGAAGAACTGATTCGTAGGCTCAAAAGAGCCCAGTTTGCAAAACAAAAAGTGGAGATTTTCAAACCTGCCATTGACGTGAGGTATGACCTGGAAAAAGTAGTTTCCCATGACGCCAATGAAATTCGCTCAACTCCGGTGCCTTCTTCAGCAAATATCAGACTTTTAGCCAGTGATGTTGATGTTGTTGGGATTGATGAAGCACAATTTTTTGACGATGAAATTGTGGCTGTTTGCAACGATTTGGCAAATCGCGGCGTTCGTGTTATCGTGGCTGGTTTGGATATGGATTTTAAAGGAAATCCGTTTGGCCCAATGCCAGCGCTTATGGCAACTGCAGAATATGTGACCAAAGTTCACGCCGTTTGCACAAGAACAGGAAATTTGGCGCATTACAGCCATAGAACCGCCGCCAGCGAAGAAATTGTTTTGCTGGGTGAAACCCAGGAATACGAACCTTTAAGCCGATCGGCTTATTTTAAAGCAGTTACTGAAGAAAAACTCAAAAAAGCCAAAGAAAAAAATGGGAAATAGCCACGTTACAGCGCTTGAAATTGATTTAAATGCCATTGAGCACAATTTAAATCATTTTAAATCGAAACTGCTTCCCGAAACAAAAGTGTTGGCAGTGGTTAAAGCCTTTGGTTATGGCAGCAGTTCGGTTGAAATTGCTAAATTTCTGGAACCAAAAGTCGCTTATTTTGCCGTTGCTTATTTAGATGAAGGCGTTGCTTTGCGGCAAGCCGGAATTAAAACGCCTATTTTGGTGTTGCATCCCATAAAAACAAATCTTGAAAATATTATAAAACACCATCTCGAACCAACTGCGTATTCCATTAATTTATTAAAAGCAATTATTGAGGCCGCGGCAAATTTAAACATTCAAAATTATCCGGTTCATCTAAAATTTAACACAGGTTTAAACAGACTTGGATTTTCAAAAAAGGACATTCCTAAAATTTTGTCGTTGCTTAAAAATCAACGTGAAATTGTTGTCACTTCCGTTTTTTCGCATATCGCAGCCAGCGAGGATTTAAATGAAAGAACGTTTACTTTACAGCAAATAAACGCCTTTAAAGAAATTTCCAACCTACTTATTCCGAAACTTTCCAACACGCCTTTTCGGCACATGCTAAACACTTCCGGCATTGTCAATTACGCTTCCGAAGCGCAATTTGATATGGTGCGTTTAGGAATTGGACTTTATGGTTTTGCAAACGATGAGGCCGAAACCGCAAAACTAAAAAATGTGATTACCTTAAAATCGGTTATTTCACAAATTCAAACCGTTGAAAAAGGCGAAACAGTGGGTTATAATCGTGCTTTTAAAGCTACAGAAACCGTTAAAACTGCCACCATTCCCATTGGCCATGCCGACGGAATTTCCCGGCAATTT
>PHDE01000188.1 GCA_002842505.1 Bacteroidetes bacterium HGW-Bacteroidetes-3 | reverse complement strand
TTAGGTTGGTTTTTCTGCGGATTTTGGGAACTTCAATTTTTAACTGATGGTTTAAGTATTTTGCTGTCAGCGAATCGGATTTTAAAATTGCAGCATAATTTCCTTCTGCTACAATTTCGCCGCCAAAAGTACCGGCCTCCGGACCAATATCAATAATGAAATCGGCCGCTTTCATGATATCTTCATCGTGTTCAACCACAATCACGGTATTTCCCAAATTGCGCAAATCCTTCAATACTTTTATCAAACGTTCGGTATCTTTTGGATGCAAACCAATACTTGGCTCATCTAAAATATACATAGAACCCACCAAACTGCTTCCCAGCGAAGTGGCTAGGTTAATGCGCTGACTTTCACCGCCGGACAAGGTGGTGGAAGTTCTGTTTAAGGTTAAATAACTCAAGCCAACATCATTTAAAAATTGCAATCGGTTGTTGATTTCCACCAGCAATCGTTTGGCAATTTGTTGGTCGTAACTATTGAGCTGTATGTTTTTGAAGAAATCGGCCAATTCATTTAGTGGCAAATCGACCAATTCGCTGATGTTTTTGTGGGCTATTTTAATGTTGTTGGTTTCTGACCTTAGTCGTTTTCCGTTACAAACTGCACATTTAGTTTTTCCGCGATAGCGGGAAAGCATCACGCGGTATTGAATTTTATAGCTTTTTTCTTCTAAATATTTGAAAAAATCGTGGATTCCCTGGAAAGAGTTATTGCCTTTCCAAATAAGTTCTTTTTGCACTTCCGAAAGCTGAAACCAAGGTTTGTGGATTGGTATGTCAAATTTATATGCATTGTCAATCAAGTCGTTTTTGTATGGCGCAAACGAATCTGTTTTCCAAGGCAAAATAGCGTTTTCATAAATGGACAAAGAAGTGTTTGGAATCACCAAATCATCATCAATACCAATCACATTTCCAAAACCGTCGCAAGCCGGACAAGCACCGTACGGATTGTTAAAACTGAATAAATGCGTGTTTGGTTCCAAAAACTGAATGCCGTCTAATTCGAATTTGTTGTTAAAAACTGTTTGTGTTTTGGCATTTAAATCTTCAATAATACATTCACCTTTTCCTTCAAAAAAAGCAGTTTGTATGGCATCACCCAATCGGTTATAAAAATCTTCATTGTCCTGAACAACAATTCGGTCGATCACCAAATGAAAATCGTGTTCAATTTCTGTGTCAATTTCTTCAATTCTAATAATTTCACCTTTGTATTTTATTCTGGAATACCCTTGTTGCGCCAATATTTTCAAGGTTTGCAACAAACTTCTTTTTTCGGGAATATGTACGGGCGCCAAAAGCAAAACTTTTGTATCAACTTCTAAACTTTTTATATAATTGATAACATCGGCTACGGTTTGTTTTTTTACTTCATTTCCTGAAATAGGCGAATAGGTTTTTCCGATTCTGGCAAAAAGCAGTTTTAAATAGTCGTAAATTTCTGTTGAAGTGCCAACTGTTGAACGCGGATTGGTGGAATTTACTTTTTGTTCAATGGCAATGGCAGGCGAAATGCCTTTGATATAATCTACATTTGGCTTGTTTAGCCTTCCTAAAAACTGGCGGGCATACGACGATAAACTTTCTACATATCGGCGTTGCCCTTCGGCAAACAACGTGTCAAATGCCAAACTCGATTTCCCCGAACCCGAAAGTCCGGTAATCACCACCAACTTATTTCTGGGAATGGCAACATCAATATTTTTTAAATTATGGAGTTTTGCTCCTTTTATGAGTATATTTTCCTTTGGGCTAAGTGCTTCGATATTGTGAGTCATTTTCCTTAAAAACTGAATATTTGCAAAGGTACTGACAAAAATTGAAAATGACTGCAAAGCGATTTTGTATTCATTAAAAAAGCGGAGTGATATTAATGATAAATTTTAAGGATGCAATAGATTTTAATTTTATTCAAAAAAAATTGTATTTCTGAAAATAATTGCTGATATTTGTTTAATATATTCTTAAAAAAGCGCCTATTCCGCAACATTACTTTTTATAAAAATTAGATAAATACACATTTAACCAACCCCTATAATGTATTTAAATTATGGAAAGTAAAACTATTCTTGACAGCGTTCTGGTCAACAATTACATCAATGGACATGAAAAATCGTTAGAGATCTTAATAATTCGTCATAAGCAACGAATTTTTAGTTTTATACTGTCGAAAGTTTCAGACAGGGAAGTCGCCGAAGATATTTTTCAAGACACGTTTATTAAAGTTATAAACACCTTAAAAAGAGGTGCTTATAATGAAGAAGGTAAGTTTTTACCTTGGGTGATGCGTATTTCGCACAACCTGATTATAGATCATTTCCGACGCAATAAACGGTTGCCTAAATTTAACAACACCGATGATTTTGATATTTTTGACGTGTTGAGCGATGAAATGCTATCTGTTGAAAATCAGATCATTAAAGAACAAATTTTATCGGATGTTCAAAAATTGGTGGAAGAATTGCCTGAAGATCAAAAAGAAGTTTTGGTGATGCGAATGTATAAGGATATGAGTTTTAAGGAAATAGCGGAAAATACCGATGTGAGCATCAATACCGCGTTGGGCAGAATGCGTTACGCTTTGATAAATTTGAGAAAATTAATAGAAAAACACAATATTATTTTAGTTAACTAAATATTAACACAATAAAGGTAAAGTTTTATCGTTTAAGTAGTATAAACCAACTATTTATGATGAAACTCTACTCTCAAAAGTCTCCAATGATGGAGCAGCCCAGACCCGAAATAATTCAATATTTACTAAACTACTCCCAGCAATTGAGAATAGTTAAAACCAACAAAAACAACCATATTGAATTACATTTGAATTAATGTTCTTTGGAAACCCACTTTATAACCTAAAGTGGGTTTTTTTCTAAAAAAAATTTTCTGCCGATTGTTTTTGTGATGACATCCTTTTCAAAATTCCAGCTCCTTGCAGGTGAATATTCCCGACCATAATAAATAATTTGTAAATGCAGTTTATTCCACAATTCCTTTGGAAATAATCTTTTGGCATCTTTTTCTGTTTGCACTACGTTTTTTCCGTTGGTTAAATTCCACCGATACATCAGCCTATGAATATGCGTATCCACAGGAAAAGTTGGAATTCCAAAAGCCTGGCACATCACCACACTCGCTGTTTTATGTCCGACTGCCGGCAATTCCTCCAAGTCTTTAAAATTTTTAGGCACTTTTCCGCCATGTTTTTCAATCAATATTTTCGACAAGCCGTAAATTCCTTTCGATTTCATAGGCGATAAACCGGCAGGTTTTATAATTTCCCTAATTTCTTCCACCGAAAGTTTCACCATATCATAAGGATTATCGGCTTTGGCAAATAACTTTGGCGTGATTTTATTCACGCCAACATCGGTGCTTTGCGCCGATAATAACACGGCAATTAAAAGCGTATAAGGATCTTTATGGAGCAGCGGTATTTGCGGATTCGGATATATTTTTTCGAGGGTGTCAATTACAAATTGAACTTTTTCGGCTTTGGTCATTTTTATTTATTTAAAAGTAGGGACAAGTCGCGACTTGTCCGTTCAGGGTTTAAAAGTAGGGACAGGTCGCGACCTGTCCGTTCATATTAATATTAAAGTTGTAAAGTTAAAAGTTTTTAAAGTGATTTTAAAAACTTTATCCCCATATCATTTTATTTCTGATTTTTACTTTTTAACTTTCAACTTTTAAACTTTTAAACTTAGAAAATGAAAACATTAAAAATAGGCGATGCCGCACCAAATTTTGAAGCGCTTGACCAACAGGGAAATATTGTTAAATTATCGGATTACAAAGGGAAAAAACTGGTGTTGTTCTTTTATCCGAAGGCCAGCACGCCCGGCTGCACGATGGAAGCTTGCAATTTGCGGGACAATTATCATTCTTTTTTGGCGAAAGGTTATGAAGTTTTGGGCGTAAGCGCAGATTCGGCAAAGCGCCAGCAAAGTTTTATGGAGAAATACAATTTGCCTTTTCCGTTATTGGCAGATGAAGACAAAAAAGTAATTAATGCTTTTGGCGTTTGGGGACCAAAGAAATTTATGGGTCGCGAATTTGACGGTATTCACCGGGTTACTTTTGTGATTGACGAAAATGGAATTATTGAAAACGTCATTACAAAAGTTAAAACGAAAGAGCACGCGAGCCAGATTTTAGTTTAGATTATTGGTATTTTGGACTATTGGATATTGGAACTTGAAACGTTTTAGCAGTTAAAAAATTTAACGAATTAACCATTACCCAATTCAACGATTCAACGATTCAACGATTCAACAATTAAACAAATAAACAACAACCTAAAACTTCACATCCATTTTAATATTCAGCACCCGTTGGGTCATATAATTTGGGATGCCGTAAAATTGTTTGGAAAACGCATCGCGTACCCAAGTATTGGTGATGGCGTTTTGAACATCGAACATATTAAAGATTTCAAAACCCACGGAAAATTCTTTTAAATTACTTTTCCAGCCGGTTTGATATTGGTTTTTGGCATCAGTAAAAACATAAGAAATTCCAATATCTGCTCTTTTGTAAGCATTTAACCGGTTTTGAAATTGGTACGGATTCAAATAGGAGGGAGAGCCACCGGGAACGCCAGTGTTAAAAACCAAATTTAAATACATTTTTATGTTTGGGATGTTGGGAACATAATCTTGGAACAACATCCCAAATTTAAAACGCTGGTCGGTGGGGCGCGGTATATAACCTTGGTTGTTTTTGTTTTCTTCTGTTTTTAAAAATCCGATGCTTACCCAGCTTTCCGTGCCGGGAACAAATTCTCCATTCAATCTCAAATCGAATCCCGTAGCGTAAGCTTTCGCATTATTATCGGCAGTGTATCGCACTTTTACATTGTCAACGGTATACGTATTTACATCCGTCAAATTTTTATAATAAATTTCAGAAACCAATTTAAAAGGCCTTTCCCATAAGTTAAAGCCATAATCGTTTCCTAAAACTATTTGAAATGATTTTTGGGTATCAACTGTCGGAATTACGGTTCCGGTTTGGTCTCTTAGTTCTTTATAAAATGGCGGTTGGTGGTACATGCCACCCGAAATTCTGAAAAGCATATCTTTTTCCCAATCGGGTTTTATGGCGAATTGCCCGCGAACACTATAAATAATTTGGTTTACAGTTTCAATATTGTCGCCGTTTACATTCCAATTATGGGAACGAAGACCTAGGTTGTACCAAATTTTATGGTTGTTCCAAAAGGCATTTTTGCTGTATTGCGCAAACCAAACCAATCGGTCTATTTTAGCGTGATTTTTAGCGTTGATACTTTGAAAAGGCAGCAATTCGCCGGTAAAAGGTTCATAAGGCTGGTTATTTGAAACAAAATTTGGCGGTCGCACACTAAATCCAATGGAATCAATCACTTCCCACTCATTCATGCGGTCTTTTATGTCTTCATTTTGGTATTTAATGCTAAAATCTATTTGATGGCTGCTCTTTTTGAAAGTGCCATTTATTTCAAAGTTGGTTATTAAAGCGTCCAAATCATTTCTGGCGTGACTTAATTGTGAGCCGATTCCTTTCGAAGAGACAACATCCCCAAAATTATCGGAACCAAAATCGCTGTTTATTTCCCCCAAATTATAACTTGCCAAAATATCGAAATGTTCTTCTTCAACCGTATGATAGCTTGAGGTTGTTGCACTTAAATTTAAGTTTTCATTTACTTGATAACTTCCTTTTAAAGCGCCAAATACCGTTTTGAACTTGTCTTTTTCCTGTCCTTCATAATACACAATCAATTCCTGCGGATTGCTGATGGTTCCAAATTTTGTCCTGCGTGATTGCGGCGTAAAATTGTAATTGTTGAGCGAAAAATTCCCCAGAAAATCGATTTTTAATTTGGGATTTACGGCATAAGACAAGAATGTTTGGGCATCGGTAAAATTTGGTTTCGCGGTCGTTTCAATATCTTTACTATTGATAAACAAACTGTTATCTCTGTATCTTACGCCAAAAATAGCACTTAATTTATGTTGAAGCATCACACCTTCAACAGTCGCGCTTCCGCCCAACAAACTTGCATTGATGGTGGTTGATAATTCGGTTGGCGTTCTATAAGTGATGTCTAAAACCGAGGAAAGTTTGTCTCCGTATTTAGCTTGAAAGCCACCTGCGGAAAAATTTA
>PHDE01000187.1 GCA_002842505.1 Bacteroidetes bacterium HGW-Bacteroidetes-3 | reverse complement strand
TATTTTTTTCTTCACCCGTAAAATACTCATACCAAGTTCCTATTTTTGTGAAGTTGGCGGTGATAGATTTAGCGGTGACATCAAAATTCCCCACAATCACCACATCCGTGGAAGTGCCTCTTAACACGATAGATTTTGTTAAAGAATTTCCTGTATTCAACGTAAAATTGGCGGTGTTAAAAACATCGGGATATTTCTTTTTAAAAGCGGTAAGCGTAGCCCAAGTATTGTAAATTTGTTTTCTGTTGGCATTGGCAACATAATCCCAATGAATAGGTTTTCTATCCACCCTTCCAGGATTATCAATGCTGATGTCATAGCCCAATTCCCCAAACTGCCAAATCATTTTTGGTCCGGGAATGGTAAAAAAGAACATTCCGGCAAGTTCTTGCCTTGCCAAAGCGACATTTAAATCTTTAACGTTATGGGCGCTGTTGGTGCTGTTTCCGAATTGCAGGTTTTTATACATCAACCGTTCTTCGTCATGGCTTTCCATATAACCCACAACATTCGCGTTGTTCCAATTTCTGTTTTTGTAGGAAATCCAGGAAATATCAGATTGATCAACCCAACCCATCGTATTTTGGTTGTAGGCGTGGTTCATATTTCCCCAAAGCATAATGCCATAATTTGCCAATACTGTTTCTTCGGAATTGTCTGATAAATGCTCAAAAATGACATAAGGTTTGTTAGATGGTTTGTTGCTCCAAACATGGTCGGCATAACCTTTTAAAATATCTATTCTGGATTGGTCAAAGGCACTTGCCCAGTTGTCAGCCCCAAAATATAAGGTGTTTGAAAACCCTTTGGTGAAATCAAACCTGAATCCGTCAATTTTATATTCGTTCATCCAATAGCTTAACACATCTTTAAAAAATGCTTTTGTGTAAGTTGATTCGTGGTTAAAATCGTAGCCCCAATGTGCGCTTGTGTTGTCGACCAAGTTATGGTTTACGTTGTACCAAGGATTGTTTGCCGCAGGTTTGCTGTTGGCGCTGTCCCAATACATTTGAACCAAAGGCGATTGTCCGAACGAATGGTTAAAAACAACATCGGCCAATACAGCAATGCCACGGGCGTGACAGGCGTCCACAAATTTTTTGAAATCGTTTTTTGTTCCGTAGGCTTTGTCTAAAGCCATATACAAAGCTGGATTATAGCCCCAGCTGTCGGCGCCTTCAAACTCATTTATTGGCATCAATTCAATGGCATTTACGCCAAGCGATTGCAGATAATCCAAATGTGTTAACGCTTCATTATAAGAATCAGATTCTGTAAAATCTCTCACTAACAATTCATAAATAATTAAATTGTTTTGTGCCGGTTTTATAAAATCGGCCACATTCCAAGTATAGGCAGGTTCATTAATTAAAAAAGTTGAAACAAATCCAGTGGTTAAATTGGTGGGGTAGGCCTTAAGGTTTGGATAATTTCCGGGTTTTATATATTGATCGTTTTGGGGATCCAATATTTTTTCTGAATAAGGATCGGCCACTTTAATGGCATAATCTATTAAATATTGATAGGCGTATTCTGTATTTATCTTCAAGCTGGGAACTGTAAGCCAAAAATCTTCCCCGTCCTTTTTCATTTGGTAATTGGCATCTAATGTCCAGGCGTTGAAATCGCCTAAAATCAACACATCATTTTTTAGTGGCGCTTTCAATAAAAAAGTTACTGAATTATCAGGGTTTTTATTGAGGCCATACTTTAAGCCTGCAGGTTTTGTGGCGTTTACTGTTGGTGTTTTTACGAAGATGTTGATCGTTGTTTCTTTTACTTCAGTGCCATTTGTCGCCACAGCTTTAAGGATTTGATTTCCTGCGGTTGTTAATAAATAAGAAGTTGAAATAGTGGTGGCATTGGTCGCTGTTTTTTTTGAAATGCCATTCACAAAAAGTTCTAAATTGGAGGCTACGGAAGCTTCCGCTGAAATGGTAATGCTGCTGTTTAGGTTGAAAGCACTGTTGTTTGCAGGGCTTGTAAAGGCAATGTTTAAGCCTGCTGCAAAAATAGGCACAAAAATATCTGGGCCATTTTTTGTGTTACCGTCTGAAGATCTAAAAACAAAATTTAATTCGGTAATGGCTACAGTGGTGGCAACATTATAAAATGCATAAACCGTAGGTGTTATAACCAAAGTGTATAAATTGGCATTTGTGGTTGATCTGGTTAGTTTTGGCTGGGTGGTATTTGTGCCCCAAGTTCCAATTACATTTGACCATCGTACGCCATTGGCCGTAACGCCGGTATGTGCGTAAACATCACCGGTATAGCCTTCTAATGGAGTTCCAACTGCGTTGAAAGTGACCGTAATTTGACTGTTTGCCGTAGGAATTGTTGGCACTGTTGTCACTGCTTGCGAAAAAGCAAAAAAGGGAAGCAAAAAAAGTAATATGTGTAGTTTTATTTTCATGAGAGCAGAAGTTTAAAAACTAAATGCAATGAACCGATTTTATTATGTAAACCGGTTCATAGCAATAAGTTAAAATGTTGAAAAAAGGCTGTTCTCGAGAACAGCCTTTTATTTATTATTGTAAAACAGTTGAGAAATTTCCTTTGTTAAAGTCAACAGTTATAACATAAGTTCCATCAGCGTTAACAATTACATTTTGTTCAGCACCTTGTTCAAGAACTTTAGGAGAAGTTTTACTTTCTCCCCAATCATTTGGCCAATCTTGTTGCGGTAAAAATTTAAATCCTTCTCCACCAGCTGTTAAAGTTTGTGTGATTTCAAAAATGCCAGAGGATATTTTAGTAAACGGAAGAGCAGCTCCTGCGTTCCATCCATTGAATTGACCTACTAAGTAAAGGTTTGTTGGAAGAGCGCTTACAGCAGATACCGTAAAACTTAAAGTGTTATAATTAACAGCAACTACATATTTTCCGGCAGCATAACCTGATAAGTTTACTTCACCATCTTGAATAATTGATCCAGGCTTGGCAGGGTCTTCACCCCAATCTCCATCATAACCTGCATTCGTTGGAATAAATTTAAAGCCATCACCATCTGCAATATCTACAACTAGTGAATAAATACCAAGGCTTGCTTCACTCATTTGAGGAGAAATAGCAGGATTCCAATCAGGATTGGTAATTGAACCTACCATATATAAACTATTAACTGCAGTTACTTTGTAAGTTAAGGTATTAAAATCAACAATTACAAGGTATTTACCAGCCTCATAACCCGATAGGTTTTGTTCACCATCTTGGATAATTGTGCCTGGATTGGCAGGGTCTTCACCCCAATCACCATCATAATTTACATTTGTTGGGATAAATTTAAATCCTTTAGAAGGTCCTTGAAGTTCAATAACCAAGGCAAATACGCCCTCACTTACCAAATTCATTTGAGGAGAAATGCCAGGGTTCCAATTAGGGGTTGTATTATCTCCAACAATGAAAAGAGTTGGAGGTGCAGTAATTTGAGTTACCGTAAAAGTAAATGTATTTAAATTTACATAAATTTTATATTTACCTGCAGGATATCCACTTATATTTGGATCTCCAGGTTCATCAATTAATGTACCAGGGTTATTTGGATCTTCTTTCCAAGCGCCATCCCATCCTTTATCTGTTTGAGGAATAAATTTAAATGCATCACCATCCGCTAAATCAACAGTTATTTCAAATTCATTAAATCCAAGTCTAGTGAATGGTAATCCTTGTGCAGGCTCCCAAGCCGTTAATGAACCAGTTAAATATAATTCAGTGAATTCTATGCTAAAAGGAGTCAATATAACGGAAACTCGATTTGATACTTGCTCTCCAGAAACAATCCTTATGTCAATACTGGCAGTAGTTTCACCGGGAATTTCCAAAACATCTAATGCTAAGGTATTTAATTCAACTACGGTTAAATTAATAACGTTAGTTTCTGTTGTTCCAATAACCACGGGAGCGGCAAAATCTGTACCCGTAAGTGCCACTTCAACGTTAAAAGATGCACCAGTGCCCAATAAAGTGGGAGCAGACCAGTTTATGGTTAACCCCGGGTTTGATATATTGGTGTCATCCAATACAACTGTAGAGCCATTCACAGGATTGTTGATGGTAATTCCATCTTGAGGAGGCAATATCTCAAAGTTTTCATTGGCATCACAGGAAACAAATCCTATGATGACTAATGAAAGCAATACTATTTTATATATATATTTCATGGTTATAATTTTAATTATTTTTAACTAATGAATAAGTATATTCTCTAGGTTTACTTAAATCTAAAGTTACAGTGTAATTTCCGGCTTCAGATATTGCAATATCAGAACCTCCAAACTCCAATAATCCATCAGCTCCAGTATCACCTAGGTTTATATCCCAAGCATCATTTGCTCTAAATTTTATGAAATTAGCAGTTAAATCTAAAGTTACCGATAGCGTTTTTGTATCAGGGTCATAAGTCATATCATAATCATTGCCAGCTACACCATCTGAACCTCCTGGAGGCCAGCTGAGAGCAGTAGCATTACCGGTTAAAGACCAATTCATGATTTCTGTTGTGTATGTAAGCTTATCAGTATCAGCTTTTACAAAATAATATCCTGTAGCAGCAACTTTACAATTTTTACCATCTTTTGTTACTAGCTTTCCGGTAAATGTTCCATCATCTCCATATTCGGGACCTGCACCCCAATCAATAAAACCAGTTGCATCTGGACCAACAAATTTAAAGCCTTCAGAGTCTCCACCTTCTATAGACAACCAAACAAAACCTTCATAATCAGTTTTTCCAAAAGCTGATGAAGCCAATAAAGGTGCTGTTGCCGGTTTCCAACCTTGGTGATATCCAGGTACTGCAATAATTGGCAAATCTGTAGTGAATGGTGTCACTAAAATTGTTATTGGTTCAGAAATTTGTGGTGTACTTCCCAATCTTCCAACGGTGGAAGTAATTCTTACCTCAAGTTCTTCTTGCGTAAAAGGCGTTAAACCTGCACCTACCACTGCACCATTAAATTCACCAATATTTAATGACAAATAGGTATTGGAAGTTGAACCGGCCACAAATGGTTCTGCGAAAGCAGTACCTGCCTTTGCAAATTCCACCACGTAGTTAATTGCTGTAGGTACATCATAATTCGCAGAATTCCAAGTAATTGTAAAAATTGTATTCGTTTGGTTTTCTTCAGGATTCAGCACAAAAACCGTTCCTGCCTCAGGCGAGGTAATTTCACCTGCGCCTTTCGGCGATATTGTCAATTGCGCTTGGTCTTCATTGTCACAAGAAAAAAGCGTGACAGTGAAGGTTAACAAGAACAAAAATTTAAATATGTTTTTCATCTTAAATTTGATTTTAGGTTAATAACCAGGGTTTTGGGTTAAATTAGGATTTGCTGCCATATTGTTGGCCGGAATTGGATAGACATTAAAATGGCTTGGTAAAGCAATACCAGTTGGACTTCCTCCTTTGAATGCCCAATTGTAGCTGCTGCCGGTGAATTTTCCAAATCTTATCAAATCCTGTCTTCGGTGTCCTTCAAAATACAATTCTCTTGATCTTTCATCAATTAAAAAATCTAAAGTTAAAGCAGATGATGTTATCAATGTTGAATTTGCCCTTGTTCTCAATAAATTCACATAATTAACAGCTTCACCAGTTGTTCCTCCTGCGCCGCCTCTAACAACAGCTTCAGCATACATTAAATAAACATCGGCCAATCTGAACATAGGAAAATCAGTGTCAACAAAAGTAGGGTCTGGACCTGCAACGCCTGTTGAAGTCACATTTTTGTATTTTGTAATGATAAATCCTGAATCTCTGTCTCCCACATCTACAATATCAATGTTTCTGCCTGCGGTAAGAATGGTATTTCTTTTGTCGGTTAAAGGAACAGCACCACCTAAGAATTTATTGGCGAATTGTTTCCTAACTCTTAAAGCGCCACCCCAACCTTGCGCTCCTAAAGCAATAGTATTTTTTTCCAAACTTCCTACTTCACCATTTATGATTACTGTTGTGGCTCCATAGTTTTGGGTTACAACACCGTCAGAAACTGTAGCGAAAATAATTTCGTTCATGCCAGCTTCATTAAAGTCGTTATCCGCTAAGAAGTTCAGCGAATAATCTGATGCCAAAGAATAACCTGATTGAATGATTTTTTTGCAACTCTCAATACATTCGGTATTTTTATCTACACCAATATAAACCTGGGCATTCAAGTAAATTTTTGCCAAAATAGTCCAGGCAACCGCTTTATCGGCACGTGCATATTCATTTTGTCTCGGTGCCACTAAATCGCCTTCAATGGCAATAAG
>PHDE01000186.1 GCA_002842505.1 Bacteroidetes bacterium HGW-Bacteroidetes-3 | reverse complement strand
GTGGCTTTGGCGGCGGCTTTGGCTCTGGCGGTGGTGGCGATTTTGGCGGCGGTGATTATTCTGACTTTTTTGAATCTATGTTTGGCGGCCGTTCTGCCAGAGGAAGAACTGGAAGTGGCACAAAATTTAGAGGGCAAGACTTAAATGCGACTTTAAATCTCAACCTAAAAGACGTTTACGAAACCCACAAACGCACCTTAACCATCAACGGCAAAAATATTAGGCTTACCATACCGGCAGGCGTTAAAAACGGACAAGTCATAAAAATTAAAGGACACGGCGGAGAAGGCGTCAATGGCGGTCCGAAAGGTGATTTAAACATTACATTTACCATTGAAAACAACACCAAATTTAAATTGGATGGCGATAATTTGTACACAAAAGTCGATTTAGACTTGTACAAAGCAATATTGGGTGGAGAAATCACTGTTGATACTTTTGACGGAAAAGCAAAGCTAAAAATTGCGCCAGAAACCCAAAACGGCACAAAAGTAAAACTGAAAGGAAAAGGGTTTCCGGTTTATAAAAAAGAAGGTGAATTTGGTGATTTATACATCACTTATCATATAAAAATGCCTAAAAACCTTACGGAAAAAGAAAAACAACTGTTTACGGAACTTGCTAAATTAAGACCGTCATGAGCAAAGAAAAATTTATACCGCTTCATAAATTATGTGAACTTTACAAGATTGAGATGTCGTTTTTCAGTAGTTTAAATGAAATTGGCCTGATTCAAATTACCACCATTGAAGAGTTGCATTATATCCATAATGAAAAAATAAACGATATTGAAAAAATGATTAGAATGCACCGTGATTTGAATATCAATATTGAAGGAATTGATATTGCGTTTAATTTATTGCAAAAAATAAATGATCTTGAAAATGAACTAAATTTGATGAAAAACAGATTGCGTTTCTATGAAAACTAATTTTTTAGGACTATAAAGTATCAACAAAAACCACATAAAATGGAAGAATTTAAGCAAAAAAGATTCTTTAATTCAAAAAGAGTTGAATTTGAAAGTGACGGAATTACCTATTATTCAGGAAATTTTTTAAACGCCAAGGAAATTTTTATACCTTTTGATGAAATTATCCCAGACGCCATTACAAGAGAAACTAAAACCAGCAGATTATTCCTCTGGATTACGATAGCTTTAGGACTTATTTTTAGCCTTACTTTCTTTGAAATATTCCGAATTCCTTTTGGAATTTATATGGTTTTGACATTTTTTTCAGGTTTGTTATTTGTGTTTTTTTTATTGCTGACTATTTTAAGCAGAAAATACATGATGTACATCACAACATTAAGCGGTTATTTAATTGATTTTTACGACAAAAATCCGAATAAAGAAGCGATCACAGAATTTTTGGAGACCCTTAAAACAAGAACCTTCACTTTTCTGAAGGAGAAATATGCCGTAATCGACATAGATTTACCTGTTGAAAAACAAATAGAAAACCTTAACTTTTTAAAAGACCGAAATGTGATCACAGAAAAAGAATATGAAGCTTTAAAAGAGAAACTAAAAAATATAAATATAGATGTCAAAGGCTTTAAATATTAATAAAATTACTGTATTAATTAAATTATGATCACTTACACAACCTCAAAAACAACCGAAGATCTTTCGGGAATTATAGCTTTGCAGAAAATCAATTTACTTGAAAATTTGACAGAAATTGAAAGACAAAACCATGGATTTTTGTCCGTAACCCACTCTTTGGAAGTCTTGGAGAAAATGCAGGCCGAAGCCCGAAATATTATTATAAAAGACAAAAACGAAATAGTTGGCTATGCCTTGGCTATGACAAAAAAATCGAAATACGACATTCCTATTTTGATTCCGATGTTTGAAACTTTTGACAAAATAAAATACAAAGGAAAACTGGTTTCCGATTACAATTATATTGTGATGGGCCAAGTTTGCATTCATAAAAAATATCGCGGACAAGGTTTGTTTGATGGCGGTTATGAAGCTTTTAAAAACTATTTTAAAACTGATTTTGATTTTGCCATAACAGAAATTGCAACGAAAAATACGCGTTCAAGAGCCGCGCACAAAAGAGTTGGTTTTGAAGAAATTCACGCCTATAAAGATTTTAACGAAACTGAATGGCGTATTGTAATTTGGGATTGGAATACAGATAAAAAAAGCTAAAATCAACATTTTGGCGACCTTAAAGATTTGCAGAAATAACCAAATTATAATTAAGGTCACTTTTTGCGTTAAGGATTGAAGTGGAAATCCTTTTTTTGAGATTTTTCCTCTCAAAAAAAGATTGAAACGGAAAGCCTGACCCAAAGGGAAACGCCCACCAAAAAGTTGGGAAGATCGAAAATAGTGATCATTTTATTTTGTTGTTCAAATTCGGGTTTAGTGCAAAATTAATACTAATGATAGGGTTTGGATTTTTCTTTAAAGTGTGAAATATGTAACTTTTTTTAATAGTTCTGTAACACCTCTCCATACAAAAGTGACGAACTTTACAAATTGAAAATTTAAGAATAATAATAAACTAAAATAGAGCAAAAATGAAAGGAAATGCAAAATTAATTACCGTATTAAATTCACTATTGGCTGATGAGCTAACTGCCATAAACCAATATATGGTACATGCTGAAATATGCGAAAGCTGGGGTTATGGAAAACTTCATGGAGCAATCCGCTCTCAGGCAATGGATGAAATGCACCATGCCGAGTGGCTTATTGAACGAATTATTTTTTTGGATGGCACACCAACCGTGTCCAAACTTAATTCCATAAAAATTGGAAAAACAGTGCCGGAAATCATCAATAACGACAGCGACGACGAGCTTAATGCAGTTCGCGCTTATAATGACGCCATTAAACTTGCCCGCGAGGTTGGCGATCAAATCACTGCCGATTTGCTAACCAAAATATTGGGTATGGAAGAAGGCCACGCAGATTGGGCTGAAACACAACATTCACAAATGGATCAAATGGGTATTGAAAATTACCTGATAAACCAAACATCAAGTCCGGCAGCTGTTTAATTTAAGACCTATCTTCTTTCCAACTTAGAACAGGACAATTAAAATTTAAGATTGGGTACGGCAAACTTATTTTCGGCAAGAAAGCCGGAAATGAAAATATAATTGTATCAATTTAGGACAATAAAGAGCAGCAACATAAAAAAAAAACGGAATAAGGGAGACAGAAGATGTAAGATGGAGTTTTATGGGTGAATTTAACTTCGAACTCCCTTTTTTGGCTTCGGATCATAAACATTAAAATCCCAATAAAAACAAAACCCTATGAGACAGACAGGAAACAATATCAAAATACCAGTGAATGATATCAACGTAAGTTATAATGATGAAGGGCCTAAAAAAGCGCCGGTTATCATTTTCCTTCACGGTTTTCCATTAAATAAATCAATGTGGGACAATCAGGTTGAAAAATTAAAAGACAATTATCGAGTGATTGCCTATGATATTCGCGGACATGGAGATACTGACCTTGGCGCTATTGACTTCTCCATTGACCTTTTTGCACAAGATTTAATGTGTTTTATGGATGCCTTGAAGATTGAAAAAACCATGCTGTGCGGTTTATCCATGGGCGGATATATTGCCCTGAACGCCATTGAAAACCATCCAAATCGTTTTAGTGCACTTATATTAAGCGACACAAATTGCACTGCCGATTCATTAGAAGCAAAAGAAAACAGAATGAAGACTATTGTAGGTGTCAAAGAAAACGGGGTGGAAAAATTAGCCGACGGCCTGATTCCTAAATTGTTTGCGCCTCAATCTTTTAAAACAAATTCAGAAGAAATTGCCGCTGTTAAAGAAATGATTATGAAAACCTCCAAACAATCACTTTACAATAGTTTACACGCTATGGCAAATCGCAAAGAAACCTGCAGCAAACTGCCGAAAATAAAAGTGCCCGTGCTTATTTTGGTGGGAAAAGAAGACAAAATCACGCCGCCGGAAGCAGCAAAAGCCATGCACGAAAAAATAAAAAATTCCGCATTGCATATCATTTCCAATGCCGGCCATTTGAGCAATATGGAAAACCCAGTTGAATTCAATAGCCAACTTAAAAAGTTTATAGATTCAGTAAATCAGCACACAAACAAACTTCATAAAGAAATTCGGTCGGTTTTTGAGGAACAAATCACCAACAAAAAAGTGAATTTTGCCCAAATTGAAAATGATTTTAATTCAAGAATTATGGAAATCACCATGATTATTAAAGATAAATATCCTGAATTGTTGAAATATTTAGACGAAATGCCAATAACAATTCCAACAGAAAAAAAATCCGGAAATAACGCTAAAAAATTTAAGCGCTTATTATGAAGCCCTTAACTCGTTATTAACCAAATACAAATTGGAACATTCCTAAATCCCAAAAGAAAAAATGCGCATAATAAATCTGATTTAATTTCAACAAAAAATTAAAACCTAAAGCAATTAGGGGTTTAGGCCTCTTCAATTTAAAATGTCTTTATTCCCAATATTGTGAAAATGAAATAAATAACACTGATGGCAAAAGAAAAAATACGATCGGAGAACAACTGCCTAAACTGCAACAAAAAGGTTGAGCATCGGTTTTGTCCACATTGCGGCCAGGAAAACAGTGAAACTAAAATCACTTTTCATCACTTGTTTACCCATTTTTTTCAAGATTTAACCCATTACGACAATTCATTTTGGCGAACTATTTTTTACCTGCTCTTTAAACCAGCCGCTGTATCCAAAGCATATACATCGGGAAAACGAAAATCATTTTTAGCACCTATGCGCTTGTATATTTTTACGAGTTTTATTACTTTTTTGCTGATATCCTTATTTCCTGCTGAAAATGCCAAAATCACTGTAACGAATGTCAAAAACAAAGTAGAGCAAGTGGCTCCAACATTAGACTCATTGCATATTGAAGAAAAAAGTGTAGATGGACTTACCAAAATTGGCATCATCACACAGAAAGAAAATGATACCCTTAAAAAAATATTGCAGGTTACCAAAGACATTGATCCAAAAAACATCACCAATTTTGGCTACAAAGGAACCAAAGAATTAGAATGGATACAAAAACATGGCAATGAAAAAGCAAAAGTCGGCAAAACAGAATATTGGTTTCTCAAAAAGTGGCTTTCAGTAAAAGAAGAAAATACCAACGAAGAAATTGTTGAAAAATTCAGCCAGTCATTTATAGCGAATCTGCCAAAAGTATTGTTTATCTATATGCCTGTATTTGCCTTTATGCTATGGCTTTTTCATGATAAAAAAAGATATTATTTTTACGATCATGGCATTTTTACGCTACATTTTTTTTCCTTTTTATTGCTAATGATCTTGTTGTTATTTTTCATTGATAAACTTTTCAATTTGTCTGCTTCGCCAATTTTAGGATGGATAAATCTGATTGTTCAATCAACAGGACTTATTTGGATGGTAGTTTATTTCTTTCCGGCACATCGTCGATTTTATGGAGAATCTCATTTGGTTTCCGCTTTCAAAAGCAGTTTGGTATATGCCATCAATATCATTATAATCACTGTTTTGATGGCGTTATACGGACTATACACTTATATTAATTTACATTAAAAATCTGATAGACCAAATTATAGAATGTGTGAATGACAAAAATTATTATCGGAATTGTGTAATGCCTTTAGTCTTTAATAAAAATACCTTTGATGGTGGAAATTACTTCACGCCTCAAAAATAAAATATCATGAACACAACAGAAGCAAAAGGAAACTAAGATATCCAGAAAGCTAATCTGAAACAAAAATATGCGGAATTAACCGATGATGACTTCTTGTTTTTATCTGAAATCCCGCTTAATATTGCCCAGTGCTCAACAACACCAACGTACACGCTTCTTCAAAAGCTATGTTGTTTTTTGTCAGTAACTTCTGCAGTTCCTTATTTTCTGTCCCGGGATTAAAAAGCACTCGTTTTGGATTTAAAGCCAGAATATAGTCATAAAAACTTTCCTGATTTTTTTTATTTAAATAAAGTGTCAAAGTATCAATGTCCTTAAACATCATTTTTTCTGTCGAAATTTTTACGCCGCCAATTTCCCCTTCTTTATTGCCAATCGCCAACACCGGATGACCATGAGCTACTAATTGTTGAATCGCCCTAAAGGAATATCTGCCAGGATTTATTGAGGCTCCCAGAACCAATGTTTTTTTTCTCATTCAGCAAAATTAACTAAAGTTCAGGAAACAGTGTAATACCGATTATGTGTTCAATATAGTCCAATAAATTGTACTATTTTCACACTATATCGGCATTATACCAGGGCTGTTTTGGACTAAATTATAAATC
>PHDE01000185.1 GCA_002842505.1 Bacteroidetes bacterium HGW-Bacteroidetes-3 | reverse complement strand
CGAGCATAACAAATTTTGATACACAAGGGAATGATTAATAGCGAACAGTCCCGAATTTTCGGGATTACCGCTAAAAAATAAAATTTAAACAGATGAAACTTTTAGAAAATAAAACGGCTTTAATTACTGGAGCAACCAGAGGAATTGGAAAAGGAATTGCGCAAACTTTCGCACAACAAGGCGCAAATGTGGCTTTTACGTTCAGCTCTTCCGTTGAAGCCGCCCAAGAATTGGAAAAAGAATTGATGAGTTTTGGCGTAAAAGCAAAAGGTTACCAATCAAATGCCGCAAATTATGAGGCTGCACAAACATTGGCGGCAGAAGTGTTAAAAGAATTCGGCACAATTGATATTTTAGTAAATAATGCAGGAATTACAAAAGACAATTTACTAATGCGTATTTCCGAAGAAGATTTTGATACCGTAATTGAGGTGAATTTAAAATCGGTTTTCAATTTAACTAAAGCTGTCATCAGGCCCATGATGAAACAGCGCGCCGGTTCTATTATAAATATGAGCTCTGTGGTCGGATTAAAAGGGAACGCCGGACAAGCAAATTACGCGGCTTCCAAGGCTGGAATTATCGGTTTTTCCAAATCTGTCGCATTGGAATTGGGTTCAAGAAATATCAGAAGCAATGTGATTGCGCCAGGCTTTATTGAAACTGAAATGACCGCAAGTTTACCTGAAGAAACTGTGAAACAATGGCGAGACGCCATTCCGCTAAAACGAGGAGGAACCCCTGAAGATGTTGCAAATGCCTGCGTATTTTTGGCATCGGACATGAGTTCTTATATTACCGGACAAACATTGAGCGTTGATGGAGGAATGTAAGGCCCCCTAACCCCCGAAGGGGGAATTTTGAAAGTGTAATACGAACAACATCGACCAGATCTTAATAATTATAGACTACAATGACTTTAAATGGAAACTGAAAAATTGTTATTGATAATTTTAGCGTTATTTGTGGCGTTATATATAGCTATTTTTCAATATTTATGGAAAAATAAAGAGCGAAGCCAATTAGATTATTGGCTTTCTTTTTTTAGGTTTACAACCATTTTTTTGTTGCTGTTGTTGCTTATAAATCCTTCCATTAAAAAAAATAATGTTGAAACCATAAAACCAAATTTATTGGTTGCGGTGGATAATTCGAAATCCATTAAATTTAATTCTCAGAATGATGCCGTAAAAGGCCTTGTTGATAAATTAAAAAGGGATTCGGAATTAAATAACAAATATAACCTCAGTTTTTTTGGTTTTGGCGCTAATTTATATCCGTTAGATTCAATAAATTTTAAAGAAAGTCAAACCAACTTGTCACTTCCTTTCCAAGAATTTTCGAAATTATATAAATCAGATTTAAATCCGGTGATATTAATTACCGACGGAAATCAAACGGTTGGAAACAGTGTTGAATTTGTAAATTATAAAAGTCCGGTTTTTCCGTTTATTGTTGGTGACACCACTGTTTTTGAAGATGTTTATATCAGCCAATTAAATGTGAATCCGTTCACTTTTATCAATAATCAGTTGCCAGTTGAGCTCTTTATAAATTATACGGGAAACAAACCGATTACCAAAAATCTTAGTGTTTATCATAAAGGAACAAAAGTATATTCCGAGCAATTTCAATTTTCAAAAGCTCAAAATGTTAGAACAGCTTCATTTTATTTAACGGCCACCACCAAAGGAACTCAATTTTATTCAGCAACTATTGAGCAGCTTGAAAATGAGCAAAATATACATAATAACACCAAAAATTTCAGCATCAATGTTATTGAAGAAAAATCGGACATTCTTATTTTAACGTCCATTGTACATCCAGATTTGGGAATGCTGAAGAAATCCATTGAAAGCAATCAGCAAAGAAAGGCAACTATTTCAGATGTCGCTGATTTTAAAGGTAAAATTGATAATTATAAATTGGTTATTTTGTATCAGCCAACTGGGCTATTCAAAAATATTTTCACAGAAATCAACCAAAAGAAATTAAATTATTTTGTAATTTCTGGCAGAAGCACCGATTGGAATTTTTTAAACTCGATGCAAACCAGTTTTTCAAATAAAGTAAGTGCGGAGCAAGAAAATTACAGCCCGATTTTTAACTCAAATTTTGCCACATTTTTAAGTTCCGACATTGGTTTCTCAAATTTTCCGCCTCTTGAAGATAGATTTGGGGAGATTAAATTTTTGGTTCCTTTTCAATCCATATTGTTTCAAAAAATAGGAAATATTGAAACGGAAAAGCCACTTTTGGCCACTTTTGAAATTGACAACCAAAAAGCGGCAATTTTATCAGGAGAAGATATATGGCGGTGGAGGATGAGCAGTTACACAGAAAATAAAACTTTTGAGCGTTTTGATGGATTTTTTGCTGGCTTGATACATTATTTAGTTTCAACAGATTCCAAAAACAGGTTGAATGTGACGGTAAATCCCATTTATTATGCGAATGAAATAATTCAAATTTCAGCAAGCTATTTGGATGAAAATTTCAATTTTGACAATAGGAGTAAACTATGGTTAACGGTTTCAAATGAAGAAGCTAATTTCAATAAAAAAATTCCTTTTTCAGCCTTAAATAACCGATTTCATGTTGAACTGCCAACCATTCCTTTTGGCGAATATAACTATACCGTTTCAGTTGAAAATAAGGACAATAGCGTTTCGGGAAGTTTTAAAATTCTGCCTTTTGAAATTGAAGCGCAATTTACCAACGCCAATGATGAACATTTAAAGAAAATAGCGACAGAAACACAGGGATTCACTTTTTATGACAATCAAGAGCAACATTTGATTGATTATTTAATAAAAGATGATCGTTTTAAAAGCATTCAGAAAAACACCATTTCAAAAACACCACTCATTGATTGGAAATGGATTTTGGGATTGATAATCCTTTCATTAAGCATAGAATGGTTTACCCGAAAATATTTTGGCAAGATTTAATTTTATTTAAATTAATGCAGCAACGTTTTTTCTGAAGAATTAATTGTCCTAAAATGCCATGAAACCAATTGCCAAATTTAGCCGTTATAATTTTGTTTTGTATATTTGAACAAAATACTAAAAATAGAAAAATATGAGCAACGGACAATTACAATTGCCAAAAACTTTAATGCCAATAATAATAGGGGTTATTATACTTGTGATCTTTTTATCAAAATCAACAACAACAATCAATTCTGGAGAAGTTGGCGTGTTGTATAAAACATTTGGTGGCGGTGTGGTTACCGATGAACCACCTTTGGGTGAAGGATTTCATGTGATTGCGCCTTGGAACAAGGTATTTGTTTACAATGTGAGACAACAAGAATTGTTGGAAAGAGAAATGTTGGTATTATCAGCCAATGGTCTTGAAATTAAGTTGGACGCTTCAGTTTTATATCAGCCAACAGCAGCCACCGTTGGGTTTTTGCATCAAACAAGAGGACAGGATTATCTTTCAAGTGTTATTATTCCTGCCGTTCGATCAGCCACAAGAAGCGTGGTTGGCCGCTATACGCCTGAACAATTGTATTCAACAAAAAGAGATGCCATTCAGGCGGAAATTTTTGATGAAACAAAAAAAATTGTGGAGCCACAATATATTCAGTTAAATGCTATTTTGGTGAGAGATGTAACTTTGCCGCCAACAATTAAAACAGCGATTGAAAGTAAATTGAAGCAAGAACAGGAGTCTTTGGAATATGAATTTAGATTGATCACTGCATCAAAAGAGGCTGAAAAACAGATTATTGAAGCAAAAGGTAAAGCCGATGCAAACCGTATTTTAAGTGCTTCTTTAAATGATCAAATTCTTCAGGATAAGGGGATTGAAGCCACCATTAAATTATCGGAATCTCCTAACAGCAAAGTGATCGTTATTGGTAGTGGAAAAAGCGGACTTCCAATTATTTTAGGAAACCAGTAATTATTTCAATAAAATACAAATTAAAAAATGCACCTGATTTGGGTGCATTTTTTATTGCTGAAAATTGGGCATTTACAATGGAGATTAAAATTTTAGGAAACAAATATTCCATATCTTCTGTGTTTATCCCATTGCACTCTTTTTGTAGTTGTAAAGTTTGCAAATGCGCTATTTTTTTTGCTTTTTTCCGATTGGTTTAAATCTGTAGTTTTCATAATAGTTAGTTTTTATGTTGTCAGTATTTTTATTAAAAGACGCCTTAAAACCAACTATGTTACAGTATTATGTATAACATAGTACTATTTTAACAATTCTTTAACTAATATGTTATTATATAATAGGTTAGTGGATAAATTATTTAATCTGAGGTAGTGTATTCCGCTAAAATTTCATTTAAAACGCCAATAAGAATGTTACAGCCTTTGTAAATTTCATCTTCTGAAATGGTAAGCGGTGGCGTTATTCTTATTGCTCTTCCTTCAAACAATAACCAAAACATGATTAAACCCTTATCAAGACATTTTAAAATAACTTTAGAAGCCATTTCACTGCTTTCAACCATAGGAGCGAGCATTAATCCTCTTCCTCTAATTTCGCTTATTAAAGGATGCGCCAATAATTTTCTAAATAATCTTTCCTTTTGAAGTGTTTGTTCTATTAAGTCAGCACTTAGCAATTCTTTGAGCGTTGCCAACGCCGCAGCAGCAATAACCGGATGACCTCCAAAAGTGGTGATGTGCCCAAGTTTTGGATGTTGTTTTAAACAGTCCATAATTTGGTGTGAAGAAATAAAAGCGCCAATTGGCATGCCGCCGCCCAAACCTTTTCCTGCAACAATAATATCGGGAACTACATGGTAATTTTCAAATCCGAATAATTTTCCTGTACGACCAATTCCCGATTGTATTTCATCCAATATTAGTAAAGCGCCAACTTCAAGGCATTTTTCTTTTACCTTTTTTAAATAATTGTTTTGGGATTGTATAAATCCTGCGCCGCCTTGGATGGTTTCTAAAATTACCCCGGCAGTTTTTGTGGTTATTTTATTTAAATCGTTTAAATTATTGAAGGTGATAAATTTTATTCCCGGAATTAATGGTCGGAAAGCACTATTTTGTTCTTCAGCACCGCAAACGCTCATAGATCCTTGCGTATTGCCATGATAGCCATTTTTTGCCGCAATAATTTCGCTTCTTCCAGTAAAGCGTTTGGCTAATTTCAAGGCACCTTCAGTGGCTTCAGTACCCGAATTTGTTAAATAAACTGTTTCTAAAGATTTTGGTAAATTTGCCGCCAATAATTTGCATAAATCAACTTGAGGCTGTTGCACAAATTCGCCATAAACCATGACGTGTGTGTATTTATCAACCTGGTTTTTTATGGCTTGTGAAATTTTTGGGTGATTGTGGCCCAAAGTATTTGCTGAAACGCCGGCAACAAAATCTAAATATTCCTTGCCGTTTGCGCCATAAATATAACAACCATTTGCGTGTGAAATTTCAATAGCCAACGGGTGAGGGGATGTTTGTGCCTGATATTTGAAAAAATCTTCTTTCAATTTTTCGTAATTTCTTTTTCTTTAGTTTTTTCTTCTTTAGCCTCTGTTTCAATAGTTTCAATCTTTTTAGGCTCTTTTTTATTAATTTCTATATCGTCATAAATGAAAATGCCTTCCTTATCGAGCGGACGTTCCTTTTCCCGCCAAATAAATCCTTTTAAAACTTTCTCCGTTTCAGGAAGTTTTGACGGAGGATAGGTTTTTCCTTCCGGTTTGTCAATAAAATCGATGGTTTCAATCTCATTATTTGTCAAAGTGATAAAAATGTTTTTACTGCTCTTCATTCTGGTAATTCCAATTAATTCCTGAAGGTCATTTCTGACATAGAAAATAACTTCGCTATTCCCAACAACATCTAAGGTTTGGAGTGCATTTTTTTCAAATCTCCCATACATATTTTTACCCTTCATTTGGCTAAATCCTGCGGAATCTTTTTGCACCATA
This sequence comes from Bacteroidetes bacterium HGW-Bacteroidetes-3, assembly GCA_002842505.1. Taxonomy (GTDB): domain Bacteria; phylum Bacteroidota; class Bacteroidia; order Flavobacteriales; family Flavobacteriaceae; genus Lutibacter. Next base: position 419 of record PHDE01000185.1, on the reverse strand, counting down.
AAGGCATTGTTTAATATTTTTAAGGAATCCAATTGCTCTGTTTTCGGATTTGAAATTAAATGTATGGTGTCTCCTGTAATTTGGTTTCCTTGCGTCCACATCACCGGATTTACCAGTAATTTGGTCAATCCTGTTTTTTCAAAAGTGATTAAGGAATCACATTTTCCCTGTAAATCCGATTTAAAAAATTTCACGTGGTTAAAGGCTCTCACAATGCGGTCTTCCACTTTTCCGGTAACCATTAATTTATCGCCATGAATAAAAACAGAATCCTTTTCAATGATAGAAATTGCCACTGCTTTTTTAATGATAAACACAGAATCTTTCAATTTAAAATATTCGGCATAGCCACCTTTTATGATAGATTTGTTTAGGGTGTCCACCACAATTATATTGCCCGTTGCGGAAGCGAATTCAAT
>PHDE01000184.1 GCA_002842505.1 Bacteroidetes bacterium HGW-Bacteroidetes-3 | reverse complement strand
GGTTGGCATTACATCAGCATTTTTTAAATCGGCAATGTCTTTTGGTGTCATTACTTCTAAATGATCTACAGAAAGTGCGTTGTTTTTAATTCCTACTTGAATTCCTCCAATAGAGTTAAATTGATTTACGTGTATTTTTGGGATTAATCCAATGCTAATTCCTGCTTGCAAAATTTGAGTGGTTTCTTCGGGAGTAAAATAATTTTTTTCGCAAAAAACATCAATATAGTCGGCTAAATTTTCTTTTGCCACAATGGGTAAAATTTCATTAATCACTTCATCCAAATAACCACTTTTGTTATTTTTGAATTCCGAAGGCAAAGCGTGAGCGGCCAAAAAAGTGGCCTTTATGGTTATTGGATAATTTTCATTCAGCTTTTTTATAACGCGTAACATTTTTAATTCCGCTTCTTTTGTCAACCCATAACCCGATTTTATTTCAACGGCGCCTGTACCTAATTTCATCACTTCTTCAATGCGTTTTGCAGATTGTTGATATAAATCTTCTTCTGAAGTTTGCTGTAATTTTAGGGCTGAATTTAAAATTCCGCCGCCATTATTTGCAATTTCTTCATAAGAAAGTCCATTTATCCTGTCTATGAATTCTTGTGCTCTATTTCCGGCATAAACAATATGCGTATGGCTGTCGCACCAGGTTGGAAGCACCATTTTTTCGCGGGCGTCAATGGTTTCTTCAACCTTAATTTTTGGTAAATTTTCCATTAGGCCAAAATCTTTAATAATGTCATCTTCAAGCAATAAATAGGCATTTTTAATGGATGGAAGGATTTTCATTGCTGTTCCACAAACCATTTTTTTTGGCATATTTTCAACCTGCAGCAATTCTTTAATATTGGTAATTAATGTTGTCATTTTTACAAAAATTAGTAGTTCAAATATACAGCTATTTTAGAGAGGAATAAATAGATTTTTTTAATGGAATTGGTATTAAAATATTGATTCTTTTAGGCAAATTTCCATTGAAATAAGGCGCAATTAGAGTATCTTTGCGCAAAATTAGAAAAAATGAAAAAAGCCATATATATAGCAACAAGTGAGGCTAACAGTGGTAAGTCGATAATAACATTGGGATTGATGAGAATGTTGCTGGGAAAAACCGCAAAAGTTGGTTATTTCAGACCCATTATTGACAATGTTAAGAAAGGTAAAAAGGACAACCATATCAATACCATTATCTCTCATTTTCAACTGGATATTAAGCCAAATGATGCTTATGCATTTACACGCAGTGAATTTATAAATATGCGAAATAACGGGAAAGAGGGAGAAATATTCAATACCATTATTGAGAAATACAAAGCTTTAGAAGACAAAAACGATTTTATGTTGGTGGAAGGCACCGACTTTTCAGGCGAAGGAATACCGATTGAATTGGATGCGAATATATTAATCGCCAAAAATTTAGGGATTCCCGCAATCATTGTTTCCAGCGGAGTGGGCAAAACATTGGACGAATTTATTGACGGACTTCATTTGGCTTATGATTCTTTTAAAGAAAAAGAAGTGGAGGTTTTGGCGGTAATTGCCAATAAAGTTCAGGAAAAAAATATTGAAATTGTAAAAAAAGGCGTTGAGAAAAATTTACCCAAAGATGTTTTTGTAAATGTAATTCCGCTAATTGCCACATTAAACAATCCGACCATAAAGGAAATTGCAAAAGCAATTGATGCGAAGATTTTATTTGGCAAAGAATTTATAAATAACCAAACCACTAGTTTTAAAGTGGGGGCGATGCAGTTGCGAAACTATTTGAATCACTTGGAGGAAAAATGTTTAATTATTACGCCAGGTGATAGAGCCGATATTATTTTAGGGGCGCTTCAGGCAAATATTTCTTCCAATTATCCTGCTATTTCAGGGATTGTTTTAACAGGCGGAATTCTTCCTGATGACACCATTATTAGGTTAATAGAAGGTTTGTCGCAAATTGTTCCGATATTAACAGTGGAAGACGGAACATTTGATGTGGCCAATAAAATTGGGGCTGTCCGTTCCCATATGTATGCCGAAAATAAAGAAAAAATCAACATTTCATTAAATACATTTGATAAATATGTTGAAGTTGATAAGCTAAATGAAAAATTAATTACTTTTAAAGGCAATGGCATTACGCCAAGAATGTTTCAGTATAATTTATTGAAACGCGCTAAAATAGTTCGAAAACACATTGTGCTGCCCGAAGGCAATGACGACAGAATTATAACTGCCGCAGCACGATTGGTTCAAAGTGATATTGTTGATTTAACCATTTTGGGAAATAAAAGCAATATTGAAAATAAAATACTTCAATTGGGCCTGAAATTAGATTTGGATAAAATTAAAATTATAAATCCAATCGAATCTGACTATTACCAAGATTTCAGCAATACTTTATTTGAACTTAGGAAAGATAAAGGCCTAACCATTGATATGGCGGAGGATTTAATGGGCGATGTATCTTATTTTGGAACGATGATGGTGTATAAAGGATTGGCTGACGGAATGGTTTCTGGTGCAGCGCATACCACCCAGCACACGATTAAACCAGCGTTGCAGTTTATCAAAACCAAACCGGGCGTTTCGGTGGTTTCCTCCATCTTTTTTATGTGTTTGGAAGACAGAGTTTCTGTTTTTGGCGATTGCGCCATCAACCCAAACCCAACTTCTGAACAGTTGGCGGAAATTGCAATTTCTTCTGCAGAATCCAGCATAAATTTTGGCATGGAGCCAAAAATAGCGATGCTTTCCTATTCTTCAGGCGTCTCCGGAAAAGGGGAAGATGTTGAAAAAGTGAGAAGGGCCACAGAAATTATCAGAGAAAAACGGCCAGATTTAAAAGTGGAAGGGCCAATACAATATGATGCCGCGGTTGATGCTACCATCGGAAAAAGTAAAATGCCTGATTCAGAAGTGGCAGGACGTGCAAACGTATTAATTTTTCCCGATTTAAACACTGGAAACAATACCTATAAAGCCGTTCAAAGAGAAACTGGAGCGTTGGCAATTGGACCAATGTTACAAGGATTAAACAAGCCGGTAAACGATTTAAGCAGAGGTTGTACGGTAGACGATATTTTTAACACTGTTATTTTAACAGCAATACAAGCACAAGAAATATAAATGAAGATATTAGTTATAAATTCAGGCAGTTCATCCATTAAATATCAATTATTTAGAATGCCTGAAGAAGAAGTTATTTGTTCAGGATTGGTAGAGAGAATTGGCTCAAAAGATGCCGAAATTCATTATAAGTCGAACCACACAAAAATTGATGAAGTGTTGGATATCCCAAATCATACCATTGGTTTGGAAAAAGTGGTTAACTTTTTATTGGATGAAAAAGTAGGCGTCATAAAATCTACTTCGGAAATAGTGGCGGTCGGACACAGAGTGGTTCACGGCGGAAGCACTTTTTCAAATACTACGGTTATTACCCAAGAAGTTAAAGACAAAATAAAGAAATTATTTTCTTTGGCGCCACAACACAATCCGGCAAATTATGAAGGCATTGTGGTTGCGGAATCATTTTTCCCCGATGCAAAACAAATTGCAGTTTTTGACACTGCTTTTCACCAAACCATTCCAGTTGAAGCATATAAATATGCCATTCCTACAAAATTTTTGGTTGAAAATAACATTCGTTTGTATGGTTTCCACGGAACAAGCCATAAATATGTTTCTGAAAAAGCCATTGAACATTTGGGAATTGAAAATTCAAAAATAATCACCATTCATTTGGGAAATGGCTGCAGTATGACGGCCGTTAAAAATGGAAAAAGTATTGACCATTCTTTGGGGTTTGGGCCTGTTACCGGACTTATAATGGGAACCAGAAGCGGCGATATAGACCACGCCATTATATTTTATTTGGTAAATAAATTGGGCTATTCGCTTGAGGAAGTCAATAATTTGCTTCAAAAAGAAAGTGGTATGTTTGGCTTAACAGGTTACAGCGATTTGCGCGATATTGAATCACAGGCCGAAAAAGGAAACAAAGAATGTCAGTTGGCATTGGATATGAATGCTTACCGAATTAAAAAATATATTGGTTCGTATGCCGCTGCAATGAATGGTTTGGACGCCATCATTTTTACTGCCGGGATTGGGGAAAACTCAAGTTTCATCAGAAAGCTAGTTTGCACAAATATGGATTATTTTGGCATTGAACTGGATGAAGAAAAAAACAATATCCGGGCAAAGGAACTCACTGAAATTCATACTAAAAATTCAAAAACAAAAATTTTGATTATTCCAACCAATGAAGAGGTTGAAATTGCAAAACAGTCTTTTGAATTGATTAAATTTTTTTAAGGATAAATCTTTATATTAAAGTGGTGATATTTTTATTTTGTGCTATAATATCAAAGCAAATTTGGAAGAGGAATTAAGACGGGAAAATCTAATAGGAGAATTGTAGATTATTGGAAAATCAAATTGGTCCACGAGGTCAAATTCCAAATGAAATTTGGACATAATTAAATTATTGACTAATTATTATTTTTGATAACTAAAATATCGGATTAACAAAATAAATTATCATCTAATTCTAAATTTTGCTTTAATTTAGATTTCATATAAATTAGATGCATTGCTAATTATTGAGATTAATATGCATATATTCGTACTGGTAAATAACAAAAAATTGCTAACCATTTTTCTTTAATTTAAGGGGTGTTATAAAATCAAATTTATTAGGATTTTATACATAATGGATTTTAAATCATTTGAAATTTGTTCTTGTTAAAAAATAAGTTTTAACAAGATATTTTTTGAGGTTTTAAAAGATATTTTTTGTGCCGTTTTAAACAATTCTAATTATTAATTTAAACAAAAAAAATGAAAAATTTAGCCATTACCTTACTTTTAATCTATCCTGTATTTTTAATTGCCCAAACAGAGAATAAGGAGGTTGTTTTACCAGAAGGCACAATTGTTAAAGCAGTTTTGATGCAAGATCTAAATGGTAAAAAAGATAATGTTGGACAAACAATTAACTTCGAATTAAGTGATAATATAATATTTGGGGGTAGAGTTGTGGTTTCTAAAGGAGCAAAAATTACAGGGACAATTACAGAAGCACAACGTTCAAAAGCCTTAGGAAAAAAAGGTAAAATGAGTTTTAGCATGGATTATTTGTATTTAGCCAATGGTAAAGTTGTTAAATTAAGAAATAACGTTGAGAAAAATTTAAGAGGAAGCGGAGGTGTTGTTGCCGCAACGGCTATTTTGGTCGCGCCTTTAGCATTATTTATTAAAGGCAAAAACGCTAAATACGAAACGGGTGAAGTTTTTGATGCCTATGTTGATAAGGATACAGAAATATAATATTTAAAAAAATTAAAAAAAGCATTGAAAATTTTCAATGCTTTTTTTGTGTTCAAAAACTCAAAACGCGTCATATCGAGCGCAGTCGAGATGCAAAATTATTTTAACGTACCAATCATATTTTCTGGTTTTACCCAAGCATCATATTCTTTGGCAGTCACATAACCCAAACGCACCGCTTCTTCTTTTAAAGTTGTTCCGTTTTTGTGCGCTGTATTGGCAATTTCGGCAGCTTTGTAATAGCCAATCTTGGTGTTTAAAGCAGTTACCAACATTAGGGAATTATTTACCAACTCTTTAATTCTAGCGTAATTTGGTTCAATGCCAACTGCACAATGTTCATTAAAACTGGCGCAGGCATCACCAAGCAAACGGGCTGATTGCAAAAAGTTAACCGCCATAATTGGTTTAAAAACGTTTAACTCATAATGGCCTTGAGTTCCGCCAATGGTAATGGCAACATCGTTACCCATCACTTGCGCGCAAACCATGGTTAAAGCTTCAGCTTGGGTCGGATTTACTTTTCCTGGCATAATGGAACTTCCCGGTTCGTTTGCGGGAATAATCAATTCTCCAATACCCGAGCGCGGTCCGGAAGCCATCATACGAATGTCGTTCGCAATTTTATTTAACGAAACCGCCAGTAATTTTAAGGCGCCGTGACTTTCCACAATGGCGTCGTGTGAAGCCAAAGCCTCAAATTTATTTTCGGCAGTAATAAAAGGCAATTTGGTAAATTCAGCTATTTTTTTAGCCACCAAAACATCGTATCCTTTTGGCGTATTCATTCCGGTACCAACAGCGGTTCCGCCCAAAGCCAATTCAGACAAGTGAGGCAAAGTGTTTCTCAATGCTCTCAATCCGTGGTCTAATTGGGAAACATAGCCAGAAAATTCTTGTCCGACGGTTAACGGAGTTGCATCCATTAAGTGCGTACGGCCAATTTTTACCACATCTTTAAAAGCTTCAGATTTTGCTTTTAACGTATCGCGTAATTTTTCAATTCCGGGAATAGTGGTGTCCATAA
>PHDE01000183.1 GCA_002842505.1 Bacteroidetes bacterium HGW-Bacteroidetes-3 | reverse complement strand
TTATGTTTCAGCTAGAACAGAGCGAAAAGAAAATTGCTTCTATCGATGAGAAATTGGCTTTTTTAGATAAATTATTGGTAGTTGTAGGCGTTGTGATGTTGCTTATATGCATTTATAAATAGTTTTCAAATAAAGTGGCGGTTGGCATAAAATTTCAGTTTCCTTTGCTGACAATTTTCAATGGTATTTTACCATAATTACCATAATCGGTCAAAGGTTTAATCTTCTATTTATGAAATTAGATAATGCAATAGTCACGATAATTCGTCGGGATTAAAAGGAATGTCATCGTCTGAGTCATGGGTGTCATAGTCAATGCCTGGTGGATTAAACAAACCCCAGCGGTCAATTAGATAGTCCCATTGATCAAATGTTTTTACCCATTCCGCGAACAAAACCCTAAATTCTTCAATTTCATCTCTTAACAATTGCAAGTAATCGGTATTTTTATAGCCGCACATCTCCAAACCCGTGCAATAAGTTGTAAGCTCCCGCGCTGCCTTACGGATAATTGTGGCGTTTTCCATTTTCAAATCATAAATTTCAACCGCTTCGGCACCTGAAATCTTTGCGGGAATAATGGTGGCGTTTTCACTAATATATTGGGCATAATCTTCTAACATATCATCTTCTTCCTCACTCAAATTATCAACATCATGCTTTGATACACTTTCACTTATTTTAAGGCTAATTTTCATCTGTTTAAATTTTATTTTTTATTGGTACAGCTGCTGTTCGCTATTAATCATTCCTTCGTGTATCAAAATTTGTTATGCTCGTTTCATAATTTCTTGTGCCTTTCTAAAGAGTGGCATTCTCTTTAGACGGTCGTAAGAGCTTTCTTCAAACATAGGATTTAATTTTATGTGATAAATTTATGAATAATTTACAAATAGCCATTCATATAAATTCGGGAGCATTGCAGTTTTAAAAAAGATGCTCCCAATTTAGATACCTTTTATAATGAGAAAAATTGCGATTTTTGAGTTATTAAACAAAAAAATCCCACTATTTCTAGTAGGATTTATAATTGGTGGGCAATGAGGGGTTCGAACCCCCGACCCCCTCGGTGTAAACGAGGTGCTCTGAACCAGCTGAGCTAATTGCCCAATTATATTTTTCTGAACTTAACTTAAACAATTCTCTCTTCTGAACCAGCTGAGCTAATTGCCCAATTATATTTTTCTGAACTTAACTTAAACAATTCTCTCTGTGACCCCGACTACTTCCGATGGAATCGGAATGCTCTGAACCAGCTGAGCTAATTACCCAATTATATTTTTCTGAACTTAACTTAAACAATTCGCTCTGTGACCCCGACTACTTCCGATGGAATCGGAATGCTCTGAACCAGCTGAGCTAATTGCCCTAAGCGGTTGCAAATATAGAACTTGATTTTTAATACACAAAGCTTTTTTATGAAAATATTCTATAATTTTATTTTTTTTTATCATAATTACATCTGAAATCTTTTTTAGAAATAGGCATAAAAAAAACGCTGAACCAAAAGGTTCAGCGCCAATAATTTAATAGAATGCTATTTCTCCAAACTTGGGACATTTCTGTAAATGGCATCTCCATGGCCGGCAAATATTTTTGAATATCCTTTAAAAAAGGCATCAGCTTTTGTTTTGTCAGGCCAATGTGCATCTTCCAGCCTTGTGTTTTCTTTAAAAGATTTTTCAACATCGCCTAAATTGTCAAATATAAATACTTCAAGGGCGTCTTGACTATTTGAACCCCAACGATGTCTCATTGTGTGAACTCCTTTAACAAAAGAATTTTTCATAGTCACATTGTCAAAATATTCCTTGTAGCCAGAACCGCCTGTTCCTGCCTTATTCTTTTTTACGTAATAAATCAAAGGTTCTTTGGAATCTGTTTTTAACGGTTTGTTAAAATTTAAAGAAGCATAAATTTCATCGCTGTGCACCGGACTGTAATAACTATTTTGTTTATCGAAAAAGGCTTTTCTATTGGCTTCATCAGACCACCCTTGTTCAACAAGTTTGGCTGTAACCTCATTGGCTTTTTCAATATCTTCCCAAGATTTATAAACTGAAACTGCCAAAATTTCAGAATCATCAGGCGTAAAATAATGAAAGTAATAACCCGAGCCTAAAATTAAATCGTTCTTGGCCGTAACTTTATCATAATATTCTTGCTCTGTTTTTTTCCAATCGGAGAAGTCAATATTAGGATCGTTGCTCCTGTGGAGCGTTGTGACGGTCAAAAAAACTGGTTTAAATTCTTCCTTTTGTGCTTCTTGGGCAGTTGCTTTTGAAGTAAAAATAAATAGGAATACGAGTATTCCAAACGAAACGTTTTTAAATGATTTCATAAGTAGATAAATTTAGTTAGTAGTTAGTAAAATTTGAAATTCAATTCAGCAATAATGAGCTAAATTAAATTGAAACAAAATAATTCAATAAAAATTAGTAATAATGATAAACAATGAATGAGGTTTATATTAGCAAATTGGAGTTTGGTTTGCTATAAAGGTCTGTTACTAAAGAAGTAACCCATCTGTAATAATTTTATAAATATAATAATTTTGGGTCACAAAACAATAAAATGCTAAAAAATTTCACCAATTATTAAACAATAAATAAATTAGGCTATTTGTTTACACAACCTCAGCAACCACAAAAGTGCTTCCTCCAACATAAATTAAATCGTTTTTTTGGGCGTTATTTAGAGCTGCTTTGTAGGCAAGTGCAACAGAAGAATAAGCCACGCCCATCAAATTAAATTTGGCGCATTGTTCTTTAAATTCAACTTCATTTAGCCCTCTTGGGATATTTGGCCTACAAAAATAATAGGTAGCGTTTTTGGGGAACAATGGCAACACCGATTTCAAATCTTTGTCGTTCACAACCCCTAAAACAATGTGTAATTGGTCAAATTTTTCTTCTTGCAATTGTTTCAGCACATAATGCAATCCTTCTGCATTGTGGGCGGTGTCGCAAATTACTTTTGGCTGCTCGTTTAAAACTTGCCATCTGCCCAAAAGTCCGGTATTTTTTACCACTTTTTGCAATCCGTTTCTACTATTTTTTTCTGAAATAACAAAACCTTTCGCTTTTAAAACTTCAATGGTTTGAAGCACTGTTTTAATGTTGTGGATTTGATAAGCTCCTTTCAAATCGGATAAATATGTGCTATTCTCTTGTGTTGCGGCCAAAAATAGTGGCGAAGCTTTTTCTTTGGCAATTTTCTCAAAAACAGAGAATACTTCTTGTTGGTATTCTCCAATAACCACCGGAATTTTATTTTTAATGATTCCTGCCTTTTCAAAAGCAATTTCAGACAAGGTTTCTCCCAAAAATTGTGTATGATCATAGCCAATATTTGTAATTACCGAAACTACTGGCGTAATAATGTTAGTAGAATCGAGCCTTCCTCCTAACCCAACTTCCACCACCGCAATATCAACTTTGTGTTTTGCAAAACAGTCGAATGCCAATCCAACCGTCATTTCAAAAAAGGAAAGATTGTTTGCTTCAAAAAAGGCTTTGTTGTTTTTTATGAAATTTATAACCTCAATTTTTTTGATAAGTTTGCCGTTGATTTTAACGCGTTCCCTAAAATCCTTTAAATGTGGGGAAGTGTATAAACCAACCTTGTAGCCCGCTTCCTGCAAAACAGAAGCCAGCATGTGGCTTGTGGACCCTTTTCCGTTGGTGCCAGCAACGTGGATGGTTTTGAAAGTGGATTCAGGATAATTAAGGTGTTTGGAAAGTGCGATACTGTTGGTTAAATCTTTTCTGAAAGCTGTTTTCCCTTGCCTTTGATACATGGGCAATTGCGAAAACATCCAATTGATGGTGTTCTTATAATCCATTAAAAATTATTGAGACAATGAAAATCTATATTTTATAATGCCAATTTGTTTTGAAGGCGCATTGGAATCTGGTTGCCAAGTGGTTTTTAAAGCGGCTTCTTTTGCTTGAGACAACAAACACGCAGCTGTATTGGTTGATCCTTTTATCCCAGGAGTTGCATTAATCACTTTTCCAGAGACGTTCACTTCAATGCTCACGACTACCAATCCTTCTTCATCACAAATATAGTTTGGTTTTGGCCTGCTTATGGGTTTTCGGTTTCCCAATTGGTAATCGCCAATGCCACCGCCGCCTCCGGCACCATTTCCATAGTAGCCATTTGCATTGGGATCACCGGTAATTTTTCCTTTGTCACCTGCGGTATTGTCATTTCCTTGTCCGCCCGTCGCTGTTCCGTTTGAATTGCTCACGCCGCCTATTAATGCGTCTAATTTTTTTCTTTTTTCAAGTTCTTCTGCTTGCTGTTTTGCAATTGCTTCACGTTGAATTCTTTCTTTTCTGTACACTTCATCTGCTATCTTTTTTGCTTCCATTTGTTTTTTGATTACAATGGCGTCTTCGGTATCTTGCGTTAGCACTTCTTCGGCAACCTTTGGAGCAGTTTGTTTAACTTGCTCTTTTACGGTTTCTTGCTGCTCTTTAACCGCTTCTTGAGAAGCTGGACTTAATGCTTCTGTAGGCTGAATATTTCCTTGCCCAACTTCAGAAGTTCCAAAATTTAAGGCAATCCCAAATTCTTCGGGAGGATCTAAATAAGTCAATCCGAAGAAAAAAAGCGCCACCACAATCAAGCCCATAACCAAACTTGTTAATGCTGCTGACTTTCGTTTATAATCGGTATCTAAAAAATTTGACATATTTTTTATTTTGGGCGAACGGCCAATATTACTTTATAGCGATTTCGGTTTGCAATATCCATAACTTTCACTGCTTTTTCAATAGGAACACCTTCTTCAGCCCTTAAAACGATGGTTGGCTCCTCTTTTCCCGCCAATAATGCCAGCAAATCTTGTTCCAAAATTTCTTCATCCACCAACTTATTATCTATATAAAAAGCCAAATCTTTAGTAATGGTCACTGAAGTGGCTTTTTTATTTTCGGTCACGCCGCTTGCTTTTGGCAACAAAATATCCAAAGCGCTAGTGGTTACCAAAGTTGAAGTGATCATAAAAAATATTAGCAACAAAAAAACAATGTCTGTCATGGACGACATACTAAATTCCGGACTTATTTTATTTCGGCCTCTTATATCCATTTTAAATTGGTTCGTTTAACAAGTCTAAAAATTCTACGGAATGCGCTTCCATTTCATACACCACTTTATTGGTTCTCACCACCAAATGGTTGTATTGAATATAGGCAATAATTCCCACAATTAAACCGGCAACAGTGGTAGTCATTGCGGTATACAATCCGTCAGAAAGCATTTTAATGTCTATTTGTCCGCCCGCATTTGCTATTTGGTGAATGGCGATAATCATACCAATAACCGTTCCCAAAAATCCAAGCATTGGCGCTGCGCCTGCAATGGTGGCCAACACGCTTACATTTTTTTCAAGCTTGTAAATTTCCAATCGGCCTGCATTTTCAATGGCGGTATTGATATCAGCCAAAGGTTTTCCAATTCGGGATATACCCTTTTCAATCAATCGCGATGCGGGAGAATTTGCCTGGGCGCATAAAACCTTTGCAGAATCCAATTTCCCGTGAGACACATAATCCCTTATTTGATTCATGAAATTGCTGTCGGTTTTTGAAGCTGCTTTAATGGCAAAATACCGTTCAAAATAAATATAAAGCGCAACAGTTAACAAAACCAAAAGAATGGCAATAATTATTTGGCCTCCCAAACCGCCATCCATAATAAGGTTGTAAATTGAAAGGGATTTTTCTTGGGGAACAGTCTCCTGTAAAACTTCAGCTGAATCTTGTAGCATAATTAAAAACGTTGGGTTATTTTTTTAGTTTTATTTTTATTTTCATCTGTTTAAATTTTATTTTTTAGCGGTAACAGATGCTGCCTGCCTGCCGGCGAGGCAGGTTCGCCATTAATCATTCTCTTGTGTGTCAAAATTTGTAATGCTCGTTTCATTTAACGAAAATATGAATTTAAAATTGCATAATTTCTTTTTATAAAAAAAACCAAAATCAATCCGGGCAATTATAATTTTAAAAAGTAAAATTCCTCATCAGCATAAAAGCAATTGACCCCGCAACAAAACCAGCTGCTGCCAACCAAGTTATATTTTTAAAGTACCACATGAAATTAATTTTCTCCATTCCCATAGCCACAACGCCAGCGGCAGAACCTATAATTAACATGCTTCCGCCTGTTCCGGCTGAATACGCCACAAAATGCCATAAATGAGCATCTATTGGCTCCTGAAACATTCCCATACTGGCAGCCACTAAAGGAACGTTGTCAATTACTGCGGAACCTACACCCAAAGCCATCACCACAATATCGGTATTTGGAACCATTATTTTAAGGGCTTCCGCACCATTAAATAAAAGCCCTAAAGATTCTAAAGCAGCTACTGCCATTAATATTCCAAAGAAAAATAGCACGCTAGGCATTTCAATTCTTGACAAGGATTTATGCACAGGGCTGTGAAATCCTATAGTTTCTTCATCATCATTATCTTCCAAAGTTGTTAATTTAAAATGTCTTCTGCTATAAATTTCCGCAAAAATTGCGACTACCGCCAACGACAACATCATCCCAACATAAGGTGGCAAATGGGTAATAGTTTTAAATATCGGAACAAAAATTATAGAACCCAAACCTAAATACAGCATTCTAGGACCATACTTACTTTTAAAGCCTTCATCTTCTAGTTCATTGTCAATATTTCCCTTAAATGGCTTCATAAATGAAGCAATGAATACCGGAACGACGACACATACTACCGATGGAATAATTAAATATTCCATCAATTTTGCCGAAGTCACTTTTTTGCCAATCCAAAGCATGGTGGTGGTAACATCCCCAATTGGTGACCAGGCACCGCCTGCATTTGCAGCAATAATGATTAAACTGGCAAACCAAAGCCTCGTATTTTTATCGTTTATTATTTTTTGAAGAATTGTAACTAACACAATTGTGGCAGTAAGATTATCAATGATTGAAGAAAGTATAAATGCCAAACCAGCAAAAATCCACAATAAATTTTTCTTACTTTTTGTTTTGACAAAATCTTTGATAGTTGAAAATCCATCGAAATAATCAATAATTTCCACAATGGTCATAGCACCCAATAAGAAAAACAAGATTTCGGCAGTTTTACCCAAATGATGAAGGAGTGTTTCTTCCAATAAATGATGTCTTTCCGCTAATGAAAAATTCGCGAAGCCCTCAATTAGTTTGTGGCCGGCTGAATCAAACCAATTTGGGAACGTGTCAATGCCAAAAGCCACCAAAGCCCAAAGAATTGCCATCATTGCCAATGCGGGAATAAGCTTATCTATCTTTAAATTATGTTCCAGGGCAATGGCCAAATAGCCTAAAATGAAGATTACTATAATAATTGTTTCCATGTTTTTTACTTAAAGTTTAAATTAATTGTTTCAATGCGATTTCAAAAGCAGTTTTACAAATCTGTTTTTTATCTGAATTTCGTTTATGTGTTTTTTCCAAGGCTCTTTTTATAGTATTTGAGGTATCGCCAAAAATAGCGGCATCTTTCATAGGCAACTCCACTCTCGATTCCATTAAATAGGCAAAAACCCTTGCGATT
>PHDE01000182.1 GCA_002842505.1 Bacteroidetes bacterium HGW-Bacteroidetes-3 | reverse complement strand
CCTTTATAGCTTTCTTTTATCAACTCATCAGTCGATAATTTTTCGTCGCCGGCATAACCCCAATATTCCGTTCTCACTTTTTTATGCAAATATTCAGCAAAAGCTTCTGCCAACCTGTCGGCTATAGCTTTTATCATAATTGAATTATAATCGTCGTGGTCTTTTTCAAATTCGGCCGCCAATTCCGCCGTTCCAAATCCGGTAGAAACACAAAAAGCGCCTACATAATCGGTAATATTGGTTTCTTTCGGCGCAATAAAATCCGCCAACGCAATACTTGGCGTTCCTGCTTTCTTTTTCAATTGTTGGCGCAAGGTTAAAAACTTGGCTTTTACTTCGGTTTTATTTTCATTAGCATACACTTCAATATCATCATCATTTACAGCATTTGCGGGGAAAATTCCGAAGACCGCTTTTGCAGTCAGCAATTTTTCATCCACCACTTTTTGAAGCAGTTTTTTGGCATCCATAAATAAATGGGTCGCCGATTCGCCAACAACCTTATCAGTTAAAATTTCAGGATATTTTCCGTGCAGCTCCCAAGTCCTAAAAAACGGACTCCAATCAATATATTCAATCAATTCAGCTAATTCCAAATCTTCAATCACTTTAATTCCAGTAAAGTTTGGAGTCACAATATTTGCGTTTTTCCAATCGATTTTAAACTTATTTTCCCGTGCATCGGCCAAGGATAAATATTCTTTTCTGTCGGAACGGTTATAAAATCCTTCCCTAACAATCACATAATCATCCTTGATACTTTTTACATAATCAACCACCGTATTGTTGTCGTTAATTAAATTCCCCACAACAGTTACCGCCCGTGAAGCATCATTTACGTAAATCACCGCATTGGAATATTGGGTGTCTATTTTAACGGCCGTATGCGCTTTTGACGTGGTGGCACCACCAATTAACAACGGAACTGTAAAATTTTGGCGCTCCATTTCTTCGGCAACATAAGCCATTTCGTCTAAAGAAGGCGTTATGAGTCCGCTCAATCCAATCACATCCACATTTTCAGTTTTGGCTGTTTCAATTATTTTTTCCGCCGAAACCATCACACCCAAATCGATAATCTCATAATTGTTGCAATTTAATACCACGCCGACAATATTTTTTCCGATATCGTGTACATCACCTTTTACAGTTGCGAGCAGTATTTTGCCAGCAGCCCCTCCCGTCCCCGAAGGGGGAACCGCCAACGCTTTTATTATTTTATCCAAAACGGCATCCAAATTGGACAAAACTTCATTATTTGTAATACGCAGCACCCGAAACCCCTCTTTTTCCAGCCATTTTGTACGTTCTTCATCACTCACAATATTTTCGGGCAATTGGTGTATCAATCCATCAATTTCAATAATTAAATTCGATTTTAGACAAATAAAATCCGCAATATAATTTCCGATAATATGCTGCCTTCTTATTTTGTGGCCTTCGAGTTTTTTTTCGCTTAAAACGTTCCATAATAGCCTTTCCGCTTCAGTTGGTTCATTGCGCATTTTAAAGGCAAACTCTTTTAACAATCGATAATTTAAAGGATCGGCAGTTTCCCAATGTTGCGTAGTTTTAATTCCCCCTTCGGGGGCTAGGGGGCCTTTTGCGGCTTCAATAAAAGGTTGTAAATATGCCACCGCACGTTTCATCACTCGGGCAGATTTCACCACTTGCGGCAAAAACATTTTTCCCGAACCAAACAAATCACCTACCACATTCATACCGGTCATCAAATGCTGTTCAATGACTTCTATGGGTTTTGTGGCCTGTATTCTTGCTTCTTCCACATCGTCCAAAATAAATTCATCCACGCCTTTTACCAACGCGTGCGTAATTCTTTCCTGCAGCGGACCTTCACGCCACGACAAATCCACTTTTTGAACGGCTACAGAACCAACAACATTCTCTGCAAATGTTAACAAACGTTCTGTGGCATCGGCTCTTCTGTCTAAAATAACATCTTCTACGTGTTCCAATAAATCTTTGGGAATTTCATCATAAATGCCTAACAAGGCCGGATTTACAATCCCCATATTCATTCCGGCTTTTATGGCGTGGTATAAAAACACCGAATGCATTGCTTCCCTTACCAAATCATTTCCCCTGAAAGAAAACGACACATTGCTTACCCCGCCACTTACGCTCACATTGGGCAAATTCTCCCGAACCCAGCGTGTTGCTTCAATAAAATCGATGGCGTTTCTTTTGTGCTCGTCCATTCCTGTGGCCACCGGAAAAATATTCAAATCGAAAATAATGTCTTCTGAAGGAAACTTTACCACATTCACCAAAATATCATAACAGCGTTTGGCGATTTCAATTCTTCGGTCGAAATTATCGGCTTGTCCAACCTCATCAAATGCCATCACAATACCGCCGCGCCGTAACGCTTGATTAATTTTGCCTGTTTTATAAATTGTGCTTCCCCTTCTTTTAAGCTGATGGAATTGACCACGCATTTTCCCTGAACCACCTGCAAACCGGCTTCAATAATTTCCCATTTTGAACTGTCGATCATCACCGGAACACGACAAATATCAGGTTCAGAAGCAATTAAATTCAGAAATTGAACCATCGCCTTTTTTCCGTCGATTAAACCGTCGTCCATATTCACATCAATAATTTGCGCACCACCATCAACCTGATGTCTTGCAATTGCAAGCGCTTCATCAAATTTTTCGTCTTTAATCAGCCGTAAAAACAAGCGCGAACCCGCCACATTGGTACGTTCGCCAACATTGATAAAATTGCTTTCAGGCGTTATAATCAGCGGTTCAAGGCCAGATAGCCTAAGCCCCCTAACCCCCGAAGGGGGAACAAATATATTTTCTATATGTAATTTATCGTCTTGCATTAAATTCTTCATTTTTTATGGTAGATACTGGTCTCAACAAGTCCCTACTAATATTTACTAACCAAATCGGCAATGGCCTTGATATGTGCCGGCGTTGTGCCGCAGCAACCGCCAATAATTCTTACCAAATGTTTATCCAAATAGGTTTTAATCTGATCCGCCATTTGCTCGGGCGTTTCATCATATTCTCCGAATGCATTTGGCAATCCGGCATTTGGATGCGCGGAAACCGGCAGGTTCGATTTTCTTGCCAACACCTCTAAATGCGGCGTTAACTGATGGGCGCCCAAGGCACAATTAAAGCCGATGGACAATAAAGGAATGTGCGAAACGGAAATCAAAAAAGCTTCTGCTGTTTGTCCGGACAACGTTCTTCCGCTGGCATCGGTGATGGTGCCGCTTAACATAATTGGCACGTCAATATTCCGTTCTTCTTTCACTTCTTCTATGGCAAACAAAGCCGCTTTTGCGTTGAGCGTGTCGAACACTGTTTCCACCAACAAAACATCCACGCCACCGTCGAGCAAGGCTTCAGTTTGTTGTTTGTAGGCGTCTTTTAAATCATTAAAAGTAACTGCCCTAAAACCCGGATCGTTTACTTTGGGCGACATACTGGCGGTTTTATTTGTTGGGCCTATGGAACCAGCCACAAATCTCGGTTTTTCGGGATTTTTAGCGGTGAATTCATCGGCAACTTCTTTCGCTATTTTTGCAGATTGAAAGTTGAGTTCGTACACATAAGCCTCCATTTCATAATCGGCCATCGCGATGGTGGTGCTCGAAAATGTGTTGGTTTCAATAATGTCGGCACCGGCTTCCAAGTATTTTCTATGAATTTCTTTGATTGTTTCTGGCTGGGTGATGGAAAGCATATCGTTATTTCCTTTTACGGAAACGTGAAAATCTTTAAACTGTTCGCCTCTGTAATTGGCTTCGGAAAATCGATATTGCTGAATCATCGTTCCCATAGCACCATCAAGCACCAATATTCGTTTTTGTATTTCCTGTTTTATGTCTCTCATTGTTGATGGTTGTTGGTGATTTTTATTTTATTTTAGTTCAAATATTTGCCATTTTTATAAAAATGCAAAAAAAAATTAACCGCAAATTCCGCAAAGAAAATACGCAAAGGGCGCAAGAATAAATCTAATTATTCATAAATTGAATTTGCGTTAGGGATTGAAGTGATATCCTTTTTTGAGGTTTTTCAACGAAAAAAAGATATAACGAAAAGCCCGACCCGCAGGGTAACGCCAACCAAAAAGGTAGGCAGGCCCAAAAAATTATTAAAAAAGCAGGAAGAATTCTAGAAAAAAACCTCTTCGTTATCTATCCAAAATATTTTGGTAGAATGTAGCACCTTCTTTATAAATAAAGGGTTGCTAAGGCTTCAACGGGTCTAATCCCTCTGCCTTTCTTAATAACTGTGATCACTGTGTTTATGAACTTGGCTGCAAATTAACGCAATAAGCCGCTGAATTACAAATGAAACGGGTAATTTATTATTTAATTAACAAGGATTTGGTTAATTCGTTTAGCGTTTTCACCTTTTCTGAAAAGGTGCCGCCTGTAGTTTTTCTAAAATTATTTAGGTTTTCTGCCAGTTCATTGATGTCATTTGGAATGGCTTCTTCGAGAAACTGACGCAGCCGTTTTGCCAAAGTGGGCGATTTTCCGTTGGTTGAAATCGCTATTTTAATATTGCCTTTGGTGACGATGCCGCCCATATAAAAATCGCAGTAAGGCGGATTGTCGGCCACATTTACCAAGATATTCTGTTGTTTGCAATCGGAGTAAACTTGAATATTAACCGCAATATTGTCGGTTGTCGCAATCACAATATGTTTTCCTTTTAAAAAAGAATTATGATATGCCGCTTCAATTATTTCAACATCGTGATTTTGTGCCAATGCAATTAATTCGGGCAAAAAATTGATGGAAACAATGGTAACTTTCGCATTCGGGCTCGATTTTAGCAGAAATGTCAATTTTTCCAAACCTACATTTCCCCCGCCAACAATGAGTACTTCCAGTTCGGAAACTTTTAAAAAAATTGGGTATAATTCGTTTTGTTGCATTATTCGTACAGTTGAAAAGTTGCCTTGTTGCTGCTTATTTCCTGATAAAATGCCCGTAATTTCGCGCTGTGTTTCACAACTTCCCCAATAACAATAATTGCTGGTGAAGACAATTTTTGGGTTTCAACCACTTCCAATATGGAATCGATGGTTCCCACGCCAATTTTTTCATTTTTTGTGGTTCCGTTTTGGATAATTGCGGTTGGAACATTCTCTTTATTGAACTTTTTGAAAATGGCCACAATTTCACTGAGTTTGCTCATTCCCATTAAAATAACGATGGTTGCGGTTGACTGCGCCGCCAAAAACACGTCGTTGGACAATTTTCTGTTGGATGTAGTACCGGTAATGACCCAAAAACTTTCTGCAATTCCTCTTTTTGTGAGGGTGATTCCCTGACTTGCAGGCACCGCCATTGCTGAAGAAATTCCCGAAATGACTTCGGTTTCAATGCCAAAAGATTCGATATAATCTATTTCTTCCGCGCCACGTCCAAAAACAAACGGATCGCCGCCTTTTAGCCGAACTACATGGCCATATTCAAAAGCACTTTTTACTATCAATTCGTTTATTTCATCCTGGGAATGGCTGTGCATTCCTTTTCGTTTTCCCACAAATATTTTTTTTGCGGTTGGCGCATATTTCAGCAATTCTCTATTAATCAACGCATCATACAAAACAACATTGGCTTCTTTTAAAGCTTTTGCGCCTTTCACGGTAATCAATTCCGGGTCGCCCGGTCCGGCGCCAACAAGCGTTACTTTCGGATTGTTATTCACTTTCATCTGTTTAAATTTTATTTTTTAGCGGTAACAGCTGCAGCCTGCCTGCCGGACAGGCAGGTAAATTCGCCATTAATCATTTCTTTGTGTATCAAAATTTGTTATGCTCGTATCATCGCTTAAAATTTTAGTTCGAAGTTCCGTTGCTTTTTCGTAGAATAACTGCGCATCTTTCAAATATTTTTGGGCAAATTCTTTGATTGGCGCATTGTTTTGAATTTGATACACAAATTCGGAAAACGGACTTTCCAAGGCAATTTCACCCACAAAAAGAATTTCAAATTCTGATATGATTCCGGCTTGCGTGTTGGTGGTTTTGTCCTTGGTCAGCAACAAGGCTTTCGCCGTGTTCACCAAACTGGTGTAGGCATAATAAATGCTGTCGGCAAACTGGTTTAATTTTAATGCTTCTGTGGCACTGTCTAATTTTTCTTCACTGTCAAGCAAAATAGTCGCAACCAAATCGATCACCACGCCGGCACATTCGCCCACGCCAACGGCCATTTCAAAAGGTTCTTCACCGCCCCAATCCGTAAAATCACTTTCCTGCAAATTGGAAATGTCGGCGATTGGTTTCAGTAAATTGTAAAAATAAATTTCACCTTGTCGGTCGTAATAATCCAAAAAGGATTCTCCGCTTTCAACATTGGATTCATAATTGTTTAAAATCGCCCTCAAGGCATCCGGACCTCTTTTGCTTGGAACCTTGATTACTTTATCTGCAATTCTTCCGCCACCATTTCCTAAAATGCCGCCGCCCAAAAGCACCTGCAAAGCCGGCGCAACTAATTTTCCCGACTTGATGGTCATTCCCTGAAAACCGATGCTGGCCATCGTATGTTGTCCGCAAGCATTCATACAACCGCTTATTTTTATGGTGATTTCCTTGTTGGCGGCAAACTGCGGAAACTCATTTTTTAACACTTTTTCCAATTCTCGGGTGATGCCCGTGCTGCTCGCAATTCCCAAGTTACAGGTGTCGGTTCCCGGACAAGAAGTGATGTCGAAAATACCGTTATAACCGGCTTCCGCATAACCAAGTTTTTGAAGTTCTGCGTAAAAGAAAGGCAACAATTCGGCTTTTACGTGAGGAATTAAAATGTTTTGACGCAAGGTTAACCGCAATTCATTGGCTGCATATTTTTGAACCAAATCGGCCAGCAGGCGCGCATTATCTGTATAAAAATCGCCCAAGTGAATTTTTATTCCGATGGCAAAAAACCCTTTTTGTTTCTGCGGAATCACATTGGTTGATTTCCACAGATTGTATTGTTTTTCATCTTCAATTTTTACCGAAGGAATTTCAATATTCGGAATTATAAATTCGCTGTTATATTTGGAAACATCAATATTAAAAGTTGGGTTTGACAGCGCTTTTTGCTCTGCTGAAACCAGTTGCACAAAAGCGTCCAAACCAATTTCTTTCACCAAATATTTCAGTCTCGCCCGAGCTCTTTTGGTGCGTTCTCCATACCTGTCGAAAACACGTAAAACGGCTTCCGTCACCGGAATTATTTTATCTGAAGGCAAAAACTCAAATAAAGTGTCGGCCAAACGGGCTTGCGAACCCAAACCGCCGCCAAGCATCACTTTAAATCCGATTTCACCGGCTTTAATCTTAGCGATAAATCCCAAATCGTGCATAAAACTCAATGCGGTATCTTCATCGGTTGCGGAAAAAGAAATTTTGAATTTTCTTCCCAATTCTTGGCAAATAGGATTTCTTAAAAAGAATTCAAAAGCTGCTTGTGCATAAGGAGAAACATCAAAAGGTTCGTTAATATCGATTCCGGCAGTTTCCGAAGCCGTAACATTTCGAACCGTGTTTCCGCAAGCTTCCCGCAAGGTAATGTCGTCTTTTTCCAATTCGGCCCAAAGCTCGGGCGTTCTGTCTAAACTCACGTGGTGAATTTGAATATCCTGGCGCGTGGTGATGTGCAAACGTCCTCGAGAATATTCATCGGAAACTGCCGAAATTCTGTGCAATTGTTCCCCAGAAATCTTCCCGTAAGGCAATTTAATCCGGATCATTTGAACGCCAAACTGGCGCTGCCCATAAACGCCGCGAGCCAAGCGCAGACTTCTGAAGCGCGCCTCATCTATTTTTCCTTCGTAAAATAGACTTATTTTTTTTTCAAGGTCAATGATATCCTTTTCAACAATCGGATTCTCGATTTCGGTTCTGAAACTTTGCATAATATTTTGTTTTAGTAGTAGTAATTCGTAAAAAAAGCCTATTTCATAAGTTTTATGAATTTAAGATTTTATATATTTTTGATTTTTTCCTATCCCCAGCCCTTTCCAAAGGAAAGGGTGTTTGTTTTTTTGACTGAAAAAGCTTTGTTTAATTTAAAGTTTCAACCTGAAATAGTTTTTTCCCCAACCCTAAAGGGAGAACTATTTTCACAAGATGGTGCCAAAATATTTTATAACTTTTGAACGGACAGTTCGCGACCTGCCCCTACTTTTAACTTTTTTCCCCGTTTCGACATTAATTTCCCCAACGCGCCACCTGGCTCTATCGCTAAAAATGTTCACTGAACATTTTCTTAACGCTCTGTCCTATTCAATAAACCCAACGCCGGCCGTATTATTTGTTTGTGGATCTATCAAAATAAACGAACCGTTTGTTCTGTGTTCTTTAAAGGCATCGAAAAAAATAGGCTTGTTCAATTGAAAAGAAACCGACGCAATATCATTCATATTTAAACTTGAAATATCGGTTTCAACGCCTGAAAAATCGGGATGTATTTTATGATGAATCGCGTTTACTTTTGCCAACACCTTATGCACGCCGTGTTGCAAAACATATTTAGAGCCTACGGCCAATGCTTTGGCGTCCATCCAAGAAACGGTGGCGTTAAATGTTTTTTCTATTCTTGGCAATTCATCCACTTTTACTATCATATCTCCCCTGCTCACATTCACGTTATTTTCTAAAGTAACGGAAATGGAAGTTCTGCGGGCGGCACTTTGGTATTTTTTACCATTAAAGAAAATTTCCTTAATTCGGGTTTTCGTTTCAGACGGCAATACGACCACTTCATCGCCCACATTAATGTCGCCTCCATAAACTTTGCCGGCATAACCCCTAAAATCGTGAAATTCTTCTGTTTTAGGGCGAATCACATACTGAACAGGAAAACGCATTCTGCCTCTGTTGTAAATATTTACAGTGTCTAATTTTTCCAAATGCTCCAACAATGTTTGTCCGCTAAACCAAGGCATTGAAGTTGAATTTTCAACCACATT
>PHDE01000181.1 GCA_002842505.1 Bacteroidetes bacterium HGW-Bacteroidetes-3 | reverse complement strand
AAATCCTGTTCCGGGAATACCTCTTCGAATCTTACCCTTCTGATTTCTGCGCGTGAGAGTTCTGTATTGTTGATATTTCCCGGCTGTAACGAGGAACCTCCATAAAAAAGCGGATCAATCGTGTACCAAGCCAATCTGGCTCTTTTGTATCCGTAAGGTAAACCTGTGGCATTTCCGCCCAAATCAAATTGTGTTTGGTATTGCGGCGTGCTTGCCATAAACCATTGCTGAATTGTTTTTATCTCCACAGGAATTTGTGAGCCTTCAAAATCATCAACATAAGAAGTTGCTTGTCCGTTCAATTCAATTCTCTTTGGGGAACCCGGAATTAAATAGGCAAAATCTCCTCTAATGGAGAAATTTGAAGGAACATCCGTATCAATATTCGGCAGTTTGTTTACCCATTTTGTAAATTTCGGAACTTCTGTTCCAAAGCTCGCGTTCAATCCAAAAATAGTGTTGTTGATAGGCTCTTGTCCGAACAGGGCTTTTTGCGTTAAAGGTTTTTCATTTAAATTTAAAATGGTGGCGCCTGCAATAAAATTATCAGAAAATTTATGTTCTATGTCAATGCCCAAAAAGCTTTTTGTCTGTAAATTGAAGGTGGCATTATTTTCCACAGAAACTTCAATGGGTGCATTGGAAGCTTCTAAACTCGGATTGATAATTTGAACCCTTCCCATTTGATAATCCACCACATAATCAATCCCTTCAACCAATTCCCTTCCGCCGGAAGTTACCCGAACAGAACCTTGCGCCACATTAAATGCCCCTAACGGAATGCCGTTGGCGCTTTCAGATTTATGATAACCTTTTATTAAGTACTTGTCCTTTTGCTGAAAATTATTTCTTGCTTCGGATTGGGTGATTCGGTACAATTCATTAAAAATGTAAATTTCATCAGCGCTATTGGTCAATTTCAATTGTAAATCTTTACCGAAAGGTTCTATATTTGGAAAAATAACATATCCCTTTTCTGAATTTATTGTTACGCCTTCCACATAATCGAAGTAACCATCACCTTCAGGTGTAAAAAACTGACTTTGGTCGAGCCTGTCCACATTCAATAAATTTAACAACGTTTTATCCGAAACCCCGAGTGTTTGTGCATTTTGCAATACGTTTATCGGCACCCCGGTTGCATCATCCGCATACAATAATTCCAGCCTAAATCCATCTGGCTGCATTCTAAAAGTTTGCAAAGAATAGATGTTTTTCATCATCAAATCCCATAGCGGAATTTCGGTGCTTATGATTTCGCTTCGCAACAATTTTACCACAATATTTTCAGGCGCAATAATACCGTCGCTGGTAAATTCACCAACTCTGTAAACTTTCGAATCTCCGCTTATGGTATATTCAAAAGCCACTGCAAGCACATCGGAATCGGCCAATCTTCGGTTTAATGAAATAAATCCCAATTGCGGATTCACTTTAAATTCATCAGGCCTAAGTTTTATAGCGTTCTCCAATACCGAATAATCACGGCCTTGTTGCATGGCAAAAGGTGACAAGCCATTACCAACGGTAGAAATATTACGAACCGGATTTGTGGCTGTTAATATGGATGAAATATCATTTGCGGTATTTGAAGGGAATAATGCGCCAGGAACCGGCGTTACGTTGGCCGGACCAATATTTGATGGATCGCCTTCCCCAATGTCGGAAAGTGCCACAATGTTTCTGATGTCAATGGTTGTGGCGTTTCTGTTGGTGACCCAAACTTCCACTTTTGTGATATTTATTGGGCTGTTAATTAAGGGATAATCTTTTAACGCGGTGTTGTAATTGTCCCTAAAATATTGCGCCAAAAAAAAGTGACGGTTTTCATCGTAATCCGTTGCCTGCATCTCAAATTCCTGAATGGTGGAACCGCCTTGCGCAGCCACCGTTTTTGTTTGTGATTTTTGTTCGGCAAAAACGCCTGTAACGGATGTTTTTCCAAATTGCAATTGCGTTTTAACCCCAAATAAACTTTGGGCACCCACAATTAAGGAGTTTTTTAGCGGCATGCTCACGTTCCCAACTTCTATTTTTTGAAGTATGTCATCTTCCGTTGGTGTGTATTCTAACTTTATCTGATTTTGGAAATTAAAGGTAGATTGTGTGTCGTATTGTGCGGCAACTTTTAACTTGGTTCCCACTTTCGCTATAATACTGGCACTAATTTCCTGATTAAAATCGAACGTAAAACTTTTTCTGTTGCGCTCAGACAATTGCGGATTGTCCACTTTTTGATACAGCATTCCCAGTTTTACCAAAACTGACCCTTGCGGATTTACCTCAATGGTGTTCCCTCCAAAAACGGATTGGAAAAAATCGGATTTTACGTAATAGGTTGGCAGCAAGTCTTTTTGGGCATCAACACTTCCAACTTTTTTAGGGTTGGTTGCGCTAATTTTATTTTTATAATAGGCAAGCATGTCCTTTTTCAACTGGTATTGCTTGTACGCTGACTGAGTCATAAAAATTGGATACTTCACATAATAATCTCCAATTTTTTCAACCACCATATATTTCCCCAGTGCTGTGTCGTAAATAATCTCCGATTGCTTTGGGTCGGTTAAAAACAAGCTTCCTTCCTGATAACTTTTAAATGGGTATATTAATTTTACGGTATCTGTTGATTTTTCAACAATTGTGGTGTCTTTTGGAACTAAAACAGGAGGCGTTTGGGCTTTAACTGTTGACAGAAAAAACCAAAAGAAAAAAAATAAAATATATGTTTTGACTATATATCGCTCGTTTTTCAATTTTTTATAAATTTTTCAATGCGTTTTTTATTAAAATCTCAACACTTAAAGTTTTGTTTTCAAGCAGTATTTTATCCACCACTTTTTCAACCTGCTTTTTATTAAAACCTAAGACCTCTAATGCTGATAACGCTTCATTTTTAATCGTATTGCTTTGGCTAACGTAAACTTCATCAACGGCATAAGTTTTAGAAATTTTGTCTCTCAAATCCACCAAAACGCGTTGTGCTGTTTTTACGCCAATTCCTTTAACAGATTGAATAACGGAAACATTGTTTGAAGCGATTGCTTGTTGAATTTCATCGGTGGTCATAGACGATAACATCGTTCTGGCAATACTTGGCCCAACTCCGGAAACTGAAATAAGCAATCTAAAAATTTCACGTTCAGTTTTGTTGATAAACCCGTATAATGTATGCGCATCTTCCTTGATGGAAAGATGCGTATACAAAATTACAAATTCATTATCGGGAAGTTGGGAATATGTATTAAGAGAGATATTTAGCCAATAGCCTACGCCGTTTGCCTCGATTACGGCAAATGTTGGATTTTTTTCAACTAATTTCCCACTTATGTACGTTATCATATTTCATTTTTATATTGACTTCCAAATGTACTAAAATATTATTTACCAATCAGTGCCTAAAGTTTGATTGCCTAAAATGTTTAAAGTTACATAATCCGTAACTTTACAAGCAAATTGACCTGTACATTTTTAGGCTAAATTCCTTGAAAAACAGTAATTTAATTTAAAAATATTTTAGACCTTCCTACCTTTTTGGTGGGCGTTACCACAAGGGTCGCGCCTTCCGCTGCAATCCGTCATTGCGAGCGGAGCGTGGCAATCTGTTGAACATATTGCCGATTAAACTCGCAAAGCCGGGATTTCCTCTCCAGTCCCTAACGCAGTTTGCCGTTAAAACAACTATCAATTATGGTTCAGCTTTTATAAATGCTGTAATTTTTGGAAAAAAGTCACTTTTTAATAAAATACTAATTTCTAAAATAAATGAAACTGTTTTACTTTTAACGTTAATTTTTTATCCAAAATTCCTCAAATTTTATGAATTTAATTATTTGCTGTTAATTTTTTCCTGCGCATGCACAATCGCAACGCAAGCCATATTTACAATTTCGTCAACGCTTGCGCCAAGCTGAAGAATATGAACCGGTTTTTGAAGTCCCATAATAATTGGTCCGATTGATACTATCTGGTCAAATTCCTTCATTAATTTATAGCCAATATTTGCAGACTCTAAACTAGGGAATATCAATCCGTTCACTTTTTTGTCGTTTAACTTAGAAAAAGGAAACTTATCTTTCATTAATTTCGGATTCAAAGCAAAGTCGGCCTGAATTTCACCATCAACATTAACTTCCGGATGCCTTCTGTGCATAATTTCTACAGCTTGTGTAACTTTTTCTGCCAACGGAGAGTTTGATGATCCAAAATTTGAAAATGACAGCATGGCCAAATGTGGTTCAAACCCGAACATTTTCATTGAAATACTTGTCATATAAGCAATATTTGCTAATTCTTCAGCAGTTGGTTCTATATTTATGGCGGTATCAGAAAAGAATATTGGACCTCTTTTGGTTAACATAATATTTGTTGCCGCAATACGTTTCACGCCTTTTTCTCTTCCTATCAACTCAATCATTGGCTTCACCACTGTTGGATAAGCTCTTGAGTAACCGGTGATTAAAGAATCTCCTTCGCCATCATTTAACATCATGGCCGCAAAATAATTGCGTTCACGCATTAATTTTTGTGCTGCGAATAAAGTGATTCCGTCACGTTGTCTTTTTTCCCAATATACTTGTGCATATTTATTTCTGCGTTCTTCTTCCTCATCCGATTTAGGATCCACAATTTTCACATCTGCAGAAAAATTGATTTCCTTCATCAATTCATGGATAATTTTTTTGTCGCCCAATAAAATTGGCGTTCCAATACCGTCATCATGAATAATTTGGGCTGCTTTCAATACATCTAAGTGATCTGCTTCAGCTAAAATGATGGTTTTTGGGTCACATTTTGCGCGATTCATTAGCATACGCATTAACTTGCTTCCTGTACCCAATCTTTCCGCCAATGTTTCTTTGTAAGCTTCCCAATCGGTAATTGGTTCTTTTGCCACGCCCGATTCCATTGCAGCTTTCGCCACTGCCGGCGGAACTTCAGTAATTAGCCTATGGTCAAAAGGTTTTGGGATAATATATTCTTTACCAAATTTAATGTTGGTTTCACCGTACATAATATTTAAGTGTTCCGGAACAGTTTCTTTGGCCAAATTTGCCAAGGCATGAACCGCGGCCAATTTCATTTCTTCATTAATTTTAGTGGCTCTCACATCTAAAGCACCTCTAAAAATATATGGAAATCCGAGTACATTATTCACTTGATTTGGATAATCAGAACGTCCTGTAGCCATAATAATGTCTTTTCTTGTTGCCACTGCCAAATTATATTCAATTTCTGGAGTTGGGTTTGCCATCGCAAAAACAATTGGGTCATTTGCCATTGTCAAAAGCATTTCCGGTGTTACAAGGTCTCCTTTTGAAAGTCCGATGAAAACATCACAGCCAACCATCGCTTCTTCCAAAGAATGTAAGTCCCTGTGGGTGGCAAATTCCGCTTTTTGGGCATTTAAATTTGGAGCGTCCTTTCTGATAACTCCTTTACTGTCGCACATCACCAAATTTTCTCTTGAAGCGCCAATTGCCAAATACAATCTTGAACAAGAAATGGCGGCAGCGCCTGCGCCACTTACCACAATTTTAACTTTTGCTAGGTCTTTTCCTGTTATTTCAACCGCATTTTTTAATGCTGCCGCAGAAATAATGGCCGTTCCATGCTGGTCGTCGTGCATTACGGGAATATCCAATTCTTCTTTTAATCTTCGCTCTATTTCAAAAGCTTCCGGCGCTTTTATGTCTTCTAGGTTAATGCCACCAAAAGTTACCGAAATGTTTTTCACGGTTTCAATAAATTTTTCAACATCGTGTGTGTCCACTTCAATATCAAAAACATCAATATCGGCAAATATTTTAAATAGCAATCCTTTTCCTTCCATTACTGGTTTTCCTGCCATGGCGCCAATATCTCCTAAACCTAAAACTGCCGTGCCGTTGGAAATAACGGCCACTAAATTTCCTTTTGCGGTATATTTATACACATCATCCGGATTTTTTTCGATGGCCAAACACGGCTCAGCCACACCCGGTGAATACGCCAGCGACAAATCGCGTTGCGTTGCATGTTTTTTTGTTGGTACTACTTGAATTTTGCCCGGACTCGGGTATTGGTGATATAATAAAGCTTCGCTCTGTTTTTTAGAATCGCTCATAATTTTATATATTTTAATAAAAACTTAAGCTACAAAGTTAAGCACATTTGACTTAAAGGAAAGCTAACATTTATCATTGTTTCAAAATAAACGTAAAACGGCAACCCATAAAACAGGAATTTTTGACATAAGAATATATACTTGAAAAAAAACACCCTATCGGCGAAATTGCCTTGATGGTTGGTTACAGCAGTTTGCCAACTTTTAGCAATACTTTTTTAAAAATTTTAGGAAAAAGGCCTACTGATTATTTACAGGGAAATAGGATTTACGAGAAATAGCTTAAAATTTATAGGCGAAATAAATTCCGTAATTTTCCTCATTAATTTGTGGATAAAAAGATACATTTTTTGAATTTTTAAACGGATTGAAATTCTTAAAAGGTTCAAAATGATACACCAATTCTGTTACAAGAATCCCTATTCCTGCACCTGCCAAAACATCAGACAGAAAATGTTTGTTGTTAATCATTCTAAAAGTGGCGGTTGTTGCGGCAAAAG
>PHDE01000180.1 GCA_002842505.1 Bacteroidetes bacterium HGW-Bacteroidetes-3 | reverse complement strand
AAAGAAATACGCCCTATATCAATCTAATGAAGTATGCTAATTAATATTGTTAATAACTTTAAGTATTTTTGCTTTTTTTAGTCATAGAATACGCTCAGTGACCTTTTTCCCCTGCTAGGATTTTTCAAAAAGTCCTTCCCTTAGGGAAGGATTTAGGATGGGAGATGGGATTATTCCTCTTCATTAAAAAACACCTTATAAAACATCATTTTTTTCTCTTCATCATAACCTTTTTCAAGGTATTCGCTTGATGCTTCCGGCGCGTCAATATCCAGTTTAATCACAATGTTGGTATCTAATTTAATTTCGGTTTTAATTTTTTGCTTTTGCTTTTTAAAAACTGCTTCTGAAACCGCAAACTGATTCCGCACCAACACATCATTCAGCGTTTCAAATTGCTTTTTATAGTCGTCGAATTTCGACTTTTGTTCTTCATTTTCTTCAAAAATATTTTCCTTAAAATCGTCGATATTCACCAACTCATTGGTTTTAAAAAAATCGACCGCCCGCGCCAAAAAAGTATTTTTTTCCTGAATTCCCAATTCTTCCTTAATAATGTCTTCAGAAAATTCTTTGCACATTTCCAAATAATTTTTGGTATGCTGGTTGTTGTCATCGGCATATTTTATATTCAAAAAGTTTTGAATCCAGTAAAGCGAATCGTAATTATTGGTGTCAACGCTCAAGACCACTTTCCCTTCCGAATCAGTTGTGTTGACAATTAAACAGCCTTTATCAAGTTTTTTGGTGCTGATTCCCTTTTGAACATACACGTCCAAACTGTTGTTTTCCATATGCGTTTGGAAAAAATCGAGCTTGTTTTCAATCTTAAAAATCCCCAACGCCTGCGTAATCACTTCCTTGTATTCCACATCTTCAAAAAGCGCAATTATCACATCACCTGTTTTAATTTGCGCGGAATTCGACTGCTCATACAAGTGATTCACAATATGCCTTGAAACTTCAACAAACGATTCTGGATCCTTAAAAACCTGCGCCGCATAGCTGTTAATTTCGTTCAACTCAATGTTTGCGTGGTGGTTAAATCGGTAACTTTCCGTCACGGCGCCAAAAGGTTTCAGCAAAAAAGGCTTCATCAATTCATAGCTTTCCTCATCAAAAGTGATGGCGCTTTCCGAAAAAATATTGGTGGCGCTGTTGAATTTATTCCCCACTTTATGAATAATCAATTTCGAAATGGCGGCTCTGGTTCTTTTAATCATCTGTTCGTTTTTAACAAGGGCAAATGTATCATTTTAATGGTAATTTTTTGGAGGAATTTCAAAAACAACCGTGTTAAAAATGGTTATTTGGGCCTGCCCGCCTTTTCGGTGGGCGTTCCCGCCGAAAAGGCGGTCGGGCTTTATGTTCCAAACTTTTTTCGCAAAAAAGCGCAAAAAGGTTTTCCACTTCAATCCCTAACGCAACTTGAAATAAAAGTGATTAATCCCAAATCGGTATTTAATAGCCTAACCGCAAGGAGCGCAAAGGAATACGCAAAGATCGCCAAGCATTTTAAGTAAAGAAATTCCTTGCGCACTTTGCTATTTTTTATTTGCGGACTTTGCGGTTAAAAAATTTATCGAATCAAAATTATTACAATATTAATTTCAATTGCTCCGGCAGCAATTTGAAAGTTTTCCGGTGATAATCGGTGATGCCAAATTCCCTGATGGCGTTTCTGTGAACCAGCGTTGGATAGCCTTTGTTTTTTTTCCAATGATAATTGGGAAATTCAGCATCAAGCTTTTGCATAAAATCGTCGCGGTACGTTTTTGCCAAAACCGAAGCCGCCGCAATGCTCATAAATTTCGCATCGCCTTTAACAATGGTGGTATGTGGGATGTTTTTATAAGGTTTAAATTTATTTCCGTCCACAATAATATGTTCAGGTTCAATATTTAATTTTTCAATGGCCAAATGCATCGCCAAAATGGAAGCCTGCAAAATATTTATTTCATCAATTTTCGCCTCAAAAACATACGAAACGCCAAAAGCCAGCGCGTTTTTTTCGATAAACGGACGCAAGGTTTCTCGCTGTTTTTCGGTCAGTTGTTTTGAATCATTCAACAAAGGATGATAAAAATCAACCGGCAAAACTACCGCGGCGGCAACTACCGGTCCGGCCAAACAGCCTCTGCCCGCCTCGTCCGTTCCTGCTTCAACCGTGTTTTTTAAAAACCATTTTTTAAGCGCCATATATTGAATGAATAATTAAAAATGAATAATGAATAATTTTTATTTCCTTTTATCTATAATACCTGAAATACGCAATTCACAAAATTAGCGTTAATTCCTTTGGATAACTTCCATAAATTTACTTTTATTAATATCATTCAAATAATTTACCTTTGTTACTTTAAATATTTTATGAAACGAGCATTTCAAATTTTGACACACAAAGGAATGATTAATAGCGAATTTACCTACCGACAGGCAGACAGCATCTGTACCAATAAAAGATAAAATATAAACAGATGAAAAAATTATTGGCAGTATTATTTTTTGGGTTTTATTTGATGACTGTTGATGCTCAAATTATGCGACAACAAGAAGGCGGCGGCGTATTTAAAGGTGACAGCACCACGTTTAAAAATGAAGTGCAAATTAAGCTCAGCGGAGAAACCAAATATACCGATTACAAAATAATTTCCATAAAAAACGACACAACCGTTGTTGACACAACTTTAACAATTGCGAAAGATTATAAATTCAATTACATCAGAAAAGATAATTTTGAGTTGTTGGCTTTTCACAATCTGGGACAGACTTTTAACAAATTAGCCTATAATTTTACTGATAATTCCCTGTTTCCAACCATTGGCGCGAACGCGAAACAGTACAATTATTACAAGATTGAAGATGTATTTTATTATGATGTTCCAACACCAACTTCCGAATTTATGTACAAAACCGGAATGGAACAAGGACAGATTTTGGATGGCTATTTAACCTTGAATACCTCAAGGCAGTTTAATATTTATATTGCCTATAAAGGGTTGCGCTCTCTGGGAAAATACAGAAATTCCTTGGCGAGCCACGGAAATTTCAGGACATCTTTTAATTATCACTCAAAAAACAACAACTATTTATTAAGAGGCCATTTTATGTCGTTCGATTTATTGAACAATGAAAATGGCGGATTAACACCCGAATCTGTTGGGTATTTTGAAGCAAACGACCCCAATTATATTGACAGAACACGACTGGAAGTCAATTTTACGGATGCGGAAAACCTGTTTGAAGGAAAACGCTATTTTATGGATCAGCAACTCACTTTGTTTTCCAAAAACAACAAACTGGAAGCACACAACACGCTGATATCAAATCAGTTAAAATCCTATAATTCCACCCTAAAGCAAATTGAAACGCTAAAAAAAGACACTCTTTCCTATTTGATTAAATCCAAAATTATCACTGCGCCAAAAAAACCGGTTGCAACAAAAAAATTGCCTCAAAAAGAAAAAGAAGTTGTTGTTAAAACTGATTCAATTAAAGAAATTCCGATCATAAAAATTGATTCTTTAACCAAAGAAGTCCCTTTAAAGAAAATAGACAGCATCAAACTTGATTCTATTCGCACCATAAAAATAATGAAAATTGATTCTTTGTTAATTGTGGCTTCAAAATTTAAAGTTGATTCAAGTGACTTGGTGGTTATTAACAAAAATTCGGATTATGGCGTAAAAATCGGACATACTTTTATGTATGAAACCCAACATTACCGATTTAAACAGGCGGCCGTTAATCCATTTTTTGGGGAAGCCTATGATAAAAATATAGCGGATCACACTTCTTACCAAAAAATGAACAATGAAGTGTATATGCAGTTTAACGCGCCTCTTTTGGGAGCTTTGAGGGCAAAAGCAAATTATTTCAATTATAATTATCAATACAGCAGCATTTTGTATTTGGATGACCAAACCATTCCCGAGAAATTGAAAGGAAATACCATTGCCGTTGGCGCCGATTGGAAAACCAATTTTGGAAAATTCTCCCTAAATGCTGATGCAAGCACCATACTTTCGGGCGATTTAACAGGGAATTCCATAAAAGCTTTTGTGATGTTCAAAAAAGACAGCGTTTACAGTTTTAAGGGATTTGCTGAAATCACTTCAAAAACAGCCGATTTTAACAAGTTGCTGTACCAAAGTGATTATAAAAAATACAACTGGCAAAACAATTTCAAAAACGAACAAATAAAAAATGTTGGCGTGGAATTTAGCTTTAAAAATTGGGCAAGCATTAATGCAAGTTACAACCTCATAGATAATTACACCTATTTCGATGAAAATTCTTTGCCGGCTCAAGCCGCGGAAACTTTGAATTATTTAAAGGTAACGCTAAGCAATTCCATCACTTTCAGAAAATTTACCATAGACAATACGGTGATGTACCAAGATGTTTCCACCGGAGAATCATTTTTTAAAGTTCCCGAAATTGTGACCAGAAACACTTTGTATTATTCCAATTATTTATTCAAAGGAAAACCGCTGTATTTGCAAACCGGCGTAACCGTAAAATATTTTACAGAATTTAACGCCAGCGCTTACAATCCGCTTTTAAGTGAGTTTGTTTTGCAAAACACCCAAAAAATAGGAAATTTTCCGATGCTCGATTTTTTCGCAAATGCACAAATTCGAAGAACACGGCTTTATTTAAAAGTTGAAAACTTTGGCGCCAGTTTTACCGGCAGAAAATATTATTCAGCACCAACATATCCTTACCGGGATTTAACAGTTCGGTTTGGTTTGGTTTGGAATTGGTTTATTTAATCTCCCATCCCCAGCCCTTCCCGAAGGGAAGGGAGATTGATTTGTATAAAGAATATTATGTATAATTAAAAACTTTGAGGTTTTTAAATTCCCCCTTCGGGGGTTAGGGGGCTTTTAATCTTTTTTATCTGTCACCAACTGCTTTATTTTAATGCTAAACCCAGCAAAAATCAAAGTCATTATTGGGCTTAGCCAGTTAAAAATGGCATAAATGGCATAATCGGCCACGGGAACACCCAGCACGCCGCTTTGGTAAGCGCCACAAGTATTCCAAGGAATTAATGCAGAAGTTACCGTTCCTGAATCTTCCAGAGTTCTGCTTAAATTTTCGGGTGCCAAATCTCGGTCTTCAAAAGCTTTTTTAAACATTTTTCCGGGAATTACAATAGCCAAATACTGGTCGGATGCAATGGCATTTAAACCTATGCAACTTACAACGGTGCTAAAAAACAAACCGAAAATTGAAGTTGCCAGTTTTAGTAATTCTTTGGTGATTTTTGCCAAAGCGCCAATGGCATCCATTGTTCCGCCGAAAACCATCGCGCAACAAATTAAAAAGATTGTCCAAAGCATTCCTTTCATTCCGCCGGCACTAAACAAATCATTCAGTTTAACATTGTCGGTAACAATTTCCGTATCCACAAAAATTGCGTTTACAATGGCCCTGAAATTTGAAGCTGCCAAACCACTTAAAATATGTGGTTGAAAAATAAAGGCAAATATGGCGGCCAAAATAACACCGATTCCTAAGGCAATTAATGGTTTTGTTTTTAATAAAATCAAAACAATTACCGATAACGGAACGATAAATAAATAAGGTGAGATGTTGAAAGTGGTGTTGATGCTGTGCAACAATCCGCTGATGTCTGCAGTTCCTGTGGTGTCAATATTTAAACTTATAATCCCAAAAACAATGATGGTAATGGTGATTGTTGGAACCGTTGTGATGGCCATATACCTGATGTGTGTAAACAAATCTGTTCCTGCCATAGCGGGCGCCAAGTTTGTGGTATCGCTCATCGGCGACATTTTATCGCCAAAATAAGCGCCTGAAACTACCGCGCCGGCAATCATCCCGGTTGGAATTCCCAACGCGGTTCCAATGCCCACCAAAGCGATTCCCACGGTTGCCGATGTTGTCCAAGAACTTCCCGTTGCCATAGAAATAATGGCTGCAATAACAACCGATGCCGGTAAAAAAATACCCGGACTTAATACTTGAAGTCCGTAATAAACCATCGCCGGAATAATTCCGGAAACCAGCCAAGTGCCGGCCAAAGCGCCCACCAAAAATAAAATCATAATTGGCACAAAAACACTTTTTAAGTTTTCCCAAATTTCATTGATCATTATTTTTAGGGAAACCTTATTGAAAAAACCAACTATGGAAGCAATTCCGCCGCCCATCAATAAAATAAATTGGTTGGAATATTCCCCCAACAATTCCCCCTCGGCAAAAAATATATTGTAAGCCAGCATTGCCATTAAAATAACAACAGGAATTAAAGCTTCATAAAGATTTAGTTCTTTATTATCAATAATTTTTTGGTTTTGAATTTCTATTTCCGAGAGGTTTTGGTTATTGTCTTGCATTCAATTTGTTTTGGATTTGTAATGATACGGAAATTTGAAAGTTTTTGCAAATGAAACGAGCATAACAAATTTTGATACACACAGAAATGATTAATGGCGAACAGTCCCGAATTTTCGGGATTACCAATAAAAAATAAAATATAAACAGATGAAAAACCCCATTCGTTTTTTTGAATGAGGTTTTCATCAATTATTATAATTGTAACAATAAAATCAATCGAATTTTAATTTTTGGTTTTAAATTACAAAACACCAACTTGTTTCATACATTTTCTCATGGCTCTGTAAGTACGTTCAATATCATTGTCCAACCCAACCGACATTCTTATAATTCCATTGGAAAGACCCAT
>PHDE01000179.1:6869-13667 GCA_002842505.1 Bacteroidetes bacterium HGW-Bacteroidetes-3 | reverse complement strand
GTTCACTTTAAGGAAACCGCCGTACACGTAAGTACATACGGTGGTGTGAGAGGACGACAAAGTTAAACGTACTGCTTAACTTTGTCTCCTACTTTAATTATAAATCGCTTCAAATAATATTTAGAGCCTGCCCGCCTTTTCGGTGGGCGTTACCGCAAAAGAGGTCGCGTCTTCACTACTCGCTTTTTTTTGTGAAAAACAAAAAAAAGAGCTCAAACAATAAGTTTACCCTGAGCGCAGCCGAAGGGCTCTATCCTTAACGCAAATTGAACCCGCCGACAGGTTGATTAAATGTACGAACAGGTTGCGACTTGTCCTTTCTCAAAGTGCGAATTCAAAATTTATAACTTTTTTTAGCGCTCTTTGCGTATTTTCTTTGCGGAATTTGCGGTTAAAAAATTTTGGTGTTAATTTTTATAATTTTCTTTGTCTTTCAACTGTTTAAATTTTATTTTTTAGCGGTAACAGATTGCTGCCGATAGGCAGGTAAATTCGCCATTAATCATTCCTTTGTGTATCAAAATTTGTTATGCTCGTTTCATTATAGATTAAGCAAATTGAACCTGCCGGCAGGCAGGTTGATTAAATGCCAACATTATTATTCAGCAAAAAAATAAAAAAAATCATCCATTTCTTTTGCCAAAATTTCAAAAATTAGGAGGTATTATTCGTATTTTTGCACCATCTTAAATCTAAATTAAATCCTTCTTATGGAAATTACAACAATAGAAAAAACCATTCAAAAAGCCTTAGAAAAACTGGGCGTAAAAGCAATAAACAGCGGAACTTCAACAGGTTCAAATTTCTTTGGAAATGGTGATATTATAGCATCCAATTCTCCCGTAAACGGAAAATTGATAGGAAAAGTGGCCACAACCACAAAAGATGATTTTGAAAAAGTTATGGAATCAGCACAAGCAGCTTTTACCAGTTGGAGAATTGTTCCGGCGCCTCAACGCGGAGAAATTGTGCGTCAGTTTGGCGAAAAATTGCGCGAACTAAAACAACCTTTAGGCGAATTGGTTTCCTATGAAATGGGAAAATCATTACAGGAAGGTTTGGGAGAAGTTCAGGAAATGATTGACATTTGCGACTTTGCTGTTGGATTGTCCAGACAATTGCACGGTTTTACGATGCATTCTGAACGTCCCGGACATAGAATGTACGACCAATATCATCCTTTGGGAATTGTTGGAATTATTTCTGCATTCAACTTTCCCGTGGCTGTTTGGGCCTGGAATACAGCATTATCTTGGATTTGTGGTGATGTTTGTGTTTGGAAAGCTTCAGAAAAAGCGCCATTATGCAGCATTGCCTGCCAAAATATAATAGCCGGTGTTTTAAAAGAAAATAACTTGCCCGATGGTATTTCTTGTATTATAAATGGCGATTATAAAGTTGGTGAATTTATGACAACCGACAAGCGTATCGCTTTAGTTTCAGCGACTGGCTCCACAAGAATGGGCAAAATTGTCGCGAAAACTGTTGCAGAACGTTTGGGAAGGTCTTTACTGGAATTAGGAGGTAACAATGCCATTATTATTACGCCAAGCGCTGACATAAAAATGACCATTATCGGCGCTGTATTTGGTGCTGTGGGAACTGCCGGTCAACGTTGCACCTCCACTCGCAGGTTAATTATCCACGAATCAATGTTTGAGCAGGTAAAAAACGCCTTGGTAAAAGCATACAAACAATTACGCATTGGAAATCCGTTAGACGAAAACAACCACGTTGGTCCGTTAATAGACAAAGATGCTGTTAAAATGTACGAAAATGCTTTAAATGCTGCTGCAAAAGAAGGCGGAAAAATTGTGGTTGAAGGCGGTGTTTTGAGCGGAAAAGGCTACGAAAGTGGTTGTTATGTAAAACCGGCAATTGTGGAAGCCGAAAATCATTTTGAAATTGTGCAACATGAAACATTTGCGCCAATTTTGTACCTGATAAAATATTCAGGGGAACTTAAAAACGCGCTTGCTTTGCAAAATGGTGTTGTGCAAGGACTTTCATCGGCAATTATGACCAATAATTTGCGTGAGGCCGAACTGTTTTTATCTGTTCAAGGTTCCGATTGCGGTATCGCAAACGTAAATATTGGCACTTCCGGCGCTGAAATTGGCGGTGCTTTTGGCGGCGAAAAAGAAACCGGCGGTGGACGCGAATCGGGTTCCGATGCCTGGAAAGTTTATATGAGACGCCAAACAAACACCATTAATTACACGACTGAATTACCTTTGGCGCAAGGCATTAAATTTGATTTGGAATAGGTTTAGAATTGTTAAATCGGTCTGAAAATAGTAAGTTCTTAAAGCCAAATTTGATTTAGTTTTAAGAACTTTTTTTGAAAACATCCTAGCTCACAGAAATAAATATTCATTTTAGAAGTAATATAAAAAATCGATGAGTACACCTAAATTTAATTCAAACTTCCTCAACAAAGCTGTGCAGCTTTTACAAGATGCTCGGTCAAAAGTTGTGCATACCATCAATCAAGTAATGGTTTATACCTATTATGAAATAGGAAGAATGATAGTTGAAGAAGAACAAAATGGTAAAGAAAGGGCTGGTTATGGCAAGCAACTTTTAAAGGAGTTGTCAAAAGTACTTTCAAAAGAATTTGGCAAAGGGTTTTCAGTAGATAATCTTGAAAATATGAGAAGATTTTACCTGACTTATGGAAAATCCGAAACACTGTCTCGGATTTCTTCAAAGACAATTTCCGCAACAACGTCCCGGAAATCAAAACAAGTAGAATTTGCTTTGAGTTGGTCGCACTATCTAAAACTTATGCGAATTGATGATGAAAATGAACGAAAATTTTATGAAATTGAAGCCGGAAAAAATAATTGGAGTGTTAGAGAATTAGACAGACAATACGATGCTGCATTATATACGCGGCTTACTTTGAGCCGAGACAAAAAAGGAGTGCAAAAACTATCAGAAAAAGGATTGGTTCTTGAAATCCCAAAAGATGCAATAAAAGATCCGTATATTTTAGAATTTATAGGATTGCCAGAAAGGTCTTCCTATTCGGAAAGTGATTTAGAACAAGGAATAATTGATAAGCTTGAGCATTTTTTACTGGAATTAGGCACAGGGTTTACTTTTGTTGCAAGACAAAAACGAATATCCTTTGACGATAAACACTTTCGTATTGATTTGGTCTTTTACAATCGGATATTAAAATGCTTTATTCTTATTGACCTAAAAATTGGAGAGTTAAAACATCAAGATATTGGGCAAATGCAGATGTATGTTAATTATTACGATCGGCAAATAAAACTAGAAGAGGAAAATAAGACTATTGGATTAATTTTATGTCAAAATAAAAGTGAAGCAGTAGTGCAATACACTTTGCCCGAAAATAATGAGCAGATTTTTGCAAGCAAGTATAAAACAATATTGCCAAGTAAAGAGGACTTAAAATTATTGATAAAAGAACCTGAATAGACAATTCATTTAGTTTAAATTACACTCGTTGGCTAAATTGAAATCACCAAATTAGAGAATACAGGCACTAAAAAGAATACAGCAACCCCACGCCCAACAATTGTTTTAGTTGGATTTTAGGACCTAAAGCAACTAAATTTCCATCATTTTTTATATCTTCTTTATTTTTTACATCGTCGTCGTATAAAATATGGGACCCCACATTTGCCGTCACATGTTTGTTGATGGTCATATCAAAATTTAATTCCCAATTAACATCCACATTGCCATATTTGTTTAAATAATCGGAATATAAAATCAATTTATTGTTCATTTTTATGTTTTCCATCACCTCAGTATTCCATTCGCTCGAAATATAAGTTCCAACTTCAACTTTTAGATTTTCACCTTCGGTCACTAAAATTCCTGCAGCATCATAAACAGCAGGCGCAACACCAAAAGCACCTTCATTTGCAAGCGTTTGGTTATAAACGAATGTCATTTTATTGGTAAGCGGGGAAAGGTATATTTTAAGTGAATTTTCTTTTGAAAAATATTCAGACCCAACGCCCAAAAAATTATATGCGGGTGAAAAGAATTTTGAAATGGGCTTGTCTGTATTTGGATATTTATAGCCGTTTGTGAATTGCGTTTTAAAATTGAATTTAGCTGAATAATACCATTTGGAATTAAGGCATTCTCTATAACCGAATGTTGAATTTAACTCAATTAAATCCTCTGTTTTTCGCAATTCTCGACTTGCTTCTTTATTTAAACCGTAGTTGGCTTTCAAGTCACTTTGCCAAACGGTGTGGTTGTTTTTGTAATTTCTTTTCAAGTTTATTTTTGCAATTCCGGAAATTGAATTGTTACCGCCCGCACTCCAATTCACAAAGGAGTTTTGGGTAAAAATCAATCGGAAATTATTGGTTTTCTCCCAAAGGGTAACGGGTGCCAAGTTAATGTCTAAAGTGTCTTTTGGAATTGCGGCTTTTGTGTTGAAAATGTATAGAATTGTAAAAATAAGGAATAGTTTAAATCGCATTATACTGTATTATTGGGTAAAAAAATATTTTGGCAAAGAAACGCAAAATATTTTTTTTATAAAAGTTTCAACAAAAATTCCTTTATTTTTTCTTTGGATAAATGAATGCTTTCAAACAATTCATCCACTTTCCCATGTTCCATAAAATGATCCGGAATCCCTAAATGTTTGGTGGTTTTGTTTTTATAATTGTTGTTTGATGCAAATTCCAAAATCGCACTTCCAAATCCGCCCATAATTGTGCCATCTTCAATGGTGACAATAGTTTCAAACTTTTTAAATATTTGATGCAATAAATTTTCATCCAAAGGTTTTACAAAACGCATATTGTAATGTGCCACTTTATTTTTTGGCAATTCAGGCCGAAGTTCCGCAATTTTATTTCCGATAGTGCCTATAGTTAGCACCGCAATTTTTGAACCTTCTGAAATAGTATTGCCTTTTCCCATTTCAATTTTACGGAAAGGCTGTTTCCAGTCGATACGCGTTCCTCTTCCTCGCGGATAACGAATTGCTAACGGAAAATCGATCCCCAATTGTGCGGTGTACATGATATTTCGCAATTCAATTTCATTTAAAGGCGCAAAAATAACCATGTTGGGAATGCAGCGCAAATAAGCCAAATCAAAAGCGCCGTGGTGCGTTGCACCGTCTTCGCCCACAATTCCCGCACGGTCAATGCAAAAAATTACCGGCAGTTTTTGGATCGCCACATCGTGAATAATTTGGTCATAAGCACGCTGCAAAAAAGTGGAATAAATGGCACAAAAAGGAATCAATCCTTGCGTAGCCATTCCGGCAGCCAATGTCACTGCGTGCTGTTCGGCAATGCCAACATCAAAAGCCCTTTCGGGTATTTCGTCAATCATTAATTTCAGGGAACTTCCCGTAGGCATTGCGGGCGTAATTCCCACAATTTTCGGATTCATTTTCGCCAATTCCACAATGGTTTCGCCAAAAACATCCTGATATTTTGGCGGTTGCGGTAAATTATTTTTGACCGGCAATTCGCCGGTTATTTTATCGAATTTTCCTGGCGCGTGGTAAGTGACTTGGTCATTTTCAGCTTGTTGCAGCCCTTTTCCTTTTGTGGTAATAATATGCAAAAATTTAGGGCCTTTTATCGATTTTAAGCGCTCTAATTCAGTGATAATATCGTTGATATTGTGTCCGTCTATTGGGCCGGAATAATTGAAATTCAACGCTTCAATAATATTATTTTTCCGAACCTTTTTGCCCGCTTTTACCTCGGTAAAATACTTTTTTAAAGCACCAACACTTGGGTCAATTCCCATCGCGTTGTCGTTTAAAATTATCAGCAAATTGGCGTCAGTAACGCCTGCATGGTTTAATCCTTCAAACGCCATTCCGCTGGCAATGGATGCGTCGCCAATAACTGCGATATGGTGTTTTTTAAAATCGCCTTTCAATTTTGAAGCAAGCGCCATTCCCAATGCCGCCGAAATTGAGGTGGACGAATGTCCTGTGCCAAAAGCATCGTAAATACTTTCGCTTCGTTTTGGAAATCCTGAAATTCCGCCCAACTGCCTGTTTGTATGGAAATTTTCCCTTCTGCCCGTTAAAATTTTATGCCCATAAGCCTGATGCCCAACATCCCAAATCAGCAAATCGTTTGGTGTATCAAACACATAATGCAGCGCAATGGTCAATTCAACCACGCCCAAACTTGCGCCTAAGTGCCCTTCTTTGGCGGCAACAACATCAATAATAAATTCGCGCAGTTCTTTGGCAACTGTTTCCAATTGATTTTTGGCCAGCTTCCGCAGGTCTTTCGGGTCGTTAATATGTGCCAATAATTTTGTTTTCACCAATGCAAAACTAAACTATTTAAATTGTTCGTTGAATTAAAATAATTACTTTTGATGCATGATAGATCCATTTGACGACACTTATTTTATGAAACGCGCTTTGCAGGAGGCGGAAATAGCATTGGATAAAAATGAAGTTCCCATTGGTGCGGTGATTGTAATGAACAACCAAATTATTGCCCGTGCCCATAATTTAACCGAAACTTTAAATGATGTGACAGCGCATGCCGAAATGCAGGCTTTTACGGCTGCGGCCGACTTTTTAGGCGGAAAATACTTAAAAGAATGCACGTTGTACGTGACTTTAGAGCCTTGCCAAATGT
The DNA here is from genome assembly GCA_002842505.1 of Bacteroidetes bacterium HGW-Bacteroidetes-3. GTDB lineage: Bacteria > Bacteroidota > Bacteroidia > Flavobacteriales > Flavobacteriaceae > Lutibacter. The sequence continues at coordinate 7,041 of PHDE01000179.1, read as the reverse complement.
GCGCTGGCGCCAGTTATTGGACCCAAATAGGAAGGATTGTATACGGCGCTTCTGAAGAAAAAAGAGGATTTTTAGTGATGAATACAACTTTGCATCCAAAAACAGTGGTTATTGGCGGTGTTTTGGAAGAGGAATGCAGCAAACTTTTAAAGCGTTTTTTTATTGAAAAGCG
>PHDE01000179.1:0-6805 GCA_002842505.1 Bacteroidetes bacterium HGW-Bacteroidetes-3 | reverse complement strand
GTTAAATTATCACCAGATTTTGGAGAAATAAAAGAAAACTCATTTTTGATTTTATTCAAATAATTGATTTTGTAATATCTTATTTTGCTTTGTTTGGCAAATGCCTGTTTTTTAAACTCTAAGTACTTCAAACTTTAAGTACTTTAGGCACTTATTTATCGCTTTTACTTCGCTCCTCAAGGTCTCTTCTGAATTTATCAAAGGTAAAATCCTTTATATTTTTGTTTTTGTAGCGATGGTAAATAAACAACGGCATTAAAATAAAAGCCACCATTAAAACGCCAAGCCCAATCACGATTTCCCCGTTTGCATTGCCGGAGTTTTTTAGGTAAAAACCGCTGCACAACATTCCCAAAGTAAGTATCAAAATAAAAATAATCACAAATTTCATCATAAAATAATTAATTATTGGGTGTAAAACTACAAAAAACCTTACATTTAAATTAAATTAAATTGTAAATATGTATCGGTTTTTATTGCTATTTTTAGTGTTGTATGTATCTTGCATTGAACAAAAGCCAGAGCCAATAATGGAAATTCAAAAAAATAAAAAGGTAGTGATTGCGCATCGTGGTGCTTCTGGCTATTTGCCCGAACATACCTTGCCTGCAAAAGCGATGGCTTACGATATGGGCGCCGATTATTTGGAGCAGGATATTGTGCTGAGCAAAGACAATGTGCCTATTGTAATTCACGACATTCATTTGGAAACCGTTACCGATGTTGTCAAGATATTTCCGGATCGGAAACGAAAAGATGGGAAGTTTTATGTGATAGACTTCACTTTCAGCGAATTAAAACAATTAAATGTTTCTGAAAGATTTAATCCTGAAACTGCCAAAGCAGTCTTTCCAAATCGGTTTCCGTTATTTGCTTCAACCTTTAAATTGCATTCTTTACAGGAAGAAATTGAATTAATTCAGGGATTGAACAAAAGTACCGGAAAAAATATTGGCATTTATCCCGAAATTAAAGATCCTGAATTTCACCAAAAAGAAGGAAAAGATATTTCTGAAATAGTTTTGAAAATACTGAATGACTACGGCTACAAAACTAAAAAAGACAATTGTATTTTGCAGTGTTTTGATGTGAAAGAATTAAAACGAATCAGAAATGAATTTAAAAGCGAGCTTTTTTTGGTGCAATTGATGGAATTTGAAGAAGAGGAAAAATTAGAAGAAATTGCTACTTACGCAGATGGAATAGGTCCTTGGTACCAACAAATTATAAAAGGAAAAGACGAAAACGGCAAATGGAAAATATCTGATTTGGTTGAGAATGCGCATAAACTCAATTTAAAAGTTCACGCCTATACTTTTAGGGCCGATCAATTGGAAGATTTTGAAACTTTTGAAGAATTGTTGCAAGTGGCTTTATATGAAGCAAATATTGATGGCGTTTTTACCGATTTTCCGGATAAAGCGGTAAATTTTATCAACAAAAAGGATTAAACTTATTTTTCAGCAAAAAAGCCAATAAGATTTTTTTTCTTATTGGCTTTGAAATAATCCTTGGGATTAAAATTATTTTTTCCAAACACGGCCTGCAAAAGCAGCATCTAATTCCGGATTTGTGTTGTGATTTGAGTAATTGCTGATTGTTTTTACGGCGATACCCGCAATAATTCCCAAAACATGGGTTTCTGTATAGCCTTCAGCCAAAAATTCATCAATTTCTGCTTGTGAAACATTTCCGCGATTTGCCGTAAGTGAGCGAGTTAGTTTTGACAATACTGCAAATTTTGCATCCGGAATTTGTTTTCCGTCACGGATTGCATCAGTGACTGCTGTTGGCACTTTCGACATTTTATCGGCGATAAAACTGTGTGCAGCCATACAATATTCGCAATTGTTTTCGTAAGCCACGGAAAGAAAAACCACTTCCTGTTCAGCAGGATTAAAGCCTGAATTGGCCCTAAAAGTAGTGTAGGCGTAAATATAGGCATCCAATAAAGCTGGATTATTTCCCATTTTTAAGTACATATTGGGTACAAATCCCAATGCTTTTTTAGCGTTGTCAAAAATTCCTTGTGATATTTCTGAAACCGGATTGTTCTCTAATTTTAAATATGCCATTTTTTTAGTTTTTTAATTAAGTAACTTTATTGTTATTTAACATTACAAAGATAGACCCAACAAGCGGATTTTACTTTTGTAATTGGTTCAACTATTTGCCTAATTGGGTCACCCGAAATGATGATGGTGCACAACCAAACTTGTCGTGAAAAAGAGTGGAAAAGTTGGCCAAATCATTAAAACCGCAGTCGAAAGCGATGTCCGTAATTCGTTCTTCAGACACCAGAAGTAACTCTGCCGCTTTTTCCAATTTTTTATTTCTGAGGAAGTTGGCCGGACTGTCGCTGTAATTTTTTTTGAATTCCCTTTTAAATGAGGAAAGGCTTAAATTGGCCATTTCAGCCAATTCCTTGGTGGTGATTTGTGCATATAAATTGTTTTCTATCACTTGTTTGAACGTGAAACTGGTTGGTGAAAAGAGTTGCGATAAAATTTGTTGAATGACAGGCGCATTTTTGGTTTGGCACAATAAAAGAATGATTTCTTTTAATTTAAGCACCAAAATATCTTCGTTTATAAGGGTTGGATTGTCGAAATAAAAAAGCAGGCTTTCAATGTATTTTTGAATTAGAAAATCGTTGTTGATTTTACTTAAATCGATATTTTGGTCTACAATGTTCGGCTGGTGGAAAATTTTCGGCAAATCGGTTCCGTAAATTTTTTTCAGTATTTCTGGATGAAAATGAACCACCACAATTTGATGGTTTTTTGATTCTTTGCTGTTTTTTATTTGGCTGAAATAATTGCCGCATTTTAACAAAACAGCTTCATTTGCGGGAACCGTAATGCTTTGGTTTTCTGTTTTATAATTAATTTGGCCTTCCACCATATAAAGAAAACACGCTTCATCGGGCATTGGATTTGGGATTTTGAAAGGCGCTTCAACAATCACTTCTTCAAAAATAATTTTGCCAAATAGTTCGTAACGTTTTTGGGAGCGGATCATTTTTTATTGGTTTATTTTATTTTTAAAGTTAGGGAATTTTAATTTATTGCGCTAAAATGCCGTATTTTGGATCTTAAAAATGTGTTGGTTTCAAATATCAACAGCAGAAAAACCAAACTATATTCAATGCCAATTAGCCAAAAACTTTCTTTAAATACGGCGTTTGAATACGCGCTGTAACTCAAAATAACCGTTAAACTCCATAAAAAGGGAAATTTGAATTTTGTGAAAACACCTATTAAAACCAAGTTGATGATATACCAAGGATGCACCGTTGTGGAAGTGAAAAAATAGACACTTAAAACGAGCAAAAAACTTTGGAATAAATCAATTGTGGAATTGTTTTTTCCGAAGAAAGATTGGTAAAGTATAAACAAAATCATGAAGACAGGAATGATTTTTCCCGTAGTTTGAATAATGTTATAACCGGTAATCCAAAATCCAATTGCACGAATAATATAGTAAATGCTGGCATTAAACTCGAAATTGGTGAACCACAAGCCGATTGTTTCGCCATAATTTTGAACGAGTTCTGCTGATAAAAATGGCAAAAACAGCAAAATATTTGTTCCGATAACAATTCCGTAAAAAACAATGCTTTTTTTGAAATCCAATTTTTGAAAAAACAAAGGTAATAACAACAACGGAAGCAATTTTGTTGAAATGGACAATGCCAAAATTAAAGCGGCCATTTTCCATTTGTTTTGGTGCAACAAATACATACTCCAAACAAAAGAGAAGAGCATCACACCTTCAAAATGAAGGTTTCCCGCAAGTTCAATAATCACCAACGGATTTAATAAAAACCAAAAAATACGGTGTTTTTCGAATCCTGATTTTTCCAATAATTTACTTCCGAAATAAAGCGTTCCAACATCGGCAGCAGTAATTATTATTCGTAAAATAATAGCTGCGCCCAAAATGGATTGATTGCTGAAAAAACCTGCAATCACAAAAAACAATTGATTGACGGGCGGATAATTGGAAAAATGTGCTGCGCTCAAACTGCCCATTCCGCCGATCAATTCCTGCGCTTGCGACAAAGAAAAATTGGGGTTTAAAATCAGGTCTTTCGGTAAATGCAAATACGGGTTCAATCCCTCCAAAATTAACCTTCCGTCCCAAATAAACCGAAAATAATCTTGCGACAAATTGGGCAAAGCCACTATAAAAATCAACCGGAATAGGAGTGAAGCACCAATCAAAAAAGCAAAATTAGCCTTTTGTAATTTGATGATTTGATAGGTTAAAAGAAACAAAAAAGCATAAAACACTACCAAAGAAATAAATTCGGTTCGCTCCAAACCGTAGGCAATATAGCCGTAAACCAGAAAACTAATCAGTAAATAGACGTATGATTTTGCTTTATTTGAAAGGAGTAAACTCATTTTGCATCAGAAATTGATTTTACGAACACAAAACCAAAACCGGCAAAAAGCATCAAATGAAATGGCAATAATCCATAATCATTAAAGTGATAACCAGAGTAAATTCCGAATAAAAAATACAGTGCAAGCAAACCTTCAACTATAACATTTTTGGGAATTTTATGCGAAATATAAACATTTTGCTTCCATTTGTCTTTTAAACTTTCAATATTGAATTTTGGCGTTCGCACAAACTCACTTTTTTTGCCCCAAAGCCCTTCCAAAACGGCAATGCTGTTGTGAAATGAAAATCCCATGGCGATGGTATAAAACGTAAAAAACAACCCAATATATTTCAGGAAATTTTTAAATCCGCCACCCTGAATATTTTTAAAAGTGAACCAATAACAACTAAAAAATAACAAGGAAGTGATGACAAAAAAGATAAGAATATCGAAGAAAATGGCCAAATGCGCATAACTGTTTTTGATAAATAAAATGGGAACGCTTAATACGGCCATGACAAAAATGGACAAAAACATGGAGCTGTTCAGCAAATGCAAAATTCCGTGAAATTTTGTTTTAAGCGGAATTTCTTTTGAGGTAATAATGCGCCAATTCATTTTTTTGAAATTTTCAGCGCCGCCTTTATTCCAACGAAATTGCTGAGAGCGGGCGGCACTTATGATGACAGGCAATTCGGCTGGCGTGACCACATCCACCAAATACTTGAATTTCCAGTTTTTTAATTGGGCACGATAACTCAAATCCAAATCTTCCGTAAGCGTGTCGCTTTCCCAATTTCCGGCATCAATAATACATGCTTTCCGCCAAACTCCGGCTGTTCCGTTGAAGTTTATAAAGTGCGATTGCGAATTTCTTCCCACTTGTTCCAAGGTAAAATGAGCATCCAAAGCAAAGGCCTGAATTTTTGTCAGCATGGAATAATTTCTGTTTAAATGTCCCCAACGCGTTTGCACAACACCAATAGATTTGTCTTTAAAATAAGGAATTGTTTGCAGTAGCCACTCTTTTTGCGGTACAAAATCGGCATCAAAAATGGCGATAAATTCGCCTTTCGCAGTGACCAAACCCTCTTTTAAGGCGCCGGCTTTAAACCCAATTCGGTTGGTTCTGGTGATGTGCTGGATGTTTAATCCCGTTTGCGATAAACTGTCAATTATTTTTTTTGTTGCTATAATGCTGTCATCGGTGCTGTCATCCAACACCTGAATTTCCAGTTTTTCTTTGGGGTAATAAAGTTTTGAAATGGTGGTAAGCAATCGTTCAACCACATATTTTTCATTGTAAATAGGCAGTTGGACAGTGACAAAAGGAATTTCATCCGGATTGGAAAAATTGAATTTTTCTGAACGGTCAAGTAGTTTTTTGCTTCGCAAGTAATTGATCAGCAAGTTTAATTGCGCCAATCCGTAGAAAAAAATCAACAAAATTGCCAAGCTATATAAAAAAAGTATGAGGTAAGAAAGTAATAACATATTATTTAAAAGCATATTTAAAAATCCACCCTATTATTTTTATTCCTGCCATTAAGGTTCCTTTAACTGTTCCGGAAACTTTTGAAACGCCAATTCGGGTTTTGTAATGTACTGGAATTTCAACGTAAGACATTTTTTGTTTCAAAACTTTAAGTTGCATTTCCACGGTCCAGCCATAGGTTTTGTCCTGCATGTCAAGCGCCAACAATTTGTCGTATTTTATGGCTCTGAACGGACCTAAATCGGTGAATTTTGCATTAAAAAACAATTTCATCAAGAAAGTTGCCAGCCAGTTTCCAAATATTTGTTGCGGTGTCATTGATTTTTTTTCCCTAAATCCGGGAACTCTCGCACCGATCACAAAATCGGTATTGTCTTTTAGAATTGGTTCAATTAAATTGGTTAACTCATCCGGATAATCGGAATAATCGCCATCCAAAAAAACGATGATATCGGGTTTTGTTTCTTGGTTTGAAATATATTCTAACCCTTTTAAACAAGCATAACCATATCCTTTTCTGTTTTCGGAAAGCACGGTTGCTCCTGCTTTTTTGGCGACTTCAATCGTATTATCGGCCGAATTGTTGCTGACAACAATAATTTCCGAGACTATTTCAGGGATTTCCTTAACAACCAACCCAATTGATTCTTCTTCATTATAGGCAGGAATAATAACTTTTATATTTGTCATTTCTGTTTTTATAATTATTTTTTTTCGGCCTTAATTCTAATGAACAGCAAAATAAAACAATCAATGCTTTGGCGTTACCCAAGGGTCAGGCTTTCCGTTACAATCTTTTTGGTGGTAAAAACCACTAAAAAGGATTTTCACTTCAATCCTTAACGCAAAAAAAAGACCTATTTAGAACTAGCCTTTATTGTTTATTAAATCCATCAAGTTCACATCATTTCCCAACA
>PHDE01000178.1 GCA_002842505.1 Bacteroidetes bacterium HGW-Bacteroidetes-3 | reverse complement strand
TTAAATTTTATTTTTTAGCGGTAATCCCGAAAATTCGGGACTGTTCGCTATTAATCATTCCCTTGTGTATCAAAATTTGTTATGCTCGTTTCATTTTATTTATAATGAAGAATGAATCAAATTTCGAGTTTTATGCTGCTTTTGTAAAACACATAAACTCTTTTTCCTTACTCTCATTGCCTTATTTTACATTAATCAGGTAAATTTCATCTCCCCACTTACCTTAAAAAATATTAGACCACAATTAATATCAAGTTAAATTCCCTTTTATAAACGCAATAAATATGCTACTGTGTAACATTTATTTCTTAAGGTTCCATTAAATTTTCGTATAAATTTAACTTAAATGACTTATGTCATCATTTCATCAGCTACATGTCAATAACTTTATAGTGCGAAAATTGACATATCCATAAAAATGAATACCATAATTTATAAAAAATAAAAATAAACGACTTAAATGAGCCTATTAAATAGGAATTCATATTCAAATCGATTGAACTTAACCAAAAAAAAATGAAAAAAAACCAAATAGAAAAAGGTGAAACCAACAGGCGTAAATTTCTTAAATTGGGATTATTGACTAGTTTCACAGCAATTGCAAGCACTTCAATTATAACAAACTTAGCCGCTCAAGAAGAAGAAAAAGAAGCTACTGGTGAAGTAATGAGATTATTAACTCCTGATGGTAAAATAGTGGAAGTAAGTGCGGCTAACATCAACAAATACCCTGAAGCACTAATTACGCCAGAAGAATCCAGAATAGGAATACCTGACAGGAAATTTGTGATGGTCATAGATTTGGCCAAATGCAAAAACGCCCGAAAGTGTGTTGAAAGCTGCCAAAAAGGTCACAAATTAGATTATCACGAAGAGTTTATGAAAGTGCAACTTATTCAAAATAATGAAGAAAGCGACCCTTATTGGTTTCCAAAACCTTGTTTTCATTGTGATGAACCTCCTTGTGTTACCGTTTGCCCAACCGGAGCGACATTTAAACGCGATGACGGCATTGTTTTAATTGATAACGAACGTTGTATTGGGTGTAAGTTTTGTGTTACAAGCTGCCCTTATTCTGCCCGTATATTTAATTGGGGACATAAAGCTAAATTTGATGACAAATCTGTGCCATACTCTCCTGAAGCACAAGTTCCTGCAGCAGAAGGCACAGTCATGAAATGCGATTTTTGCCCCGATTTGTTAAGACAAGGTTTGTTGCCATATTGTGCGCAAGCTTGCCCTGAGGGGGTTATTTATTTTGGTGACAAAAATGAAGATCTAGTAACCAATGGCCAAGAAACGCTAGGCTTTTCCAAACTAATTAATGACCGCGGAGGCTATCGTCATTTAGAGCATTTAGGAACCAAACCTAACGTATATTATTTGCCGGCTGTAGATAGATTATATCCCGTAGAAAGCGGATTAGAAAATCATGACGAAGAAATTATAGCGCGCTATAAAAATGTTTCGTATGTACAAGAGCTTAAAAAACAAGGTAAAATTTAACTTATAAATTCTTAATTATGCAATTAGATAACAGAAAACGAGAATTGGTAAAAGAATTTTCACCAATGTTAGAAAAAACATCTCTTCTGACAAAAATTTGGATAGTCACGTTAATAAGTATAATTTCAGTAGGAATCTATGCTTTTGTGATACAATTCAAAGAAGGGCATATTGTAACCGGAATGAGAGATAATGTTGTTTGGGGGCTTTACATCATAAATTTTATATTTTTTGTATGTTTAAGCTACTCTGGAGCATTTATATCGGGAATATTACATTTTTTTAGAACTCCCTGGAAAAATTCAGTGACAAGAATTGTTGAAATTATAACCGTTTTATCAATAATTGTTGGCCCTATATTTATTTTATTATGTATTGGAAGATTAGACAGGTTGTATTTTCTGTTTCTCTATCCAAGGATTCAATCCCCAATTACTTGGGATATCATTGCTATTATAACCGACCTGGTAGGTTGCTTTATATATTTGTACTTAACATTTATTCCTGACTTTGCAATTTTAAGAGACAGTCCGGATTTAAAGCTTCCTAGCTGGAGAAAAAAATTGTACAAATATTTAGCAATTAATTTTCAAGACACGCCCGACCAACGCAAAAGATTGCATAACACAACCAGTATCATGTCTAAAATGGTTATTGCAATGGCAATTGTAGCTTATACGGTACTTGCTTGGATTTTTAGTTTAACGCTGCAACCAGGATGGAATAGCACCATATTTGCACCAGATTTTATTGTAGCTGGATTATATTCAGGAGTGAGTGTTATCATCATTGCGATGTATTTAATTCGTAAATATTTTAAATTAGAAAAATATATCGTTAAATCACACTTTATAATGGCAGCAATGGTGTTACTCGTATTGTCCTTATTATTGGGCTACTTTACATTTAGCGATTATTTCGCAAAATGGTTTAGCCATAAAATAGCTGATATTGATTTATTGCATACCTTATTTGGACATTATTTTTGGATGTTTATTCTTGCTAATTATGTCGGATTTATTATTCCATTGGTTATTTTATCCATTAAAAAATTAAGGACAATTAAACTCATAACATTCGCAGCATTAATTGCGGTTTTAGGGTTATGGCTAAATCGCTATTTAATAGTTATACCTACTTTAGAAACACCTTATCTGCCAATTCAAGATACGAGACCGGAATTTATTCAGTATACCGCTACTTGGGTTGAATGGTCTTTAAGTTTTGCGGGTATTGCAGCCTTTTTACTCTTCTTCACTTTGCTGATAAAGTTTATTCCAATAATATCTATGTCAGGAATAATTGATGATGAAAGAAGGAAGCTAAAAACTAAAGAAGACGCAAATAAATCTATATCCTATAAATAAAATTCTAATTTGAAATTATGAAAAGTAATCTATATAATCACCCCTTTTTTATTTCAATAATTGTGGCATTATTAGTTAATATCAATGGTATAGCCCAACAAAGCGATTTAAGTAATTATCGCACACGATTTGATTTCAAAACAGTTAAACAAGTTGATAATTCCCGTTTGCTTGAAGTAACTTTTATGGCCCTAAATAAAACAGACAGAAAAGATCAACTTCCGGTTTATGAAGCTGAAATACAATTCTTTAATATCCTGAACGATGAAGAAATGCTATTGGGAACTTCAAAAACTTCAAATGAAGGGATTGCCCAATTAATTCTTCCTGAAAATCAAAAATACAGGACTGATGGAGAAGGTTATATTAATTTAAGGGCTCGCTTTAATGGTACTGCTGCTTTAAGTGAAGAAGAAGGGGATTTAATGGTTAAGGATTTGCACTTAGACCTCAACTTAACAGAAATAGATTCTGTAAAAACAGTAACACTTACTGCTTTCACAGTTGATAGTTTGGGCGTTAAAACCCCTGTAAGTGATGTTGACATTATCACTTATGTTAAGGCTATGCTTTCAAAAATGAACATTGATGAAGGAACAATTAGTGATGGTGAGTATTCCTTTACGATGCCTCAAAATTTTGCAGGAAATCCACAAGGTAATTTAACAATTACTTCAATTATTGACGATAATGATGAATTTGGAAATATAATTCAGGAGAAAACTGTTCATTGGGGAACATTTAACAAACCATTAAAGCAAGATAAAAATATGTTATGGACAAAGGCTGCACCTATATGGATGTATGTCGTATTAACCATTTTATTATTAGGTGTTTGGATCAATTATATTTACACAATTGCAAATTTGTTCATCATAAAAAAAGAGGGGGATAATTTAAGTTCTGAACCTAAAAAAAATTATACGGTCAAGTAAAGTGTACCTATTCACCTTAAAATATTGAATACAAATAATTAATATAAATACAAATTAAAAAACAATGAAAACAATTAAAATTTTAATGATTATCGGAATAGTTAGTTTTGGACTTTTTTCCTTCAATAAATTAACACAAGAAGAATGGAAAGTTCCCGCTAAATATGAAAAAATGAAAAATCCAACCGAAGCAAGTAAAGAAAATTTAGCAACTGGTAAATCTTTATATTCAAAACATTGCAAATCATGCCATGGTAATAAAGGTTATGGAGACGGAACAAAAGCCGCTGATTTAAAAGGTGATTTGGGTGATTTTTCATCAAAAGAATTCCAATCCCAATCTGATGGAGCTTTATTTTACAAAAGCTATATAGGCAGAAAAGATATGCCTAACTTCGAAAAGAAAATGAATGAAGAAGATATGTGGATAACAGTTCATTATATGAGAACAATGGGTAAATAATTATTTGATGATGAATCCTAATAATCTATTTAGACTTATTAGAGAAAATTATTAAACGAGTTTATTAATTGAAAAAGGTTTGGCTTTCCCCAAACCTTTTTTTGTGCTTTATTTAATATATTGCTTTTAAAAAAGGTAAGTGCTGCAGCTATAGCCACCCCAAAAATCAATCAACAAAAAAATATTTCTTCAAAAAGTAGGAATAATGTAAGTTTCCTTTTAAATTATGTAACAAATTTTGTAACTTAGATAGCTAACTTTGTGATGCTATGATAGTTCATTATCAATTAATTAATAAAACGAAACGAGCATAACAAATTTTGATACACAAGAGAATGATTAATGGCGAACAGCCCCGAATTTTCGGGATTACCGCTAAAAAATAAAATTTAAACAGATGAAATAAAATGAAAAAATTATTTATGATTGCAATTATAGGCACAGCCTTATTGTTTCAAAATTGTGGCACCAAAGAAAAACAAGAGAAAACAGAAATCACTAATGATTCCATTGTAACTGAAACAGTGATCGTTAATACTGATACTGTTAGTGATGAAGGAACTGAAATTATTGAAGGAGATGTACCAAAAGAAATTGAAAAAACAACTACGGTTACAAAGGTTACCACAAAAGAACCAGGAAAAGTAATTACCCAAAAAACTACGGAAATAAAAACGGAAACAAAAACAAACCAAGATACTCAAGTTGAAGTAGTGACAAAAGTTGTGGTTCCTGAAGCTCCAAAAAAAGTGGTGGAAGTTGAAACTCCTGTTAAGGTTGTTGTTCAAGAACCAAAAGTGACCACCAATATTTCAGATTGGAAAATTCCTGTAAAATACCAAACCATGATAAATCCAACCAATCCCAAAGTTGATTTGGCCATTGGAAAATCTTTATATGGTAAACATTGTAAATCTTGTCACGGTAGCGAAGGTTATGGAGATGGAACAAAAGCCAAAGAAATGAAAGGGGATTTAGGAGATTTCTCGACTAAAGAATTTCAGGCACAAACTGATGGCGCGTTATTTTATAAAACCACTTTTGGCAGAGACGATATGCCGGCATTTGATAAAAAATTACCTTCAGATGAAGACAGATGGTTGGTTGTTAATTATGTAAGAACTTTGAAACAATAAACACAGAAACATTAATATAAAAAAACCGAACAAATTGTTCGGTTTTTTTGAAGTTTAAATTGTCATAGAAAATATTCGAATATCCGGCTGATTCTCAGCCAGCCTCAAATCAAATGCCATACAAATATTACGAACGAACATTCGGCCTTCTTCTTTAACAGTAATCTTGGTGTCAGAAACTTCAATTAAACCATCACCAATAATTTCACCTAAACGCTCAATAATTTCACTTTTAACTTGAGAAGTTAAGCCAGAATTCCACTCTGTTTCCAGATTACACATCAAATTTAAAATGTGTTTTCTTATAACTAAATCGGTATCCGTTAATAAATGCCCTCTAAAAACGGGTAACTCTCCTTTATTTACGCGTTCCGTATAATCATCTATTTCCTTTTCATTTTGCGCAAACGCATACCAAGAATCGCTGATTGAGGACATTCCCAGACCAACCATCAGTTCTGTTTTACCGGCAGTATAGCCCATAAAATTACGATGCAGTTTTTTTGCTTTCAAGGCTTTATGAAGCGAATCACTTGGCAAAGCAAAATGATCCATTCCTATTTCAACATAGCCAGCTTCAAAAAACAATTGTTTTCCCAATTCATATAAATGGCGTTTTTCATGGTCTTTTGGCAAATCGTGATCCTCAAAACCTCTTTGTCCAACGCCTTTTATCCAAGGCACGTGCGCATAACTGTAATAAGCAATTCTGTCCGGTTTTAAGGCAATGGTATTTTTAATGGTGTTTCTGATGCTTTCTTCGGTTTGAAAAGGCAATCCGAAAATTAAATCGTGGCTGATGGATTCATATCCAATCTTTCTAGACAAATCGTGCACTTTTTTAACCTGCTCAAAACTTTGAACTCTATGAATCGCTTTTTGAACAATTGGATCATAATCCTGGATCCCAAAGCTATTTCTGCGAGAACCTAAATCGTACAATGTTTGCAATTGCTCTTCTGAAGTATGGTTGGGATGGCCTTCATAACTAAAGTCAAAAATTTCAAATTTGTCGGCTCTTTTAAAAATTCCGTTGATTAACTTCTTTAAATTTTCAGAAGAAAAAAATGTTGGCGTACCACCACCCAAATGGATTTCCCTAATTTTCGGACGTTTGCCCAACAAATCGCAATACAAATCCCATTCTTTTAAAACGGTCTCAATATAAGGCTGCTCAACTTCATCATGGCGTTTGGTTATTTTTTTATGGCAGGCACAAAAAGTACACAAACTTTCGCAAAAAGGAAGGTGAATATAAACGCTTATTCCTTCGCTGTCATTGCTTTCATTAAAAGATTTCACCACAGTTTTTTTCCAATCATCGATTGCAATTCCTTCTTTGTCCCAAAAAGGCACTGTTGGGTAACTGGTATATCTTGGACCGGGAATATTGTATTTTTGAATTAAAGTTGAATTCATTTTTTTAGTTTTTAGTGTTTA
>PHDE01000177.1 GCA_002842505.1 Bacteroidetes bacterium HGW-Bacteroidetes-3 | reverse complement strand
TTCACTTTGCTATTGCTGGGGTGCGGACAAAAAGAAGGGGAAGTATTCAAATTGTTGGATACTGAAAAAAGCGGCATCGATTTTAGCAATAAAATTACCCTTTCCGTCATTTTCTAACAACAAATGTTTTGGATTGATGCCATAAATGCCCGGCACGCTTCTGCTCCCAATAAAAACATCCAAATCTCCATCATTGTCAAAATCGTAAGGCGCAATTACAGAAACATTTTGGTTGGTTGAAGGCAATTCAATTTTACTGGTATAAACACCTTTGCCATTGTTTAAATACAACCTGTTTTTATAGGTTTTTTCTTCATTGGTTTCATTGCCGCCGCTTCCAACCAATAAGTCTAAATCGCCATCATTGTCCGCATCAAAAAAGTTTGATGCTGTATCTTCCAAATTTAGGTCTTCAATAAAAATTGGCTGGGAAGATTTCACCAAAGAGCCATTATTGTTCTGAAAATAAATATTTCCCAACTGGCCTTTTGCGCCGCCAATAAAAACATCGTCGTTTCCGTCGTTATTAATATCGGCAATAGCCATTGTTGGTCCTTCTTGCGATAACATTTCGGTAATTAAACCTTCATAATCAAAATCTATATAATCATTTTCTTTATCGGCAATTAAATTTGTTTTTACTTCTTCCAATAATTTCTTGTTATTCACTTTTTTAGGCTGAAAACCAGTCAATGCTTCTGTCTGATTTAAAGTTGTTTGCGCATTTAAAGCAACATTTTTAAGGGTTTGCGTTTTGCGATTTGGCCAAAAAACTTTTAAAGAATCAATATTTTTTAAAGATCCCAAACCAATGGTCATTACATATTCGGTAGAAGATTGAAAACCTCTTGTGGTAATTTGTTCCTGCCTTATTATTTTATGGTTTGCATAAATTTCCACAACGCTTCCAACGCCAAAAGTATTTGGCTTTTCTCCTTTAAAAGTGAGCTTTATGTAATTTTTAGGATGTAATTCTTGGGTATTGTTTTTATAAACAAACAATTCCTGATTCACATTATTCACCACCAAATCCAAATCGCCGTCGTTGTCTAAATCTGCATAAGCCGCGCCGTTTGAAAAACTTGGCGTATTGAAACCCCATTCAACCGCGCTATTTTTAAATGTTAAATCGTGATTATTTTTATAGGCATAATTTGCAATTGGCACGCTTGGCATTTTATTGATGATGGAATCCAATTCTTCCTTTTTACCTGTTAACACCATGTTTTGAATAATGTCATTGGCGAAAAAATCGATAAAATCTTGATTGGTAAGGTCTCGATAAATTCCGTTGCAAATATAAATATCTCTATAACCGTCGTTGTCCATATCAAAAAGCAGCGCGCCCCAACTCCAGTCTGTTTTAGAAACGCCGCTGTAATTGGCAATTTCAGAAAAATGATTTTCGCCGGTATTTAGCTGCAAAGTGTTTTGCATATATTGGCTGTGGAAATCTAATTTTGATTTCCTGTTGAAGGCGTCATAATTTTCAAAAGTGGTGATGTTTTTTGTTCTTTTGTCACTTTCCGGTAACATTTCCGTTACAAAAATATCGGGTTTTCCGTCATTGTTGATATCGGCGATATCGGCGCCCATAGCTGCCATACTTAAGTGAGATGTCCAGTTTCTTATTTCCTCTTTAAAGGTGCCGTTTTTTTGGTTGATGTATAAATAATCATGTTCATAAAAATCATTGGACACATAGATATCCGGATATAAATCCCCATTGATGTCAGCAACAGTAACGCCCAAACCAAAGCCAATCAAGCTTCCAAAAATACCAGCCTTTTCGCTTACGTCAACAAATTTTCCGTTTTGATTTTCCATCAATTTATCGCCTCCACCTTTTAAAATTTCAGGAACATCCCAATCTTTGTCCCTTATATTTCTCTTATTCGAGTAATTTAAACTGCTTACGGGAATAAAACTGTTATTTAAAATATAGACATCCAAATCCCCATCATTGTCATAATCGAAAAAAGCGGCGTGTGTTGTGTTGCCTTCATCATCCAAATTATAGGCTTCAGCACTTTCTGTAAATGTTAAATCGCCATTATTTATAAATAATTCATTTTTTTTATTGTCGCCTTTTATGTTTCCGGCATTGCATACATAAATATCCAATAAACCATCCGCATTAATGTCAACCATCAAAACTCCTGTAGACCAAGCTTTGTCACCGCCAACTTTGGCAGTTTTGGTAATGTCTTCAAACTTAAAGTCGCCTTTATTCAAAAATAATTTATTCTCCCCAAAATTTGAAGTCAGGTAAACATCAGGCAACCCATCATTATTTATATCACCGATAGCCACACCGCCGCCGTTGTAAAAATTTCGATACGTGAAAATATTATAGTCTTTTGTGTTTTTAACTTCATTAATAAAATTTATTCCTGTGGTTTCACTGTTTAATAAGGTAAATAAAGTTTTTTCGGTGTCTTTTAAGTCCGAAGATGCTTTATTACTTTTCTTTTCTTCTTTGCATGAAACTATAAAAATAAGTAGGGTAAATAAAATATAAAGCCTTTTCATTGGTGTTGTGTTTTTAAAATAATCGGTTGGTCGTTATTTATGGAGATTATATAATATTCTTCTCCTGAAATGATTACTTTTTTAATGCTTCTCGCGGGTCCGACAATGTCAAATCCCTGTTGTGGCACAGGATTAAAAAACCCTTTTTTATCATTCAATAAAATAAGTCCATGAGAGGCGTCCAATCTGCCCAACTGGGTACTAATTTCATAATTATTGCCCGCAATTAACACATCTAAAAAGCCGTCATTGTTAAAATCGTTCATTTTTATGGCATTAACGCTTGAAATTTGCGCCATAAACGGAAGTTTTTTAATGTTAAAATTATTGCTACCGTCATTTTCAAAATAACAACTTGCTAATTCATATATTTCTTTTTTCTCTGAAGCGTTTAATCTTTCTTGTAAAAAAAGTTCTTCAATAGATGCTTTTGCAAAATCTTTATAGGAAAGGAATTTTTTATTGAGGCTGGGAAGTTGTTTGGTAATTTCATCTTTAGAAGCAAAAGGGGTTTCAACTCCCTTATAAAAATAGGTAATTACAGGATCTAGGGTTCCATTTACTTCAAAATCCGCATTGTATAATTTTAAAGGTTCGCTTTTCGAGGCTTTTAGACGTGTGTTTAGGCCCCAATTTCCCGCTATAACATCAATGTCTCCATCATTGTCAAAATCTTCCGCAATAATGCAATTCCACCAACCATTTGTTTTGGCCAAAGAATTATTGGCGAGTTTCGTTAATTTTTTGCCGTCATTTAAAAAAACAGTTATCGGCATCCAATGGCCAACGGCAATCAAATCCATAAATCCGTCATTGTTTAAATCTTTCCAAATTGCCTCCTTAACATTTCCAACGGTTTTAAAGTCGATGGATTTTGACTCCGTAACGTCCTTAAATTTGCCATTTCCGGTATTCTCAAACAAATATTGGGTGGGTGTTTTCCCAAATTTTCTTGGAACCAAATTTGAAGTGATACACACATCCAAATCGCCATCATTGTCAAAATCAACCGCGGTTACGCTTGAAGCATTCAAAAAAACGTTTTGAAACTGAACAGCGTCTTTATAAAAAATACCGTTTTTATTCAAATACAATCTAGGTGAAATTTGTTTTCCGCTTTCGTATTCATTTCCTCCGCTTGCCACCAATAAATCAATAAAACCATCGTTGTTGGCGTCAAAAAAAACACTTGCGACATCTTCATTTTGTTTGTCGATTTCAAACAAATCTTCCTGAACAGAAGTAAATTCTCCCTTAGCATTTTGAATAAATAATTTTGAAGCCTGTGCTTTTGCGCCTCCAATAAAAACATCCTCAAAACCATCATTATTTATATCGAAAACTGCCAATGTTGGGCCTTCATTTGTGCTTGCATACGGAATCAAAGGTTCTCTATTAAACTCAAGCGTTGGCTGTTCGCTATGCTTAAAATTTAAATTTTTTGCAGTGTTCATCAGGAATGATTTTAACGGCAAGGCGTTTTGTTGAACTGATGGTCGCAAAGCATTTTTATAGTTCGCCATAATTTCTTTATTCGTCGTCACATTCAACAATTTTTCAGACGCTGCATTTGGCCAAATAATTTTTAAGGAATCAATTTTTAAGGTTTTCCCCAAACCAATATGGATAACTGGTTCAATACTTGACAAATACCCGCGAGTTACAAAATTTTCTTGGGTTATGGTTAAACCTTCGGCATAAGCCATCACTTTGGCTCCTATTCCGAAAGGATTTTTTTCGGGGCCTTTGAATTTAATTTTAAGGTAATTGTTACTTTTATCAGAGTTGTTTCTAAGCAATGTTGCCTTATTATTGACGTTGTTCACCACAATATCCAAATCGCCGTCATTGTCCAAATCGGCATAAATAGCGCCATTGCTAAATGTCGGCTTTTGGCTGGACCAATTTTTTGTGACGTTGCTAAACGTTAAATCTTTATTATTTTTAAAGAAATAATTTGCGACTTTTTTTTCAGGTATTTCTTTAATAAAACCCATTTCTTTCTCAGACATTCCTTGGCTAATACGCTTCTGAATATGGTCATTTGCAATAAAGCTGATAAAATCCATGTCGTTAGTTGCACCCAAAATTCCGTTGGTGATAAAAATATCTTTAAAACCGTCATTGTCAAAATCGGCCAAAGAAACATTCCACGACCATTCTGTTGCACTTACACCGCTTAAATAAGCTATTTCACTAAAATTGGTTGACCCCAAATTTAAATGAAGTGTATTTTGCATAAACTGTGGCGCATAATTATTTTTTAAATAAAATTCGTAGGTTTGATAAGGAAATTCCAGCCCGGATGTTTTATAGGTCAATAAATTTTCAGGCAACATGTCTAAAGACAAGATATCCATCAATCCATCGTTGTTTATGTCTGCAATATCATTTCCCATGGAAAAATGCGTAGTATGTCCCAAATTTTTCTCGGAAACGCTATTTATTTCTTTAAAAGTGCCATTTTTCTGATTAATATAGAGGTAATCATTTTCAAAAAAATCATTTCCCACATAAATATCAGGATATCCGTCATTGTTAATGTCACTTACAGAAACACCTAAGCCAAAACCTATTTTTCCCTGAAATATTCCTGCTTCTTGGCTAACATCGACAAAAATGCCCTCATCATTTCTCAATAATTTATCGCCCGACAAGGCATCTATTTCCTTTCTTTTATTTCCGTTTCCATAATTGCTGTTTGGATGCACATTATGATTCAGCAAAAAACAATCTAAATCTCCGTCTAAATCATAATCAAAAAAAACGCTTTGTGTTGCGAAACTCTTGATGTCTAAGTTATACAATTTTGCATCTTCCTTAAATATTGGAATTCCTTCGGCATTTGTTCCTTGGTTTATGTAAAGCAAATTTTTGCCTTTCAGCTGTTTATAATTCCCAATTTTACATATATAAATATCCAACAATCCGTCATTGTTAATATCCACGTGGGTCACCCCTTTTGTCCAACCATCACCATTATTAATACCGGCTTCCTTTGTTATGTCCAAAAATTTTAAATTCCCTTTATTTAGATATAATTTATCTTCACTTTGATTTGAAGTAAAATACAAATCAACCAGTCCGTCATTGTTAAAATCCGCCGCCGCAACCCCAGCACCGTCGTAAAAATATAAATAAGTTAGGATGTTTAATTCCTGAGTATTTGTAAGGTTATTGCTAAATTGTATTCCTGAGCTTGAAGGAGCTATTTCCTCAAATAATGAGGGTTCTGTTTTACAGGCACAAATAGCCGCCACAAAAAATAACAGACTTAATATTTTTAAAAATTTAATCATTAATAATAATATAGCTGGTTTAGGTTGCAATATAGTACTTTTCAAATAGCAATTTTAATCGCACTCACTATTTTTTGGTTGCTGAAAACTCAATTTTTGTTGACTGGCGTACTCCAATCTCAAGCTTAAAAGAGCGCCGATAATAATAATGTTTTTTACAATATATTGGCCCACAATTGAAAATGATGAAACCGAAATGTCAAAAGTAATTTCGGGAAAAAAAATAAATGGCAAAAAAGTGGCGACGATATGAAAAAGCGCCAATTGTATAAAAACCTTGTGTTTAAATTGGAATAAAAAGGCAATGCCTATAAATGTTTCCATAATGGCAAGGGAAATTAACGCGAATTTTCCGCTCACCAACCCAAAAGTTAATTTGCTGATGGTTTTCTCGGCCAAATCTTCTGCCGGACTTAAATGTGGAAAAAATTTCAATATTCCGAAGGCAAAATAAACAATGCCTATACTTAACGACAACAAGTTAACTGTCGAGATTTTGTTTCTCAAGTAATTCATGATTTTTTTAGTTTCAACAAAACTATCGTTTTAAACCATTTAAAAATACAACAATGTGTAAAAAAGGATAATGAAAAGTTAATGATATTAATGAAAAGAAAATAGCATAATGGTATGATATTTATCATACAAATTAAACTTTAAAATCACTACTTTTATTTGCTAATCAATTAATAACCATTATGGAAACATCTCTTTTTCTAGCTAAATTCTGGGGTTGGTATCTAATTCTGTTCTTTTTTATTTTGAGTTTCAACCCTGGCAGAATCAAACAAATTTTTACCTTTTTAAAAGACGCAAAGTTTGTCATCCTAGTTTCCTTTTTAGCAATTATCATAGGACTTCTAAACATCCTTTTCCACAATATTTGGGAAGCAGATTGGCGTTTTATTATCACTGCCATTGGTTGGGTTGCCTTATTTGAAGGGGTGACATTATTTATCTTTCCGGAAAGAATTATTAAAATTATGGAGTACCTCAACATGAAATTAATTCAAGTAACTTATGTTCTACTGTTTATTTGTGGTTTGTTTTTGTTGAATAGCATATAGTAAAAGAATAATCAAGAAATAAA
>PHDE01000176.1 GCA_002842505.1 Bacteroidetes bacterium HGW-Bacteroidetes-3 | reverse complement strand
CGGTTATTTCCCATATCAAAAATAATTTTGGAGCTAAATGCTCTGTTAGATATGGAAGCAATAAGTGTCGAATTAGATAATATTAAAAAAAAGCAAATAGAAAATAGTGGTGAAGATGATCCTCTTTTTACACCACCAAAAGTTGTGGATGTAAAAACATCTAATAATAGAAGTATGATAATATATTTAGATAAAGTAGTAAATAATATATGGAAAGAAGTGTTTTATAATCAGAAATATATTAATAGCAAGTCAAATTATGAATTTAGCCCAAAAGAATTAAGGTATTATAATACACTCAATGAGAGGGCAGCATTTGAAATAGAATTATATTTATTTTCAGAAGATATTTTGAGAAAAATATTAATTTTATTGTTGGTTTTAGAAACTATTTTTTTTTTTGCAATTATTAACAAAATTGGGTAGAGGACTATCATTTAGTACCTTAGTGAAGTATATTTTTGACTAAAACTCACATTCAAATTTCCAATCTATTTGATTCAACTTTTGGGTGAATTCCTTTATTTCTTTTAGCATCACGTTAAATGATGGTGATTCACCATAGATCATTTGTTCTTGCATCGTTTTGTAATCTTTTTCCCAATCTTTAATAAATTTTAAAGGGGGGATTGGGTTGATTGTTTTTGGATTGTGTAAGTTATAATTTACGCCCCCTAGTTTTGTATAGGTATATCGATGCCTTACAATAGTTTCATAAAGTTCTTTATCTTTTATTCCTTTTTCAGCAAATGCTGTTTTTGATAGTTGATAAACATCATATAGGTGACGACTTAATCGATCTACTCTTATTTTTTCTTCTGGACGCTGAAATTCTTCGTGAAGTAAAAATATTTTTTCTAAAAAAGTTCTTTCGGGGTTTACCGTTGGAATTTTAATTGATGACTGTGTAAATTTAGCATCTGGATAATTTTCGTCTACTAATGATGAAAATGACTGTTCTGTAAAAGGTTCTCTGAGAGAACGGCAGCCAATTTCAACTTGTACTTTTGGCTGAATATAGCCGGGAGATTTAATAACGTTAGGATAGTAAATTTCTATGATACGAGGATCTTGATCGCTTGATTGAGGTTCTTCAATTTTTAGTTCAACACCTGTTAAACCTTTCTCCCTAAATTTAGATTCTAATTCTGGATACAATTCTTCGGAAATATAGGTACTCGTAGCTTTTCTTAGATTTGTTCTTTCCTTTTTGTTTAATGCTCCATTAAATCCCAAAAAAGAACGGTCTAAAGCTAAATCAATATCTTCTGAAAATCGATCGATTAAACCCCAAGCTTTACTTAAGGAAGTACCTCCTTTGAATACTAAGTGATTCCCTATTTCCATTTCAAAAATAATGGCTATCGTTTGCACCACCCACCAATCTTTTTCGATTGCATAAGGTGCCATACCGGTTATTCTGCCTAGCTCCTGATATATTACAATTTTTTCTTTATCTGGGATCTGATTAAATAGAATTTTAGTCATCTATTATTGCTTTTTGCATTATTTTTTTTATCCATACAGCTGCCAGTTGGATATCATGTTTTAAATCCTTTTGGTTTTCTTTATGAAGTAATTCAATTATTTTTTCTTCTTCTTGAGTTGTAAGTCTATCCTTTCGTATTTCTTTTAAAGCTTGTATTACTAAACCACTAATATGTCCTTTTGCCAATAAGTTTTTAGGTGTCGTTTTTTTAAATTTAATGCTTCTTTTACCTAATTTTATCTCTCTTGGAGCACCGTCAGTTAGAAATACCAATTTCATAGGTATTTGTGAGCTTAAACCTAATGCATGCAATGCATATACACCTGTTGGGATTATACGTATTCTATCTCTTTTGGCAATTCCCTGGGCTATTTCTTCTGCCGATGGCAATACTTCGCCAATATAATCACTTATTACAGGTCTAACGTAAATACCTTGTGATATTCTTCTTATAATTTTTTGTTTTTCCAATCTGTGGAGTGCCAAACGCACAGCTTCTGAAGAGCCCATATCACTAAAATCTTCTGGGAATAACAAGGAGCCTCTTTTTTTCCTTTTTATGTTATCTTCTATATGTTTTTCAATACTTTTCAAAACCGAATTAATTATATATTGTAACAAATATAGTAATTATTTGTTACAAAATAAATGCTAATAGAATAAATGAGAAACGATTTAGGGTATAATGGAAAAATTTAGGAGTGTTTTTAAGGGTGGAAAAGTATGATGACTTTATAGGTTTATATCTACTAGAAACTTTAATATAATGATTATAATTGCTGTTAAAACTTTTGTGATTATTAGTAGCGGCCATGAGCTATTAAAAGATTTTAAATCTCTAATCATTTAACAATACCGCTAGGCTAGCTGTTATGCAACCAGTTTTTCAAGAATGTTTTTAAACAATTATAAAGCTCACTTGGCTCTAAGATAAAGCTCAAATTCCTTATATAAATGAGCTCTATTTTAAGGTTCTAAGAGCTATAAATAATATAATTTAATAATTTAAGGCTCATATAAATTCATTTTAAAGCTCAATTATTGTATTTTTTGAGCTATATTTACTACTCAAATGAGCTACAAAAATAAATTTACAAAATATGTTAGACATTAAAAGTGAAGAAATACTTGCTTTTTTAAAAGCAAACCCTTCGATATCGTCAAAAGAAATCTATGACGGATTAGAAATTGAGATAGGCTATGCTACTGTAAAACGTAACTTGTCAAAATTAGTTGATGAAAATCTTATTTCAACAATTGGAAAGGGAAGGGGAAGAAAATACTTAATTGGTCCGGCATATAATTTATTTTATCCAATTGATTTAAACAGTTATTTTGAAAAAGAAATTGATGAACGAGAAATTTTAGACAGCTTCAATTTCAACTTAATAAAAAACACCTTAAATCACGTAACCCTTTTCACCAAGGAGGAACTTCAAAAACTTCAAAAACTTCAAAAAAGGCATGAAGAAAATATTTTAAATTTATCTGAATCAGCTTATAATAATGAGCTTGAACGATTAGCGATTGACTTAAGTTGGAAATCATCTCAAATGGAAGGCAATACCTATTCTCTTTTAGAAACAGAACGCTTATTAAAAGAAAAAGAAACAGCCTCCGGAAAATCAAAAGATGAAGCTGTAATGCTTCTAAATCACAAAGATGCTATAGATTTTATTGTAGATGATAAAAGTTATGTGTCACCTTTAAAAGTGTCCAGTATTGAAGATATACACAGTCTTTTAATTAAAGATCTTGGAATAGCGCGTAATGTCAGAAAGAGAAGAATTGGTATTTCTGGAACAAATTACAAGCCTTTAGATAATGAACATCAAATCAAAGAAGCATTAATTGATATGTGTGATTTGGTGAACAGTAAAGAAAATGTATTTGAAAAAGCATTGTTCACACTTGTTTTACTTTCTTATATACAGGCATTTGGAGACGGAAATAAAAGAACTGCCAGAATAATTAGCAATGCCATACTTATAAGTAATGGATTCTGTCCAATTTCATTTAGAACGATTGATTCTATTGAATATAAAAAGGCTATGCTGTTATTTTATGAGCAAAATAATATTACTGCAATTAAGCGTATATTCATTGACCAGTTTGAATTTGCTGTTAATACCTACTTTTAAATTGAATTTATGTTTTATTGGACAAGTAAAGCCTATTTGTAGTGCCTTATTGATTTACGTATACATTTTTGGGATAGTTTCTATGAGATTTAGAGTACTTAAAAAAAACACTTACTTTATTGGATTGGACATTAAGATATGTGATTTATAGCAACATAATTCAACTTTTAAGGATGTTGTTTTAAACAATTAAATGCCTATAAAGTGCTGATTATAAATTACTTCCCGATGCAGAAATTTGCAAAAATATTTCCCAACAAATCTTCGGTGGTGACTTCTCCGGTAATTTCGCCCAAATGAAATAAGGCCTGGCGAATGTCAATGGCAAATAAATCGGCGCTAATATTGTTATTGATGCCTTTTTGCACTTCTTTAATGGCTTTTAAAGCATTGTTTAGCGCTTCAAAATGACGCGAATTGCTTACAATGGTTTCATTATTGCTTAATGCGCCTTTATTGGCCATAAGGGTTAGGGTAGAAGTGAGCTCGTGAATGCCGGTTTTTTCTTTTGCCGATAAAAACAGGAGCGGAGCGTTTTCAAAAACTTCGGTTGTTTTTTCAATCAATTCAGCATTGGCAACATCCACTTTATTGGCAATAATCAATAATTGTTTGTTCGGGTAATTGTCTTTGATCTTTTTAATTTCTTCCAAAATTCCTGAAAGTGAAAGTTGATTGGTTTTAACTTTTTCCAAATCGAAAACATAAATAACCAGTTGTGCCTGATCAATTTTTTCGAATGTTTTTTGAATGCCCAAACTTTCAACAATGTCATCCGTAGTTCTAATTCCGGCCGTATCCACAAAACGATAGGCAACTCCGTCAATCACAATTTCGTCTTCTATGGCGTCTCTTGTAGTTCCTGCAATGTGGCTCACAATGGCTTTTTCTTCATTCAGCAAGGCATTTAATAAAGTCGATTTTCCAACATTTGGTTCCCCTACAATTGCTACCGGAATACCGTTTTTCAACACATTTCCCAAGGCAAAAGAATCAATCAGCCGTTTTAAAACTGAATTTATTTTTTCAACCAGTCGGTTAAATTCAGCCCTGTCCGCAAATTCAACATCTTCTTCAGAAAAATCGAGCTCTAATTCTATCAAACTGGCAAAATTCAGCAGTTGTTGGCGCAGATTTTTAATTTCATTGCTAAAACCGCCTCGCATTTGCTGTAAAGACACTTGGTGCGAAGCTGCAGAATTTGAAGAAATTAAATCGGCAACGGCTTCGGCTTGGGTCAAATCCATTTTACCGTTTAAAAAAGCGCGCAACGTAAATTCGCCGGCATTGGCATTTCTAACGCCATTTTTAATAAATAACTGTATAATTTCCTGCTGAATATAAACGGAGCCGTGGCAGCTTATTTCCACCACATTTTCACCTGTATAGGAATGTGGATTCTTAAATACAGATACCAAAACTTCATCGATAACGCGATTCCCATCCACCAAATTTCCCAAATGAATGGTGTGTGATTTCACCTTATTCAAATCCTTTTTTCTGAATTTAGAAACGAAAAACTTATTTGCAATTGCAATGGAATCTTCACCCGATAAACGAATAACCGCAATGGCGCCAACACCCGATGAGGTGGCCAAGGCAATAATGGTGTCGTTTATAATGGAATTGTTCATAAATGCAAAAATACGGTTTATTGTTTAATCGTTTAACTGTATAAAAGTAAAAAGTTAAAAGTTAAAAGTTCAAGACCGAAGACGGAAGCTGAAAGTTCACGATTAAAAAAACCATCAAAGTTTCAAGTTTGGGGTGCAGCTTACCTAAAATATAATAACTAGCATTCGGCCCAATGTCATTAAGTTAAGACTTTGACGTCCTTTTTTTGTCATCCGAGGTACGAGGAATCTCATTATGCTATGCTATTTGATGAGATTCCTCCTTTGTCGGGCACGAGCGATAGCGAACTGGCGAAGCAATGACAAAAATCCTTAACTTAATGACATTAGCCTTCGGTCGTCAGCCTCAATTTACAAAATTAGTATAACTGCAAGAAAATTAACACTTCAACATTTAATTTTCTACATTTAGAATCTGTCATCCCTAAATAAGTCGCAGGGCAATAAATCAAAATACCTAAAATCCGGCAACCGAATAATTAATTAATCTAAAATATCCTATATTTACCAACGATAAATTGCTTAAGAAACCTAAAAAGAAAATCAATAAAAATCAAAATCGCTAAAGCCTTGATTATTAATTCATTTTATGCATAACACCACGAAAAATAACGACGATTGGTTGTTTGAAATAACCCCAAAAAACAAACTTTTCAGTTTAAATTTAAAGGAAGTTTGGCAATACCGTGATTTATTGATGCTTTTTGTGAAAAGGAACATCATTACAGCCTACAAACAAACCATTCTCGGACCTTTGTGGTATTTAATTCAGCCTTTGTTCACTTCGGTGATATTTACCTTGATATTTAACAATGTCGCCAATATTTCAACCGGCACCGTGCCGCCGTTTTTATTCAATTTGGCGGGAATTACCATTTGGAACTATTTCACGGCCTGTTTTTCAGGAACCTCAAGCACGTTTTCCGCCAATGCGGGCATCTTTGGAAAAGTGTATTTTCCCAGATTAATTATGCCGCTGGTCGCCGTAATTTCCAATTTGGTGCGGTTTGGGATTCAGCTCTTTATTTTTATGGCATTTTATGGTTATTACTATTATAAAGGTGCCGACATCAGTATCAACAAATATGCAATTTTATTTCCGGTAATGGTGTTGATTATGGGGATGTTAGGGTTGGGATTGGGGATGATAATTTCAGCCATGGTCACCAAATACAGGGATTTAAGCATTTTGGTGGGATTTGGCATGCAATTGTTGATGTATATTTCGGCAGTGATGTACCCAGTTTCATTTTTTGTGGAAAAATTGCCAAAATATGCTTGGGTGGTGCAGTACAATCCACTTTCATTTGTGATTGAATCAGTGCGTTATATGCTTTTGGATACGGGTGTTTTTAATGTCAGTATGTTCATTTATTCGTTAATCGTCACCGTAATCGTTTTATTCTTAGGTATCATCATTTTTAACAGGGCAGAAAAGAGTTTTATTGATACTGTTTAATTTTTTTATTTGATTCAAACCCCATACTTTAGGACTTTAATGCTATAATCAAAAAAATATTATGGAGATTAAAATGCCAATTGTTATTCCCAAACAACTTCCCGCCGTTGAAATTTTAGAAAAAGAAAATATTTTTATTATGAACGATAACAAAGCGTTACAACAAGATATTCGCCCCTTAAAAATTCTTATTTTAAATTTAATGCCCAATAAAGTCGAAACCGAGACACAACTCTTAAGACTTTTGGGAAATACCCCTTTGCAAACAGAAATTATCTTGCTTAAAACGGC
>PHDE01000175.1 GCA_002842505.1 Bacteroidetes bacterium HGW-Bacteroidetes-3 | reverse complement strand
TTTCATAAATGTTACATCAAAGATATATGATGGCTAACGTTAGTTTATTAACTTATTAAACTTAAAAATTATGAAAAATTTAAAAATTATCTTTTATCTACTGATAACGGCAGTTATTATTGCAAGCTGTCAAAAAGAAACAATTTTGTTGCCTGAAAATGCTGAATTGGACAATCAAAAAATTGAAGCAACAGATCTAAAATCCTACAAATCAGTTCTTGAAACCATTGAGTCGGGCGTTGATTTGAAAAGTTATTTAAGTTCCTTAGGGGATATGAAAAAGATGGAAACTGCAGAAACTGCATATATCCTTGATGATTTTGTGCCAACCGATCTTGAATTCTTTTACTCTGCAGATGATTTTCCTTGCTCAAATTTACCAACAGAAGACTTTGAGGAAGGAAATAATGGCATGAGTTCACCTGACTTTATTGATGAAAATACTGATACAGAGATGTTTTCTCCGGGAGATATTTTACCGGGTGTTAGTATTCATACAATGAATAACTCTGGGGCAACTAGTAATAATTTTTACCTAACTGATCCTACGGGCACCGCATCTAAAGTTTTATTTGTCAATTATTATGTGGACTATATGATTATTGATTTCACAACTAATAATGTTACGGATGTCAATATGGATGTGTATAGTATTTGGGGAGAAAGTGAAATTACCATTGAAGTATTTGGAAGTTCAGGATCCCTTGGAACAACGGTTGTTTATGGAACTAATGCAGGAACTTATTGGGGCGTGAAATCAAATGAGCCTATCACTAGAATTACATTATATTCTGCTTCTAATCAAGCTGAAGGTATTGATAACCTGTCTTTTGGAACTTGCAACGATTTTGATGGTGATGGTGTTTTAAATGAAAATGATGCACACCCATACTCTAATTTAAGTGAAAAAATAAATATTGGTGGTTGTTATCCAAATGTGAAAAACAAAATGGTAAAAAACGGCAGTACTATGATGGATCAAATTGAAGATTTAATCGCGCAAATTAATGCACAATATAATGGTGACAATTATACATATCTTCATAAAAAATTTATGAGTGAATTGGCCCAAATAACTTATACTTGGCGCAGAGCGGGGTTAATTACCACCACGGAAAGAGCCAGAATTTCAAGTTGTGCATGGAGTGCAAGTATTCCTTATTATAGCGAGACATAATATATTTATAAATAACATTTAAAAAAAACCGGGCAATTTGCCCGGTTTTTTGCATCCAATTTAGTTTTAGGCAAAATATTTCTTTTTTAGCCAAAAGGAAACCCTCACCAAAATAATTAAAGCCGGCACTTCTACTAAAGGACCAACAACACCGGCAAATGCCTGTCCGGAGTTCAGCCCAAAAACAGCAATCGCCACTGCAATCGCCAATTCAAAATTGTTTCCTGCTGCCGTAAAAGCAACCGCCGCAGTTTTATCGTAAGTGGCGCCCATCGCTTTGGTGACAAAGAAACCAATAAGAAACATAATGGTAAAATAAATAAGCAACGGTACAGCAATAATCAATACATCCATAGGTATTTCAACAATCAGTTCGCCTTTTAAGGAAAACATGACCACAATGGTAAACAGCAATGCAATTAACGTTAAGGGAGAAATGGTTGGAATAAATTTTTTGTTGTACCAA
Organism: Bacteroidetes bacterium HGW-Bacteroidetes-3; assembly: GCA_002842505.1. Taxonomy (GTDB): domain Bacteria; phylum Bacteroidota; class Bacteroidia; order Flavobacteriales; family Flavobacteriaceae; genus Lutibacter. The sequence goes on along the minus strand of PHDE01000175.1, from coordinate 5,456 downwards.
TCTTCGCCTTTCAGTTTTACCAAAATAAATCTTGATAAAATTCCCATCACAAATGGAATTCCCAAATAAATAGCCACACTTTTTGCAATGGTTGCGATTGAAATTTCAACAATGGCGCCTTCAAAACCAAAATAGGGCGGAAGCACAGTGATAAAAAGCCAGGCATAAAAACTATACGCAAATACTTGGAAAATACTGTTTAAAGCCACCAAACCTGCGCCGTATTCACTGCTTCCTTCGGCCAAATCGTTCCAAACCAACACCATCGCAATGCAGCGCGCCAAGCCAATTAAAATCAAACCCACCATATATTCGGGGTAATCCTGTAAAAAAGTAATGGCTAAAATAAACATCAAAACCGGACCAATAATCCAGTTTAAAATCAACGAAATGGAAAGGATTTTTACGTTTGTAAATACTTTTGGCAACAAAGCATAATTCACTTTCGCCAACGGCGGATACATCATCACAATTAAACCAATGGCAATTGGAATGTTGGTGGTGCCGCTGCTAAAAGAATCGATTAATGCAGGAAACGAAGGTACAAAATAGCCAATTCCAACACCTATTGCCATTGCAATAAATATCCAAAGTGTTAAATAACTGTCGAGGAAGCTTAGTTTTTTCATTGTTGATCTATATTAATTTTGCCCTTCGATTGCACTCAGGGTGACAAATTGTTGAATTTTTTGGTTATTCTTTAATTTTCGAAAAAACATAAAACATCTCAGCCGCAATTTGGTTGCTGCGTTCTTGGTATTTTTCAGCCTGTTGCGGCGTATTGTCGAAAGCTTTTGGGTCATCATATTTTATGGGAATGCGTTTTTCTGCGCCTGAGATAAACGGACAATTGGCATCCGCATGGGAACAAGTCATAATCGTGGCAAATTCACTTTTCGGATTGAAAGCATCATCAAACGTTTTAGAAAACCCAATAATGGGTTGTTCATTTTCAGCGTATTTAATGGCATAAACCGGGTTTTTACCTTCTGATAAAACTTCAATTTCAAAACCTGCGAGTTCCAATGTTTTTGCCGCCATAGGAAATAAAGCTGTAGCTTCCGTGCCGCCAGAATAACAATAAACATTTTTCAAGCGGTAAAAATGCGCGGCTGCCTGCGCCCAAACTTGCGACAAATGACTTCTGCGTGAATTGTGGGTACAAATAAAATTGAGGTTTGCATTTTTGTTTTCGTTTACCTTTGATTGAATATAATCGATCAATGGCTTCAAAGTTTGTTTGCGTTCATCGGAAATTGTGTCTAAATTCAATGAAGCAATAGTTTTTTCAATTTTTTGGTATAGCATTATTTTGTTACTTTATTGATTAACAGCAACCATTTCCTGGAATGCATTTGGCAGGTTTACGAGCAAAAACGGTGATACTGAAAATTCCTGTATTTGAATTTTTAAACGTTGCGAGCGATTCTTCATCCAAATAGTTTTTTAAAATATCGTCTGGAATTAAAATAGATTTCTCCTTCTGAATTTTGATGTCCACAAAACCACTTTCAGCAATTAAATCCAAGTAAGTATCTTTTTGAATTGCGCCAGATACACATCCTGCATACATTTCTGCTTGTTGCATAATTTCTGTCGGTAAATCCCCCACCAAAACCACATCTGAAATGCTAAAATGTCCGCCGGGTTTTAAAACCCTCACTATTTCCTGAAACACTTTCTTTTTGTTGGGCACTAAATTGAGCACGCAATTGCTTACCACAACATCAACAACATTGGAAGTGAGCGGCAGTTTTTCAATGTCTCCCAGCCTGAATTCTACATTGTTAAATCCTCTTTTTTCCGCATTTTCTCGTGCTTTTTCTATCATAATTGGCGTAAAATCAACGCCAATCACTTTTCCTTTTTCACCTGTTTGCGCTCTGGCAACAAAACAATCATTGCCGGCGCCGCTTCCTAAATCAAGCACGGTATCGCCTTCATTAATTAAAGCGAATGCTGTTGGAAGTCCGCAGCCCAAGCCTAAATCGGCTTCCGGATTGTAGCCTTCCATTGTTTCGTAACTGTCGCTCATAATGTTGTACACTTCGGTTGAGCATCCGCCGGCTCCACAGCAAGAAGCGCGGTTTTCACTCTGGTCTTGCAAGGCAATTTCACTGTATTTTTGTTTTACCAAATCTTTTAATTCTTTGTCTGTTTTCATCTTATTTTATTTTAGCAACATTGATTTTTAGCATTAATATCCTGATTTAAAAATGCCATAAAAAGCAGCTTAGCTTCTTGCCAAACTTCTTCATTTATGCAGTAACAAACGCTTGTGCCTTCAATAGTTCCTTTAATTAATCCCAAATTTTTGAGTTCTTTTAGGTGTTGTGAAATGGTTGGTTGCGCCAAACCAATTTCTTCAACCAAATCGCCGCAAATACAAGCATTCAATTTAAATAGTTGCTGTAAAATGGCAACTCTGGCTGGGTGCGCAAAGGCTTTTGCAATGTTGGCTATTTGATTTTGTTCGTCAGTAAACTTCTCCGATTTTGTGCTTCCCATATTGCTTTATTAGTTTATTGCAATATTACGATTAAATACGAAATTAGCAAAGATTTTTTTTAATTTTTTGTAATTCAAAAGCAAAAGTGGTTTACCGTTCAATTATTTAGAGATTTGGATTTGATCAATTATCAATAAATTCAGCTATTTTCGTAAAATTAATGACCAATTTAAAAAGAAACTGAAGGGTTTATTAAATTTAGGCTACTTTTATTTTTTACTTAAAAAACCAATTTGAAACACAACATTATGAAAAAATTAAATGCCCAAATTTTTGTTTGCTTATTTTTTATGGCACCAATACTTTTTGCGCAACAAAAAGAAACATATATAGAAAATGTATTAAACGAAACTTATGAAAATTCTCAACTGGAGCAATTAGGCTATGAGCTTTTGGATGAAATTGGGCCACGATTGGTTGGTTCTTCAAAAATGAAAAGGGCCAACGATTGGGCGGTTGAAAAATTTAATAATTGGGGAATTGCAGCTTCAAATGAGCAATATGGCGAATGGCGAGGTTGGGATCGTGGCATTTCTCATATCGATTTAGTAGAACCTCGCATAAAATCTTTGGAAGGAACGCAACTTGCCTGGAGTGCTGCAACGCCTAAAAAAGGGGTGACTGCTGATGTAATTTTGCTTCCCAACAGCATTAAAGATTCTATTGATTTTGCAAAATGGTTGCCTGCCGTAAAAGGAAAATTTGTGATGGTTTCTATGTTGCAAATGACAGGAAGGCCCGATGATAATTGGAAGGAGTTTGCCACAACAGAATCTTTTGAAAAAATGAAGGAAGACAGAACCGCACAAACTACAGCTTGGAATGACAATTTAAAAAGAAGCGGCTACAACAATAGAAGTTTGGATGAAGCGCTTGAAAAAGCAGGGGCGATTGGTATTGTCCAGTCCAATTGGTCGAAAGGTTTTGGTGTTAATAAAATATTTGGGGCAAGAACCAAAAAAATTCCCACAATGGATTTGTCTTTAGAAGATTATGGTTTGGTTTATCGTTTGGCTGAAAACGGTAAAAAACCAAAGATAAGGGTTGTTGCCGAATCAAAAGAAATGGGAACTGTTCCTGCTTTTAATACAATCGCTCGAATACAAGGAAATGAAAAATCGGAAGAGTATGTTATACTTTCTGCGCATTTCGATTCTTGGGATGGCGGCAGCGGCGCAACGGACAACGGAACAGGAACCATAACAATGATGGAAGTGGCGCGAATCCTGAAAAAATATTATCCCAATCCGAAAAGAACCATTATTGTTGGGCTGTGGGGAAGTGAAGAACAAGGATTAAACGGTTCTAGGGCTTTTGTTCACGACAATCCGTCTATCGCAGAAAATATTCAGGCAGTTTTTAATCAGGACAATGGAACTGGAAGAATTACAAATATTAACGGACAAGGATTTTTGCATTCCTATGATTTTTTGGGTCGATGGTTGCGAAATGTGCCTGAAAATATTCGTAAAAACGTAGAAACTACCTATCCCGGATCACCATCCGGTGGCGGTTCAGACCATTCCTCTTTTGTGTCTGCCGGTGTTCCCGCTTTTATGATGAGCTCCCTAAATTGGTCTTATTTTAATTATACTTGGCATACAAATAGAGATACTTATGATAAAATTGTGTTTGATGATTTAAAAAATAATGTGGCGCTTATTGCCATTATGGCTTATTTGGCAAGCGAAGATGATGAGAAAACCTCCAGAGAAAAAATTATTTTGCCGGTTAATACTAACACTGGGGAACAAATGGAATGGCCAGCGCCAAAAGACGGAAACAGAAAAGGCGGACTTGATTAAACAGAATTTACTTTAGAGATTTGAGATTCAATTTTCAAAAAAGGAATGTATAAAAAAATGACAGCCATTTCTGACTGTCATTTTTCACATTAACTAACCAAATTTTTTTATTCTTTTGCTTCTTGCATTTCTTCAGTTTTTGCGCCAATTCTGTTAAATGTAAACATTGGGGCAAATTTTAATTTTAATCCGGCAATTTTTCTGTTGTCGGATGATGTAAGTCCTTCTTTCTCAACAGTATTTTTTCTGCTGTCAAGAGCTTCATACAATAATTTTACTTCATCCCAATCTTCACGAGAATAGTTGTCTTTATTGGCGTCGGCTGCGTCAACAAAATTTTGGTAAACAGCAAGAATATTGTCTTTGTTTACCCAATCAAAATTCATATCGCTTCCAATTTTTCCTTCACCAAACAACGCATTTCTTAATACCTGTTTTGAGTTTGTGGCAGCTTCTGCCTGCATATCTGCTTCAATTTGTGCTTTTAATGCTTCATATTTGGCTTTACTTGCATCAATTTTTGCTTGTGCGGCTTCTTTTTCTTTTAAATTTTCCAAGGCTAAATCTGCTTCAACAACCCTTATTTGATAAGAATCGTCAATTGCTTGCCAGTTTGCTTTAGCTTCTGTGGCTTCAATATTTCCAACTGAATCAACATATACTACATACGTATCCACTGATTTTTCAGCAGCAACTACTTTTTCATCTTTACAAGATGTAAATGCTAAGGAGATTATCGCCACTCCCAATAATAAATTTCTTTTTTTCATTTTAGTTCATTTTTATTAATTAATTGATATTGATTTATTCAATGCTACAAAATTAGATAGGAAAACCAATTAATTTGTTACATAATTATAAAAATAACTTACATGATTCATACATTTTTCCTATTAGAAATTTTTTAAGGGTTGCCAATTTTGGGAGTAATAAGCATATTTAATGGTAAAATCATACAGTAATATCGCTTTAGTGGCCAGTATTTTAGCTACAAAAGGTTATTTCAGGCAAATGATATTCAATATTGAATTCAATAATTAATGTTTTCATCTGTTTAAATTTTATTTTTTAGCGGTAATCCCGAAAATTCGGGACTGTTCGCTATTAATCATTCCCTTGTGTATCAAAATTTGTTATGCTCG
>PHDE01000174.1 GCA_002842505.1 Bacteroidetes bacterium HGW-Bacteroidetes-3 | reverse complement strand
TGTTAAAATTTTAATATTTTAGGTGTTAATTTCCTATTTTTTAACGCTTTACTAATTTTAGTACACAAACAGTAATTATTGACCTGTTTTAAGCAATAACTTTGTAATTACACACAATTTAAAATCATTCAAAAAATAAAAATCTAATCTTAGTTTGAATTACGCAAAAAAACCGGGCAAATTGCCCGGTTTTTTTATCAGTAAGTTATAATTCTATAAAATTACTCTTTCCAAATTGGCAAGGTAAACTTAAACTCGCTGCCTTCGTTTACCGCACTTTCCACCCAAATTTTACCGCCGTGGCTTTCCACAAAATCTTTGCATAGAATCAATCCCAAACCGGAGCCTTGTTCATTTGAAGTGCCTAAAGTGGAGCTAATTTCACTAACATTGAATATCGTCGCAATTTCAGAATCCGACATTCCCACGCCATTGTCTTTTACCGTAATTTCGGCAAAATCATTTTTTAAGGTTGAATAAATTTGAATTTCTCCTTTTGCTTCGGTAAATTTTATGGCATTTGAAATGAGGTTTCTAAGAATGGTATCCAACATATTCTCATCGGCCTTCACAAAAATATTTTTTTCAACTCTGTTTAAAATGCTAATTTCTTTATTGATGGCCTGAATTTCCAAAAATGAAATTACGTTGGAAACTTGTTGCGCCAAGGCAATATTTTTAGAGTTAAATTTTAAATTCCCCGATTGTGAATTTGCCCATATTAATAAATTATCGAGCAAATTGGAAACTTTTGCGGTTGAGCCTTTTATTATTTTTAAAAATTTTAATCGTTTTGCTTCATCATAATTGTCATTATTATCAATCATAAGATCCGTAAAACCCGCTATTGAATTGAAAGGATTTTTTAAATCGTGTGCAATAATGGAGAAAAATTTATCTTTTGTGCTATTAACCTGTTTTAATTTATCGCTATGTTCATGAAGTTCGTCTTTCATTTTATTTACCTGAAAGTTTTTAAACTCAAGCAAATTAAAAGCCTTTTTCTTGGAAGTATTTTGATGAATCAATAATATAAGCAAAAAGGCAAAAACCACTATGGCCATAATTAAAAAATGGGTATATTTTTTTTCCTTGTCATATTTTAACTGCGTTTTTTCACTTGTTATAGATAGATCCTCAATTTTATACTGCGACTTTTCTAGTTCGTTTAACGTATTGAATAACGCAATTTTTTTAACTCGGTCCAGCTTCACTAAGCTATCCCTAATTTCAGAATATTGTTTTAGACGCTCTAAAGCCAAAGCCTTGTTCCCTAAACCTTCATAAGCTCTTGAAGCGTTCAATAAATTCTCAATTTTATAATCCAAATTGCCTGTTAAATCGGCAATTGCATAACTTTCTCTTGCGGCATAAATGGCATTTTGAAACCTTTTTCGTTTATTTTCAACATCAGAAATATTTAAAAGCGCCAAAGACTGCAAATCCCTTTCATTTAAACTATCCGCAATTTTTAAGGCTTTGTCAAGATACTTATAGGCTTCATCGTATTGTTTTAAATTAATATAGCAATCCCCTAGATTGTTATAATTGATCGCGATGCCATATTGGTCTCCCAATTCCTCTTCAATGGCAATAGATTTTTTATAATAATCAAGGCCTTCAGCAACTTTTCCATTGTCGGCCAAAGTATTTGCAATATTTGTATAAGAGCTTGAAATGCCATATTTGTCGTTCAACTTTTCGTAAATGAGCAAGGCATCCCTAAAATACTTTTCGGCCAATTCATAATTTTCTTCTTCATAATACAAATTGCCAATATTGGTATAATTTGATGCAATACCTTCGTTATCTAAAATTTCTTTGTTAAGTTTCAACGATTTTAAATAATATCCAATGGCTTTGTCTTCAGCATACAACTTAGAATAATTATAACCCAGAGCATTGTAAATTTTGGCTATTTTATTGTTATTGTTAAGCTTTTCAAAAATTGCTAAAGCATTATTGTAATTTTCAATGGCCTCTTTATATTTTCCTGAACTTTCATTATAAAATCCAATTCTGTTTAAAATTTGTGCCTTTTTAGGCTGGTCACCTGCTTTTTTTGCCAACTCCAACGCTTTGTCTAAATAAACAAATGCGGAATCTGGTTTACTTTTCAAATATATCTTTGCAATTTTTAGATGAATGGTTACTTTTGAAGTGTCAACCAATTCTTTTTGAAGTTCCTTTTTTAACTTACCTATTTCAGCTGTTTCCTGCCCAATTATGAGTGAGGAAAATCCAAAATAAAATAAAATTATAAAACTATATCTCACCGAATTATTTTTGTGCACTTATAAAATTAATTTATAGTCGAACTATTGATTATTAACAAATTAAAAAAAAACAAAACTAAACTAATTATTTCAATTGATAAAGCAGAATGAATCTATATAATACAGGAACTGCGATAAAAACATAATAAACGACGTTAATTGGCGTGATTATGGTAAATTTAAAAGTAAAAATAGATTGTGTTTTACAGTAAATTTAACGCTATAAACATCACATAATGTTCTCCCACAAACGGAATCTCGAATTTTTTACCAAAAGTTTGAAAACCTTGTTTTTTGTAAAAGTCAACTGCTGCAATGCGCGCATTACACCACAAAATATTGATTTTTTTTCCCTTTAAAATACCAAATGCCTGCTTCAACATTAATTTTCCCGCTCCAAAACCCTGATATTCCATTAAAGTGGCCATTCCCCTAAGTTGGTATTGATTTCCTTCAAAGTTTTTGTTGCTTTCCTTCATATAACTGGAAACTGCAATCAATTTATCATTTTTAAAAGCGCCCAAATGAAAAGTATTTTCATCATAATCGCCATTAAATTCATAAGGCAACGGAATGTCTTTGCGCAATACTTCCAACCGAATTGGGAAGGTTTCATTTGCAGAAATTTCTTTAATTTGTATCATTATAATAATTGTTATATTTTTTTTACTGGTCAATTCATATTATCTGGGAAACAATTCTTTTTCTGGAATTAATTTTATACTATTGACATAAATGACGCTAATTTACTGTTTATATGGAACAACTTGAAATTAAATTTATTGAGAAAGAAAATATTTTTTCCATTTTGCCACTGCTGAGAGAATTGAACACGAACACACCTGAAATTGTGTTAAAAAAACGCTTGTTGGAGATGGTTACGCAACATTATAAATGCGTTGGCGTGTATTTAAATGAAGAATTGGTTGGCATTAGCGGACTTTGGTTTTTGACACGCCACTATTGCGGAAAAACGGTAGAGCCTGATCACGTGGTAATTGGCAAAAATCACAGAAATAAGGGATTGGGAAAAAAATTATTTGAATGGATTTATAATTATGCGCAAAGTATTGGTTGTGAAGCCACTGAATTAAATACTTATATTGAAAATGTGAAATCACACCAATTTTATGAAAATGAAGGCTATAAAAAATTGGGATACCATTACTTAAAAAAGTTTTAAAATTCTAAAAAAAACGTTTGCAGAAGTCTAAAAGGATTGTATATTTGCCTACCAATTGCGAGAGTAGCTCAGTTGGTAGAGCTTCAGCCTTCCAAGCTGACTGTCGCCGGTTCGAGCCCGGTCTCTCGCTCAAAAAAAGCCAAACTTTTGTTTGGCTTTTTTTATAAAAATCTTTTTCCAAATACCAACAAAAGCACAATGGGAATTCCCAATAAAATAACGGTTGACGTGCTATTTGAAAACACTTCGGGGTACACCAATAACATCAATGCGTATCCGCCGATTGAACCTCCCAAATGCGCTGCATGCCCAATATTGCCCACTTTATTTTTCATTCCATAAATAGAATATATCAAATACCCAATGCCAAAAATATAACCAGGAATTGGAATTGGCAAAGGAAACATCATCAGTTTCATATCTGGATTCAACAAAATTGCAGCATAAATAATACCTGCAACAGCACCAGAAGCGCCCACTGCCGTATAGTATAATTCCTTTTTATGATAGCTGAGCGTTAAAACATTTCCAGCAATCAAACTGCCAAAATAAAGTATCAAAAACTTCATAATTCCTAAACTCACTATAATTATAGGCGCAAAAATATATAAAACATACATATTTAAAATTAAGTGCAAATAATCTACATGTAAAAATGCCGATGAAAACATTCTTACTTTTTCTCCTCTTAAAATGGCACCAATTTGGAATTTATATTTGTCAAAAAATAAATCGTCGCTAAATCCTTTAATGGAAAGCATTACATTGGCAACAATAATTATTAACAATACCATATCTATATTCATTATGCTAAAATTTTAAACAGCGAAAGTATAAAAAATTGTCGAACCCATTTCTTTGTTTACACACCAATCAAAAAATATTTAAAATTAAATGCGATATTTGCACACTTATGATGAATTTTTTAGTTTATATATTGGTTTATCCGGTAATTTGGGTTTTTTCTATGTTGCCTTTTCGTGTATTATATGGCATTTCGGATTTATGTTATTTTTTGGTTTATAATGTAATTGGCTATCGAAAAAAAGTGGTATTCGACAATTTAAGGTTGACTTTTCCAGAAAAATCGGAAAGAGAAATTATTGCAATCAGTAAAAGGTTTTACCATCATTTTGTGGATGTTTTTATTGAAATGATAAAATTATTTACCATTTCAAAAGAAGAAATGGACAAACGATATAAGTATATCAATATCAACTTTTTAGACGAATTATATAAGGACGGAAAAAGTATCATTTTAGTAAGTTCTCATTACGCCAATTGGGAATGGGAAGTTGGTTTGGGCTCGTTTATTAAATATAAATCGTATGCCGCTTATACTAAAATTGGCAATAAATACTTCAATAAAAAAATTTTAAGTTCAAGGGAAAAGTTTGGGGTTACCTTAGTTGAAGCCAATAAAATTGTGGGTCCAATACTTAAAAACAATATAAATAAAGTCCAATCCATTTACGGTTTATTAAGTGACCAATCGCCACAAGTTAAAAAAACACATTATTGGGGATATTTTTTGGGCGTTAAAATTCCTGTTCATATCGGGACAGAAATGCTGGCAAAAAAATACAATATGAACATTGTTTTTATAAATACAAAAAAAATTAAGAGAGGCTATTATGAAAGTACTTTTAGCCTCATTACTGACGATGCAAAAAAATATGCCAATTATGAGTTAACTGACCTGTATCTCAGGAAATTGGAAGCTCAAATTTATGAAGAACCTGCTTACTACTTTTGGACCCACAAACGCTTTAAACACAAAGATAAAGCTCCAAAATAATCGACAATTGACAATTGACAATTGGTTTAATTGTTTAAGTGTGTAATTGTTGAATTGTTGCCCTTCAACTATACCTCGGCTAAGCTCAGCAACCACGCTCAGGGTGAAAAATTGGTGAAACATTGAAACGATGAATCGTGTGATTGTTTTATTGATACCTAAATTTTAGCTTCGGACTTGAACAACGTACAACTTCGGACTTCGGACTTCGGACTTCGGACTTCGGACTTCGGACTTCGGACTTCGGACCCTCCTCATTGACTAATTAAACACATTAAATTTCGCGCCAAAAACATACATATTTTCGAAAAAAGTAAAATGCTGCGATGCGGAATCCGATGAATCTTTTGTAGTTCTTATGTCTTGCATATTGATATACCCAACCTTGATATTTGACTGAATAAAAAAGTATTTTAAAAATCCAATATTCAATCCGGCATGTGCTGAAACCCCGTACCCGGAAACATGAAATTCATCATAACGTTCCTTTCCCAGCAAAGTTGTATTGGTTTTTGGGTATAATATTCCAGCGCCTATTCCTTCAGTTAAATTAATGTCAATTCCCTTTATTTTAAATTTCATCAATTTATCTAACGCATCAAATCTACTGACTTCAACATTCACATAGTTTAAGCCATCTGTATGCTCAAAAAGCAAGAAGTCTTCGGTCAGTACAATGTCATCATTGTTGTAAACGCCATCAAATTCGCCGCCAACATTGATGTTTCCATCAATTTTTACGGTTTTGTTGTTTCGCATCACATATTTCATATGGTCTAAACCAATTGAAACATTATAATGCTCTTGAAAAAAATAGCCAAGCCTAAAATTTGTCTGCGGTATGGTAACTTCATCCAGTTTAAAATAATAAATTCCGAAAGCTTTTGGCTTGTCTCTTGCCGCTACATTGTGTAACGTAAAATGATAATCGTCCCCTTTGAAAGTAATATCAGATTTTGAGTAATTGGCTCTATTCCAGCCCCAATAAGCGAAAAATTTCCCTTTATTATGGCCTGTTTTATTTTGAAGAATGTCTGGAGAATTTGTGGATTCTTGAGAAAATAATAGGGTACTTAACAACAATAATGTTGCTGAAACTAAATTTTTAAACATTGTTTGATTAAATTAAATTAAATTAGATAATAAATTTTATTTTTTATATGAATTTTATTGGATATATAAGCCATTAGAGCGAAAATTATATAAAACCTTACAAGTAATTGTTGCGTTTTTTATTTGTTAAATTGTTGAAACGTTCAATCGTTGAATCTTTAAATTGTTTCATTTCAGTATCCCAAATTTTAGCTTCCGCCTTCGGTCTTCCGTCTTCGGTCTTCGGTCTTCGGTCTTCGGTCTTCGGTCTACCGTCTTCGGTCTTCCGTCTTCCGTCTTCCGTCTTCCGTCTTCGGTCTTCGGACTTTTTTAATTTAGTCTATTTTCTCTATTCTTTAATCTGTTAATTAACCAATTGGCTAATTTCAGCAATAAATCTATTTGCCAAATCATCGGCGCTTTGTTGTGAAGTGCTTTCCGTATAAATTCTGATAATTGGTTCTGTATTCGATTTTCTTAAATGCACCCATTCGGTTTCAAAATTAATTTTTACGCCATCAATGGTAATTACGTCTTCATTTTTATAGGTTGAAGCGATGGAACTTAAAATGGCATCGACATTAATTTTCGGCGTCAACTCAATTTTATTTTTACTCATAAAATAACTTGGGTAACTGTCTCTCAATTGTTTACAAGAAACTTTTGAATGTGCCATAAGCGATAGAAATAAAGCAACACCAACCAAGGAATCTCTTCCATAATGCGACTCCGGATAAATAATGCCGCCATTACCTTCACCGCCAATGATTGCATTGGT
>PHDE01000008.1 GCA_002842505.1 Bacteroidetes bacterium HGW-Bacteroidetes-3 | reverse complement strand
TGTGGGCATAAATGATGTTTCGGCTGTAAACTATAATCCCGCCGTTGTTAACGACCTTAACAATACTCAAATAATAATTGGGCACAATTCATATATTCAGGACATGAACAGTGAGATAATGGGGGCTTCCTTCAGAATGTTCGGGCTTCCTTTTGCTATTACAGTTAATACAACTTCAATAAATGATATTGAAATTCATTCCGGCCCATGGCAGGGTGAAGGCACTTTTAACGCAAATTATTTTTTTACCGGAATTAGTACAGGTTTTGAGTTAAACGAAAATATTTCGACTGGTATAACTGTTAAATACCTGTATGAAAATTTATTTAGTGACGAATCTGGCGGATATGGTTTCGATATAGGATTGCGATATTCGAATGTAATTAAAAATTTAAATCTCGGCGCATCTTTACGAAATCTTGGATCCGTTAACGAATTGCGAAATAAAGTTACTAAACTACCGGTTGATTTTAGAATAGGAGCTTCTTACTCCTTTAACTTGAAAACTATAAATTCAGAGTTGCTCTTACTTTCGGGATTCCAAAAATATACAGCGGTTGATAATTCGCATATACATGTCGGTGCAGAGTTTTTATACAATAATTTAATTTCTATTAGAGCTGGTTACATTACCGGTTACGAAGCTAAAGACCTAACTGCAGGGTTCGGGATTAACTGGAATCTTTTTAATTTTGATTATGCCTTCTCCAATTTCACTTATAATTTAGGGAGCGCTCATACTATTTCCGTGATGTATACATTTCAGTAATCCGTGAATCCAACTTGCGGATTACTTAAGATTCATAATTAACCTTTATGTTATATAATGATTTATTCGTCCTAACAGACCTTTCTTTTTCACAGATACTCAAGTGAACTATAAATTCTTTCTTACTAAATGAATAATCTATTATTGTAATTAATAGTAAATAACTATTTTAACTAATTAAAAATTTTTAATTATTAATGCTGATGAATTATGGAAATAATTAAGTACACAAACGAATGGAAAGAAAAATGGGATAAGTTCGTGCTTGAATCCAACAATGGTACGATGTTCCATCAACAAAAATTTTTTGATTACCACGTACCAGGCAAATTTTCTTTTAACCACCTTATTTTTTTGGAGAAAAATAATATTATTGCCGTATTACCGGGAAAGTTAATAGGCAATAAATTCGAATCTCCCATAGGAGCAAGTTACGGATCAATTGTAACCAAGGATGTTAAATTTGTAGTAGCCCTTGAAATTGTTTCCACTTTACTCGACTACGCGCGATCGAACGGAATAAAAGAAATTGAGTTAACAGCGCCGCCGGTTGTTTATGAGAATAAACCAAATCAAAATCTTGATTTTGCTATGCTCTGGCTTGGTTTTAATTATAGTCTTCATTATATATCCAGTGCTATTAAACTTGATAAGGATGCGGATATACTTCAGAAGTTTTCCCCTACAATTAGGCGCAATGTGCGTGGTTCATTAAAAAACTCAGATATCAGAGTTGAAATCAATGAACGTTATGATGAGTTTTATCCAATACTTATTAAAAATAAAGCGCGTCACAATGTTACACCAACACATAATTACCGCGATTTGCTAAGGCTAAAAGAATTGATGCCGGAGAACTTGAAATTGTTTATGGTTTATTATAAAGATATTCCTATTGGCGGATCACTGATGTTTTTTTTGAACAATACTTGTTCATTATGTTTTTACAATATGCTTCTTTATGAATTTGAATACCTGAAACCAATTCAAAGGGTTATGTACGAGGTTGTTAAATACTCCACTGAAAATGGCTACAGTTATGTAGATATAGGGGTTTCTCAGGATACTTCGGCGGAAAATCCTATGACCCCAAGTATGAGTTTGATTGAATTCAAAGAAAAATTTGATGCCAAAACTGTAATGAGAAATACCTTATCGATCCAACTGTGATTGTAAGACTTAGCATTTTAGAATAATGAGGAGTAGATGAATTTTAAAAAATCGGTCTGTATTGCTTTCCTTGGCAATGCTTTCAACGACACCAGAGTAACAAATCTTGTTGACTCGTTGACTAAAGAAGGATTTGAAGTTAGGGTAATATCTTTCGACTGGACTTCGGAAAATTTTACAGGAAAAGATGGAAACATTGCTGTTTTTAAATTGGATAAAACCAATTCTCATATAAAATACTATTTAAATTTTATTAAAATACTTTTTACTCAGCTAAGAAAAACCAATTGTGATTATTATGTTGCCAGCGATGTTTATACTTTACCTTTGGTAACATTTTTTGCAAAATTTAAGAAGAAAAAAATATATTACGATTGCCGCGAACTTTATCCTTTTCTAGCAGGACTTAGGAACAGAAAATATCTTCAAATTGCCATTCGGTTTATTGAACGAGTATTTATAAGTAAAGTAGATAAAGTTATTGCCACCGCTCCAATGGATGCGCAATTTATACAACATTATTACAAAATTACTGATCCTATTGTATTACGAAATTTGCCAAAAATTAAAAAATGGCCTTTTAATTATAAAGCACCTTTTTCTCCTGTTGATGTTATTGAGGAATATACGCGTCCGGCCCGTTACGTAGAAAATGGAAATATTGTTGTAAAAGACGCCTTATCAGATGTTGAATTTGTCGATTTTAAGGGTGTTGGAACCTTGGAATCTTTTAATTCCGACGGATTGCGTTCCATTATTTACACGATGCCGCATATCCCAAATATGAAAGAAAAAACCCTGCGTTATCCTGGCCATATTGAGTATATCAATGTGTTGAAAAAGAGCGGCTTTTTCAATGAGGAACACATTGTGCTCAACGGAATTTCAATTTCTCCTCTTGAGTTCTCTTCAAAAATATTGTTTAACGAATGGAAATTGGGCGATACTGAAGAAGAAATTACGGTGATGCGAATTACCTTGAAAGGCACCAATAAAATAGGTGAAACAAAAACAATTGTTTACAATTTACACGATGAATTTTGCCCAAAAACAAATAGTTCTTCCATGGCAAGAACCACTGGTTATACCGCCACGGCCGCAGCCAACTTGTTTTTAGACGGCTTATTTTCTGAAAAAGGGGTTTTCCCTCCAGAAATGGTGGGTAAGCACGAAAAATGTTTCAATTATTTTCTGAATTATTTAAAAGAAAGAAATGTAATTTATACAAAAGTTGAGCTTTAATTTGAAAATCTGTTTTTAAAACAGGAAACGATTTTCTAACATTAAGTCAAAAAAAATCGCCTAAGAAATATTTCTTGGGCGATTTTTTTAAGCAGTTTTTAAAATATATTATTTTGAATAATCTTTATTTAAAACCTCTAAAATATCGGCGGTTACATTCATTTTTTCGTCACCGTACATGACGGTTCCTTTTCCTGAAGTACCAATAATTAATTGATAACCCTTAGCTTTTGCGTAATCAGCCACAAAACTATCCACTTTTTTAGTTAAAGCTTCGCTGTTTTCTAAATTTTCTTTTTGAAGTTCTTGAGAAGCCTGTTGTTGTCTCGCCTGCAAAAATTGTTGTTCTTGTTGCAATGCGCCTTCTGCTTCCGCTCTTTTTTGGGGCGTCATTTTTGGAGCCAATTTATAATATTCCTGAACCTTTAATTGAAAAGGTCCTTGAAGACTGTCTAATTCTTTTGCAAAAACTTCTTGCTTTGCTTTTAATTTTACTTCTAAATCTTTTGTTGCCGTATAATCTTTCATTAAAACTTCAACATCAATATAGGCTATTTTTGTTTGGTTACAAGATGCCAATGCAAAAGCAAAAGCGATGATCAGTATTTTTTTCATTTTTAAGGTTTTGAATTGTTGTTTAAATTTTGTGCGAATATATAAACAAAAAACAAGGTTTGGTAAAATAATTTATACTATTGAATTTATTTATTGATAGGTTATTAATCATAGTAATTTTCGATAAAAAACGAACCCATTATCGCTGAATATAAGCTGCTTCACAAAAAATAAATGCCACAAGTCTTTTAAGAGCGAAAACAGGGCTTAAATCGCTTTAAAATTAATATTGACCTTTTTTAAGGAGGTAAATTAAAGAAGAATACTCTTTTGTTCTACTTGCTTTTAAGTTTGACAAGAAACCAATGTAAAAAGCCTTTAAAAAATTACTTTTTCCATGTTTATATTTTTCACTTAATAAGGAAACGTAAAAAGAATCAAACCACATTGGCAAAATTTTTAAGATGTTCATTTCTTGTTTTGCAAACAATAATTGAATCGATTTTTTTGAAAAATGCCACAAATGTCTCGGAACATCAAAAGCCGCCCAAAACTGTTTATAATAATTCGCATCAAAACTTTTGAAATTTGGAACCGCAACAATTAAAATGCCGTTTGGTTTTAACAGTTTTTTCAAGGTTGAAATATATTCATCCAAATTCGGAACGTGTTCCAACACGTGCCATAATGTGATTACATCAAATTGCTTTTCATTATTTAACTGAATTATTTCTGAATAAATTTCTGAAACGAACGCTCCCTTTAATTTATTTTCTGCACTAATTTTTGCCTTGGCATTCGGTTCCACTCCCGTTACTTTCCATCCGTTATTTTTACAAACCAGCAAAAAATCTCCAGTTCCGCAACCAACGTCCAATAAATTTTTATCGGCAGTTTTGAAAGAATTGATCAGTTTTAATTTGTTGGCTAACGCAAGTTTTTTTACAATTTGATACAGTTTGTCAACAACAGTTTCTTTTGAATCGGTATGTGAAATATAATCGTCACTTTCGTAATAGCCATACAATTCTTTGGTCTTTGGCTGAGGAAAAGTTTCAAGCATATCCAAATCGTTATGATACACCAAATCAAAATTTTTGTTCGATACGGTATAATCTTTACAAGTTAAATAATGCGTTGTTTTGGAAATCATTTTTTTGATAATTTGAAATATTTAATCGAATTTAATTTATGGGTTCCACGTGGAACATCAAAAATTATCGACCCATATAAACCAATAAAACAGCAATATCGCTTGGCGAAACACCACTGATTCTACTTGCTTGTGAAATGGTTGTGGGTTGTATTTTAGTTAGTTTCTGGCGCGCTTCAATGGACAGGGATTTTACTTTTGAATAATCGAAATTTGAAGGCACTGAAACGTTTTCCAATCGATTCACTTTATCGGCCTGGTTCCTTTCTTTGTCGATATAGCCAGCATATTTTACGTGGATTTCCGTTTGCTCTTCAATCTCGCGATCGATATTATTTTCAATGACAAACACTTCCACTTTGGCCAATTTCCTAAGATCTGTAAAGTTCAATTGCGGCCTTGCGGCTATCTTAAACATCTTCATAGACTGGTCTATTTTTGCAGACTCATTGGCTTCCAAAATCGGATTTATTTCTTCGGGAAGCACGCTGGTTTCCAACAAAAATTTCACGAACAAATCGGTTTTATTTTGCTTTTCCTCTACCCTGTCCATTCGTTCTTTTGAAACCATCCCCAATTGATAAGCCATCGGCGTCAACCTTAAATCGGCATTGTCTTGGCGCAACAAGGTTCTGTATTCGGCACGGGAAGTAAACATTCTGTAAGGTTCTTCGGTTCCTTTTGTGATCAAATCATCTATTAAAACACCAATATAAGCTTCATCCCGTTTCAATACAAATGGCTCTTTGCCTTGGGTTTTTAACGCGGCGTTTATGCCCGCCATCAAACCTTGCGCAGCTGCCTCTTCGTAGCCTGTTGTGCCGTTTATTTGTCCGGCGAAATATAGATTTTCAATTCTTTTTGTTTCCAAAGAATGTTTTAACTGTGTAGGCGGAAAATAATCGTATTCAATTGCGTAACCAAATCTAAAAAATTTCACATTCTCAAAACCGGCAACTTTTCGCAAAGCTTTGTCTTGAATATCCTCCGGCAAAGAAGTCGAAAATCCGTTTACATAAACTTCAACCGTATTCCAACCTTCCGGCTCCACAAAAATTTGGTGACGCGTTTTGGTGGCGAAACGATCTATTTTATCTTCTATGGAAGGACAATATCTCGGGCCGATACTTTTAATTCGACCATTAAACATTGGCGATCTGTCGAATCCTTCACGCAAAATATCGTGCACTTCCAAAGAAGTGTAAGTCATATAACAAGAGCGCTGCGTTTCCAACGCTTTACTGGTTGCCAAATAAGAAAATTTCTCAGGATTTTCATCTCCGGGTTGTTCAATCATTTTGGAATAATCCAATGAACGGCCGTCAACTCTCGGCGGCGTTCCTGTTTTCATTCTTCCAGATTCAAAACCAACTTTTACCAAATCCTCCGTAATTCCGGTTGAAGCTTTTTCACCTGCCCTTCCGCCTCCAAAAGATTTGTCGCCAATATGAATCAATCCGTTCAAAAAAGTTCCGGCGGTAATAATAACCGATTTTGCTTTTATCTCAATGCCGAGCGAAGTTTTTACACCCGCAATTTTATCTCCTTCAAATAACAATCCGTTAACAGAATCCTGATAAAAATCTAAATTAGGAGTTTGCTCCAACATCAGCCTCCAACATTCCGCAAAACGCATCCGGTCACTTTGGGCGCGCGGACTCCACATTGCCGGACCTTTAGATTTGTTCAACATTTTAAATTGAATGGCGGTTTTGTCGGTAACCACGCCGCTGTAACCGCCCAAAGCGTCAATCTCGCGAACTATTTGTCCTTTCGCAATTCCGCCCATTGCAGGATTGCAACTCATTTGAGCAATATTTTGTAAACTCATCGTAATCAAAAGCGTGTGTGCGCCCATATTGGCGCTCGCGGCCGCTGCTTCGCTACCTGCGTGCCCACCTCCAACTACAATAACATCATATACTGTACTAAACATAATTTAAAATTGTGTTCCACGTGGAACGTTTATTATTTACAAGACGAAAAAATATAGAATAAAGATAAAAGACTATTGTGATAGAAATTAATAATTAATCGCATTGTCTTTTCCTTCTATATTCTCGTAGATTTAATAGGCACGAAGAAACGTTAAACACTTATCCTCTTCAAACCTCATTATCTCTTTGTCTTTCAACGTTTTATCCTTGAATCCCATATAGTGCAAAACGCCGTGAATCATCACTCTATGAATCTCATTATCAATAGTTTGGCTGAATATTTGCGCGTTTTCGCGCACGCGTTCCACAGAAATAAAGATATCGCCGCTAATTAATTTTCCCATTGTATAATCAAAACTGATAATGTCGGTTAGCGTATCGTGCTCCAAAAATTCGACATTCAATTTGAGCAAATAATCATCGTCGCAAAAAATATAATTGAGTTCGCCTTCATTAAAACCATAAGATTCTATACAAGCTGAAATCCATTTCTGGATAATTAGTTCATTCTCTACTTTGAAATCCGTTTCGTAATTGAATTCAATCATCGTTAACCTATTGTTGTTCTGTTTTAAAATACTCCTGCACTTTCTTCTTGTAAATGGTTTGCAAAGGTAATGATTGTCGGTTTAATATTTCATTGGTTTTAAAATACGGATTTTCAACCTTAATCGCTTCAATATTTCGTTTCTCAAAAATTGTTTTTGGCGTTTCGGATTTCCTAATATTGTCTTCTCCTTGTTCCAGTTTTGCCTTTTGCAATTTCAGTAACTCATAATTCAATTGCAGTATTTTTTGCGTCACATCTTTGGTAAAACCTTTCTCTAACAATTCCCTTTGTAGTTCTTCCATTTTTTTTACAGCATCACCCGAACCTTGGCCATTATTTGGATTATTGCCCAAAATGTCCTTTAGCAAACTCTTAAGTTGTTCCTGTTGTTTGTAAATTTCATACAACTCATCGTTCATTGAGTCGCCATTCTCCCCTGGCATTTTACCTTCCTTCTCGCCTTTTTCAACGCCATCTTTCATTTGTTCATTAAGCGCTCCTTGCTTTTTAATTATATCGGGCAAACCAAATTGTGGTGAATTACCTTTTCCTTTTCCCTGGCCAAAGCTTGGGGAAGCATTCATCATACTTTCCAACAAATCGCTTAATGAATTGGCAAGGTTGTTTGTTGAAGTAATCACAAATTGCTGATTTGAAATACCGATTTCCGCCTTGTCATCGGTAAAATTTGACAAAGCTTCCTCTAAATTATAATGCACATCAGAAACTTCCTTTTGAATCATCGTGCTCATTTGAACAACGCGCAAAGCCAACACATACAGACTGTCATCGATATGGTTAAAGTATTCCTTTAACACTTGCTGCTGCTTTAAATTGTTTGGATATTCAGGATGCCGAATGTCAGCAACTGAAAAACGGTTCAGCAAATCTTCCTGTTCAAAAGAAAAAACAATCAGATTGTCGACAATTTTTCGAAGATCGTCAATATTTTCATCGATGGATTCCCCTTCCATTTTCATCATCGCCTGCTCCATACTTTTGCCCAGTTCCTTCATTTTTTTGGCGGCGGACTTTTGGCTTTTTTTTGCATCTTCAGATTTTTTTTCATTAAGCTGATTTAAAGATTTGTTTAGTTCATTATTAATGTCGTTCATTTCTTCCCTATTTTCGGGAAGTTTCATCGGGCGCTTTAAATCCTGGTTTTCCTTTTGCAAATCCTTAGATTCCTTTTTAATGACGTCAAATTCTTTGTTGATTTCTTGCTGCTTTTCCACAGTGTTATTTTCCGGATTTTCATTGGAAAGCTCCTCCTCTTTTTTACCTAAATTTTCAAGATTCTCCCGAATTTGATTTGCCTTTTGTTCCACATAAAAACGTTTGGTGAGTTCTAAAATACGTTCCAAACTTTGTTCATTGCGCTGGTTCTTTTTGGCCATTTCCTTCAACTTCTCCGTCAAATCTTCTTTGTCCAGTTTTTTAGAAAGTTCTTTCAACTGTTCCAGCATTTTTTCCTGTTGCGCCAACTTATTGGTTTCTTCAATGCGTTTCAGCAATTCTTCTTTGGTCTCTTTTGTCGATTTCTGATCGGCTTGTTCTTTCAAATTATTTTGAAGTTGGTTTGTTTGCTTTTGAATCATTTCTTCATATTGGGTTTGACGTTTCAGCAACTCCTCTAATTTTTTTGTGTCACTCCAATCAATTTCCGCCTTTTTCTGAATTTCATTTTTAAGTTTTTCTAAACCGTTATTTCCTTGTTTAGATTTTTCAACTAGCTTAGAAAGCGCGCCTATAGTTTCCTTTTGTTCTTCCAACAGCTGCTTGTTAATTTCACTTTCCGTTTTCTTATAATAAGAAAATATTTTGCTTTTTGAGCTTTTGCTTCCGTTTACGGCATCGTTGTCAAATACTTCGAAATACAACTCATAGTCAACGCCTTCTTCCAAAGAAATTCCTTCAGGAAAAACATAATAGAAGTCGGAAATAACGGATTTTTCCACCGAAATTAAATGCGTTTTAAGTACTTTTGGACTTTTTTTGTCGTAATAAACCATTTGAAGTTTGTTCACACCATAATCGTCACTTATTTGTCCGACAAACTGAACTGGGCCCAAACTAATGGAATCAATGTCAGAATTCACAATTATTTGCGGATGTGCATCGGGAATTACCTGAATAACAAAATTAAGCGCCTCATAATCGTTTAATTGCTGGTTGGAAGTGGTGATTTTATAATTGACAGCGCTAAATATTTGTTTTGAATAACTAAAATAATCACTGGTATTTTGCGCAAATTTTTCGACAGCATTTTCACTTATAAACTGCACATTGTTTGTTTTTTTGGTTTCAATTTGCCACGTAATTTTTGTGCCCTGCGGCACATTCGCATTTCCTGTATTTTGCACTACTTCATTTTGTTTTCTCGTATAAACAGGGTATTGCAAAACCATTTTCAAATTGTTAATAACGGGAGTTTCAATATTGTTTAGCTGATAAATTTCAGAATTAAACCCATTGGCTTCAAAATAAAAATTAAATGATTTTTTTATTTTTGAAAAAGAATATTGAAATTTTCCCATTCCGGTATTTTCCAAATAATAACTTTCATTTAAAAAATTAATTTTAACATTTTCAGGAACGGTATTTCCAATGGTTTCAACCAGAAGGATAAATGGCTGTCCTTCCACAACCGATAAAGAATCGTTTAAAACAGTAAAATAAAACGGCGTTGGCGGCAAATAAACCTTGTTATAATGTACAACCCTTGAAAAACTGTCGGTGAAAACTGAAATGTTTCCGGTTATAAAAACCAGCAGCCAAATAAAGAATGGAATGATGGCGAATTTCAAATATTTCTTGTTCTTGGTAAAATCAACAGCGTGTTTAAAAGGAATTGGCTGTAATTCTTTTGATTTTTGTTCAATGCTTGCTTCAATAAGTTCAGAATTTTGATCACTGTTTTTTAACTGCAACATGTTGAGTAACTTATCCTTAACTTCGGGAAAATGGTTTCCAATAATTTTGGAAGCATCAACTTCATTTAACCCTCTTTTTAAACCGAATATTTTAATGGTTGGAAAAATAATGTAGCCAACAAACAAAGCAACTTCAACAATAACAAAAAGCCAAAACAATAAAGTGCGCGCAAAGGGTTTAAGCCATAAAAAATATTCAACAAAAAGTGTGAAAATGAAGTAAAGCACACCTATTGCCATAAACAATAAGAGTCCTTTTATCAATTCATTAAAATAAAATTTTTTAATAAACTGTTGAAGTTTTTCCCGTATGCGATTAAAATCGTCCAATATTTTATTCTTAAACCCAATAATAGCCTAAAAATAATTAAAATAAGATTATAGTATCACAATTTTTTCTTTAATCGCGTATAATACAAGTCCGATCCGTGATTTCACATTCAATTTTTCAAATAAAGATTCTCTATAATTGTCGACGGTTTTAGGGCTTAAAAACATGGTGTCGGCAATTTGTCGATACGGCATCTCAGTACACGCCAGTTTCAAAAATTCTAATTCTCGTTCTTTAAGAAAAATTTCCCTTGGTTTTTCTTTTTTATTGACAGAATTTAACAGGGTATTTGCAACGTTTTCAGTATAAAAATAACCAGTTTTATGAACTTCTTTTAATGCGTGTTCGAGCATTGAAGGATGAATATCTTTAAGCAAATAACCTCGGGCGCCAGCACGAAGCATTTTTAAAATTGTGTCTTCCTCACATTCCATGGAAAGTGCCAACACTTTTATTTCGGGCCGATTATTTTTTAACCAATTTGTTGCTTCTACACCGTTCATTATTGGCATTTGAATATCCATTAAAACAATGTCGGGCTGTCTATTTTCATTGGAAAAATAATTGACAAGCTCGTTTCCGTTAGCCAAAACAGCAAGTACATTAAATTGTTCGAGTTCGGAAATTAAACCGTTAAGCGCTTCAGAAAACAACAGATGGTCATCAACAATAATGATGTCAATTTTATTCATTCGATTTTATTTTGGACAACTAATATACAGTTTAGTTCCGGCATTTTCATTAGATTTTATCTCAAATGCAGCCCCAATTAATTTTGTGCGGCTTTCCATATTCGTCAAACCTATTCCGTCGCGGTTTGCTTTATCATTCACGTCAAACCCAACGCCGTCATCTTCCGCAATAATTTCCAAATGAGATGTTCCATAATTCAATTCAACCTTTAAATTTTTCGCCTTGGAATGTTTTAGGGTATTGTTAAAAGCTTCCTGCAGAATTCTAAATAAAATAATTTCCTTTTCATTGCTTAAATTATAGGAATCGGCTGAAACGCTTAATGTGGCTTTTACAAAATTTAGACGGTTAAACCGCATAATTTCATGCGTAACAGATTCAATTAAACCTTTATTCTTTATCGTTTCCGGATTTAATGATCTTGCCAATCCGCGAAGTTCTTGAAGGCTTTTACCCACTATTTCGCCTATTTCAAAAACTTTTTCTTGCTGTTTCTCCGTCAATCCTGTTTGTAATATATTCAATTGCATTTTTGCCACAGATAAAAGCTGGCCAACATTGTCGTGAATTTCCCAACTGATATTTTGTAGCGCCTGTTCCTGGATTTCTAATTTTGATTTGGTAATTTCTTCTTCAAAACGGATTTTGGTTTCACGTTGTTCAATTAAATAGGCCGTTTTTTTCTGTTGAAAATAAAAAAAGAAAAGAATCAAGCTAATTGCCAAAATTAAAACAACAATAGTGGTGACAAAAATTAGTATTTGAATTTCGGTTTGATCCATAAGCTACATGTTATATTGTTTTTTACTGATTAAAAAACCTGTAATAAAACATAAACTCATGAGGATATTTAACCCAAACGTTATATAACGAAAAGCGCCTTGATAGGAAATATATTCGGCAATGACAAAAACAGGAATAAAGCCAATTGAATAGATGAATATCCCTAAACTGATCCAGAAAAACAATGATTCCTTAATATTTAAAATCAAATCGCTTTTTAACAATTCGGTATAGTATAACATAACGGTAACAATCATTAAAATTTTTCCCAAAATAATATTACTGATAAATATTTGATTCATATATTTTTGAAAAAATAAAGCATTTATTAAAAATAAAATTATAAATATTATGGTAAAAATTTTGATTAATCTTCTTTTATTTTGGGAGCTTATTTTACTTAAAAAAAAGTAAGTGTAAAACAGGTAACTTACAATATTCCAACTATTGTAAATAAAAGCGGTGTTGACTTTAAAATAAAAGGCACAACACATTCCTGCAACCTCAGTGAAAAATGAATACACTAAAAAAAACAAAAACATTTTTAAGGGAGGGCTGTCTATAATTTTTTTATAATGATAAATACCTAAAGCTATTAACAGAAGGTAATTACATATAAAAAAATATTTTTGAAGCATCGCTATTATTGTGGATAAGTGGCCGATGGCGGATAGCCTGTTTGACCTTCATTTAACGCATCAATTTTGGTAATATCTGAACTGGAAGCTACCAATTCTACATTTCCTAAAGGATTTTTATTAGATTCGGTCGGAACAAAAAACACGGTTGATAAATTACTTTTGTTGGGGTTATTGGTATTTTTTGCATACGCCCCAAAATAAACTCTTATTCCGTTTACTGTTATTCCTTTTGATTTTCCTTCGCTTTCAACATAAGCAATGTATTCTTTTAAATCATCTAAAGAAAACCAGGTTGAGATGGCGTCTTTTTTACCGATAGCCACATCTATTGCTTTTGTGCGAGTTTTTATAAAATTTTGATTCAGCTCTTTTGCTTCATCAGGCGTTATTTTTTTCATCTGTTTAAATTTTATTTTTTAGCGGTAATCCCGAAAATTCGGGACTGTTCGCCATTAATCATTGCTTTGTGTTTCAAAATTTGTTATGCTCGTTTCATCAAGCTAAAATTTTAAGTAAAATATCGCTAAAGATAATCTTTTCCTTTTTTATAAAAAAGGGGAAATACCCCCTAAAAATTTAAGGGTATTGCCCCGCTCTCACACCTCTTATTTAAATTACTTTTGAAGTAAATTTTGAACAAAATGCGTTTCCTTAAAAATATGAATCAAAAAAACCAAAAATTATTTATTGTTGGCTTCATTGTATTTATGATCTTCTGCCTAAACATATTCCTTCTGAATAAAGTAATTTCTGGGTCGGAATCACAAAGAATCATGGAAAAAAATATCAAAATAAAATAGTAAAAATTATTGTCTATTAATTCCCACACGTTGCTCATTTAGCATTGGTTAATGTTAAGTATAATAAAAAAATCGTTTTTGGGCTGATTTTAAGGTTGCTTTCGAGCAACCTTTTTTTGTTAATAAATACGCATATTCATGTTGAAAATTTATCTTTGCATCTTAAAACATAAGATAAAATGACCAATGTTCGTGTTCGATTTGCTCCCAGCCCAACGGGACCTCTACATATTGGCGGTGTAAGAACCGCACTTTTTAACTATTTATTTGCCAAAAAACATAACGGAACTTTTATTTTGCGCATTGAAGATACAGACCAAGCACGTTATGTGGCGAATGCGGAACAATATATTATTGACGCCTTAAACTGGTGCAATATTCCTTTTGATGAAGGCCCGGGAAAAAATGAAAAATTTGGTCCTTATCGCCAATCCGAACGCAAGGAAATTTACAAACAATACGCAGAAACGTTGATTGAAAAGGGAAAAGCCTATTATGCATTCGATTCCAATGAAGAACTTGATTTTCACAGAATTGACCACGAAGAAAAAGGAAAAACCTTCATTTATAACTGGCACAACAGGTCAAAACTGACCAATTCAATTTCCTTGTCAAAAGATGATGTTGCAAAAAGATTGGCTAATGGCGATAAATATGTTGTGCGTTTTAAAATGCACAAACCAATAATTGAACAAACCGAAGCCACTATTGAAACTGTGGATATGATTCGCGGCGATGTTTCCTTCAGAAAAGACATTTTGGACGATAAAATTTTGTTTAAAAGCGACGGAATGCCAACCTATCATTTGGCAAATATTGTGGACGACCATTTGATGGAAATTACCCACGTAATTCGTGGCGAAGAATGGCTGCCTTCATTGCCACTTCATATTGCATTGTATGAAGCTTTTGGCTGGAAAGCGCCTGAATTTGCGCATTTGCCGCTTATTTTAAAACCTGTAGGAAAAGGAAAATTAAGCAAACGAGATGGCGACAAACTAGGATTTCCGGTATTTCCTTTGGCTTACAAAAATGAAGAAACAGGAGAAATTTCTCGCGGATATAGAGAAGACGGCTATTTTGCTGATGCTTTTATAAATATGCTGGCACTTTTAGGTTGGAACCCCGGAACGGAACAAGAAATTTTTACTTTGTCAGCACTTTGTGAAGCATTTACCATAGAACGCGTAAGCAAAAGCGGCGCAAAATTTAGTCCAGAAAAAACAAACTGGTTCAATCAGCAATATATGTTGTTGAAATCTAATTCAGCATTGGCGGCACTTTATACACCAATTCTTACTGAGAAAGGCATTGAAAAAGATTTGCAATATGTGACAAAAGTGGTTTCTTTAATTAAAGAACGAGCAACATTCGTTAAAGATTTTTGGGAATTGAGCAGCTTCTTTTTTGTGGCTCCAACTGTCTATGATGAAAAAGCGGTTAAAAAACAATGGAAAGAAGATACGGCCGAATTGATGCAAGAATTGATTGGCGTTATTGAAACTGTGAAAGATTTTACTTCCCATAATTTTGAAAACACCATTAAAGAATGGATTTCTGACAAAGAAATTGGTTTTGGAAAAGTGATGCAACCATTTAGACTAAGTCTGGTTGGGGAATTAAAAGGTCCGCACTTATTTGATATTGCCGAAATGATTGGCAAACAAGAAACAATTCGAAGAATAAATAAGGCAATTAATACGCTATAAAATAAAACTGCTTTTTGTATCTTTAAACATTCATTAATCCTTTAAATTAAAAAAAATGATTGGAACGTATATTGCTATTTTTATTCTTGTTGTAGTTGTTGGCACTGGTTTATTTACCGTAAAACAACAAACAATTGCCATTATTGAACGCTTTGGTAAATTTCAAAGTACAAAAAACCCAGGTTTACAACTTAAAATACCCTTGATAGATAAAGTTGCGGGACGCGTAAATTTGCGTGTTCAACAATTAGACGTCATTGTTGAAACAAAAACCAAAGATGATGTTTTTGTACACCTAAAAATTTCGGTACAATTTTTAATAAGATCCGGCCACGTGTACGATGCCTTTTATAAACTTCAAAATCCACACGAACAAATTACTGCCTTTATATTTGATGTGGTGCGTGCGGAAGTCCCTAAAATGATTTTAGATGATGTATTTGAAAAAAAGGAAGAAATTGCGCTTGCTATTCAACGTGATTTAAAAGAGGCGATGCTTGATTATGGATATGATATCATAAAAGCCTTGGTAACAGATATTGACCCTGATGAAAATGTGAAAATCGCCATGAATAGAATTAATGCTGCAGAACGCGAAAAAATTGCGGCTCAACACGAAGGTGATGCGCAACGTATTTTAATTGTGGAGAGAGCAAAAGCCGAGGCTGAAAGCAAACGATTGCAAGGAAGAGGTATTGCGGATCAACGCAGAGAGATTGCGCGCGGTTTAGTGGAAAGTGTTGATGTTTTAAATAAAGCTGGAATCAACAGCCAAGAAGCATCCGCTTTAATCATAGTAACGCAACATTATGACACGTTACAAAGCATTGGATCTGACTCTAAATCCAATTTAATTTTATTGCCTAACAATCCAAGTGCTGCCAGTTCTATGTTAACTGACATGGTTGCCGGTATGGTTGCCGCCAATAAAATAAATGAATCTTCTAATGATGTTGATTCTAAAAAATCAAAAAAATAAATTTATAAAGCATAAAAAAACCTGTGCTTGCACAGGTTTTTTTGTTTTATCAAGGTATAAATTTATTTTTTTTCTTCTTCCTTTTTATCCTCGTCATTATCGTCTTTAATCGCTTTTTTAAATTCTTTTACACCACCGCCAAGACCTTTCATCAACTCGGGCAATTTTTTCCCTCCAAACAATAATAAAATAGCCAAGCCAATAATAATCCATTGCCAAGGGCCAACCATCCCTAAAAAAATATATAATGCGTTCATAATTTAAAAATTTTAGCGATACAAAGATAGTAATTAATTCAAAACTAAATTTAATTTTTATCTTTAATGCTACCGCCTATTATTTTATTGGTTTTTAATACTTCAGGGGTTCCCTTGTAAAAAATATTGCCGCCAAAACGAACTTTTGCATCCAACATTTCAGAAACTGTAACTTCTACATTTGCGCCTGACGCCGCAGTAACCGTTGCTTGTTTGCTTTTAACGCCATAAGCGTCATAAATACCCCCTGTAGTAGCTTCAATATTTTGGTTATCAGCAATTCCGGTAAGTTTAATAATGCCGCCGGAAACACTTTTTACGGTCAGGTATTTTGTGTCTATGTCCAATTTAATTTTTGCGCCTTCCTGTGTTTTTGCTTCCAAATGCTGTTGTTTTATGCCTTCATCAGAAAATATTGTGGCACCTTCATTGGCGTCTAAAACGGCAATGTCATTATCATAATAAAGCACAATATTTATATTTTCGGCAGAAAAATTTTTAGGGAATTTTAAAGTGATTTTTAGGGTGCCGTTTGAATTTTTAACAGAAACATCGCTTGCTTGTGAGCCAGAAATTTCAATTTTTGAACTGGAAGATTTTTGCAATTCAACCGTTAAGCCATTGAATACTTTCAAGGTTTTAAAATCTCCTAATTTTGTGGTGATTGGTTCTTGCGCAAAAAGTATTGAACAAGATAAAATAAGCAATAAAGTAAGTTTTTTCATTTTTAATATCATTTTTGTTAATAACTACACTTGAAAACAAAAATTGTACCTATTTTGTTAATTATTTATTAATCTTTTCCAATAACGTAAAATCCAAATGTTTTCGCTCTAAATCGGTGTGTTTTACTTTAATTAAAACTTGGTCGCCCAATTGGTAAAGATTGTTAGAAGATTGGCCCACCAAAGCATATTGTTTTTCGTCAAAAATGTAAAAATCATCGGTAATTTCGCGAATTCTGCACATTCCTTCACAGCCGTTTTCAATAATTTCAACATAAATTCCCCATTCCGTAACGCCGGAAATCACCCCTTTAAATTCTTGGTCCATATGTTTTTCCATATATTTAACCTGCATATACTTGATTGAATCACGCTCTGCACTTGTGGCCAATTGTTCTCTTTCCGAAGAATGTTTGCATTTTTCTTCATAACCTTCCGCTTTCGGAGATTTGCCGCCAGAAAGATAGTGTTGCAATAAACGGTGTGTCATCACATCTGGATATCGTCTTATTGGTGAGGTAAAATGGCTGTAATAATCGAAAGCCAATCCATAATGTCCAATATTATCAGTCGTATAAACTGCCTTGCTCATGGTTCTTACCGCCAACGTTTCAATCATATTTGCTTCGTTTTTTCCGCTCACGTCGCTCAATAATTTATTTAATGACGCTGCGGTGGATTCTTTGCTTGACATATCAATTTTATTAGAATAGCCAAACTTGCTTACAATGGTTTGAAGCGCCGCTAATTTATCCACATTTGGTTCATCGTGTACGCGATAAATGAAGGTGTTTTTAGTTGGCAATCCTTTACTTCTGCCCACAAATTCGGCAACTTTTCTGTTCGCCAACAACATAAATTCTTCAATTAATTTATTGGCGTCTTTGGCTTCTTTAAAATAAACGCCGATAGGCTCTGATTTTTCATCCAAAATAAATTTTACTTCGGCCCTGTCAAATGTTATCGCACCTTGTTGCAATCTTTTTTTCCGAAGAATTTTAGCCAATTTATCCATTTTTAACACTGCGGATACAATTTCGGGTTCAACATTATATGCTTCGCCTGTTATGGAAATTTTTTGTGGAATTGAATTGCTTTTTGATTCAATAATTTCCTGTGCTTCTTCATAAGCAAAACGTTGATCGGAATAAGTGACTGTTCTTCCAAACCATTCATGAATGACATGCGCTTTTTCATTAATTTCAAAAACGGCCGAAAAAGTCAATTTTTCTTCATTTGGACGCAACGAACAAACGCCATTCGACAATACTTCCGGAAGCATTGGTACAACCCTGTCCACTAAATAAACAGATGTTGCCCTATTGTAGGCCTCATCGTCCAAAAAAGTATTTTCTTGCAAATAATGGGAAACATCGGCAATATGGATTCCAATTTCGTAATTGCCGTTTTCCAATATTTCAAACGACAATGCATCGTCAAAATCTTTTGCGTCTTTTGGATCTATGGTAAAAGTAAGGTCTTTTCGCATATCCCTGCGCTTGGCAATCTCATCTTTTGTAATTTCCACTATAAGTTTTGCAGCATCATTCTCCACTTTTTCGTCAAACTTGTATGGCAAGCCGTATTCTAAAAGTATGGAATGAATTTCTGTATCGTGGTCGCCGGGTTTTCCTAAAACAACCAAAATTTCCCCAAAAGGATTTTTCGAATTTTCGGGCCAATCTACCATTTTTACCAAAACTTTATCTCCGTGTTCGGCATTTTTAAGCTTGTTTTTCGGAACAAAAATATCGGCATACATTTTTGAATCATCAGGCACCACAAATCCAAAATTATTGCTCAGCTGCAATACGCCAACAAATTCGGTTTTTGCGCGTGTAATAATTTCTACAACATCACCTTCTTCCCTGCTATTTTTTTGACGATGGTACAAATAAATTTTAACCACATCTTTGTGTAAAGCACGGTTTAAATTTCGTGCAGGAATATAAATATCATGGTCAAATTCATCACAAATAAAATAACCGTTTCCATTTGTTGTGGCATCAATAGTACCTGTGTAATATTTTGAAAGCGCGGCAATTTTATATTTGCCGGGTTCGGTTTCCTCAATCTTTTTTTGCGCTTTTAATTCTTCTAAATTCTTAATAATTTGGCTTCTTCCGTTGGCATCCGTAATTTGCAATTTTGCGCAAATTTGTCGGTAGTTAAAACCTTGACTTGGAGATTGATTTAAAATTTTTGTTATTTTTTGGGTAAGATCTTTAACCCCATTTCCTTTCTTTTTGTGGAATTCTTTTCTTTTCGACATTTGTTTATTTCACTTTTATTTCCTTCAAAAGTACGATTTTTTACCCTAAACTGATTATTTCAAAATTATATTAACAACAATTTGTATTTTTCAAACTTTAAATTATACGATTACTATGACTGCAAAATGGTTTGTTATTATAAATCCGACTTCTGGAAATGGCGCAGCAAAGAAAAAATGGATTCCTATTCATCATGAATTGATAAGCCAAGAATTTGACTTCGATTTTAGTTTTACCCAACACAAAAATCATTCTGAAGCTTTGATAAAAGAAGCTATTCATAAAGGATTCACAAAATTTATTTGCGTTGGCGGAGACGGAACACTGCACAATATGGTGAACGGAATTTTAAGTTTAAATCCGAAAAATATTTCAGCAATAAAAATTGGAATAATTCCTATTGGAACCGGAAACGATTGGGTAAAAACATACCAAATATCAAAAAATCATAAAAAAGCGATTGAAACCATAAAAGCAGAATTTACCGTAAAACAAGACATTGGAAAATTACATATTTATAAAACTAATTCCATAGTTTATTTTAACAATTTAGCCGGAATTGGTTTTGACGGTTACGTAGTAAATAAGGTTCACCACTACAAAAATTTAGGTTTTTTAGCTTATTTAACAGGAGCTTTGGCAAGCCTAACCAGTTATAAAAAAAGTACTTTAGAAATTGCTTTTAATCAAACTAAAATAGAAGAAAAAACCTTGATGCTTTTAATTGGGATTTGCAAATATTCCGGTGGCGGCATGCAACTGACCCAAAATGCAAATTCCACCGACGGACTTTTTGATATTACCCATATCAATAAAATAACTTTAATAACACTTTTGGCAAATATAGGCGGATTATTTAATGGTAAAATAACGAATCATAAATTGGTTAAAAATTATAAAACCTCCCAATTAAAAATAACTGTTTTGGACACCCAAAAAACATATATTCAAGCAGATGGCGAATTGGTGGGATCAGGAAGTTTTGAAGCTGAAATTTTACCTAAAGCATTGCATTTTATTGTGCCTAAAAACGAATTGTTAAAAATATCTTAAGAAAAATGTAATATCCGGTAAAATCGTTCGTCTATTATAAAGATAAAACGATAATTATGAAAAGGTTATATAAAATTAGTCTCTTTTTTTTGATGGTACTTCTTTTAGGAATCTATTTTTCCATAAAAAGCATCAATACTTATTTTTCTTCGAAAGAAACTATTGAAGTAATTTCAATATCGCCAAACATTATAAAATTGACTATTAAAGTTTAATTTTTAATGTTATCAACACAGTATATTATAATAAAAAACTTTTTTTAAAAATTTAAAAACTATTGTTGGTTATGATAGTGTGTTCATAAGTACAATAAAATTATGTATTTTAATTTTTATAGGTCATTTATCAAAAGATATAAACAGTTTATTAAATTTTAATCTGTTAAAAATCAATAAAATTAAATAGGTTATAAACAATATTTGAAATCAAATAATTTTTCAATTATTTAATAAGTTTTTCATTTCAAAATGTTTATAATGGACTTAAAAATTGTTCAAAACTAAATTTAAAAAAAGATAAAAAAAGTTGCACAGCAATTAGCAATTTTAGCATTACAATATTTACTTCATATTTCAAAATATAGTTTTCATTTTTAAACGCTAAGTTGTTCACAATTTCATTTTTTGATAAAGCAGTTGTGAATCAATAAATTAAAAAATGCTATTAACAATTTAATTTTTGAAGGTTAATAACTATGAATTTGTATTTTTGTAACCTATTAATGCATTAAAAAGCAACTTATGACCATTGCAATAGGAAATGACCACGCAGGAACCGAATACAAATTTGAAATTGTAAAATTACTGGAAAAAGAAGGACACAAAGTGTTAAATTTTGGAACCGATTCAGAAGAGAGCATGGATTATCCTGACACCATTCACCCCGTTGCAAACGCTGTGGAAAGTGGTGAAGCTGATTTTGGAATAACGCTTTGCGGAAGCGGAAACGGCGCTCAAATGGCAGCTAATAAACACCGGGGAATTAGGGCTGCACTTTGTTGGAACAATGAATTGGTGATGCTTGCGAGACAACACAACAACGCCAATATTTTAAGCATCCCGGCACGTTTTGTTTCCCTGCAACAAGCTTTGGGTTTTGTGGAAATATTTTTAACAATCAAATTTGAAGGCGGACGCCATCAAACAAGAATTGATAAAATCCCTTGTTAATTGAAAGCTTAAAGTTAAAAGCTCAAAGCTCAAAGGTGAAAGCTGAAAGTTTTAAGTTTTAAGTTTTAAGTTTTAAGTTTTAAATAATAAAGTGGAGATTAAAGATAGGAATTATTTTGCTCTAATTTCAAAACAAACTCCCTTTCCTTGGGAAAAGCCTGTCCCGTTTTATTACGGGAGGCTGGGGATAGGATAAAAATCGTAATTCAAAATGGGTCAAAACCATAGCCACGAACACCCAACTTTAACAGGAAAAAATTTACTTTTTT
This sequence comes from Bacteroidetes bacterium HGW-Bacteroidetes-3, assembly GCA_002842505.1. GTDB lineage: Bacteria > Bacteroidota > Bacteroidia > Flavobacteriales > Flavobacteriaceae > Lutibacter. The sequence continues at coordinate 24,175 of PHDE01000008.1, read as the reverse complement.
CTATCATATTAAATATTGTAATTACTGTTGCGCAAATTATTGGTGGCATTATTTCAGGAAGTTTGGCGTTAATTTCTGATGCTGTCCACAACTTTTCCGACGTTGTTTCTTTAATCATCAGTTACGGCGCAAACTTGCTTACCCATAAAAAAAAGCAAACTTTAGAATATACTTTTGGCTATAAAAGAGCGGAAATGATTGCCGCTTTTTTCAATGCGGCCTCATTAATTGTGATTGGCGTTTTTTTGGGAATTGAAGCCATTAAACGTTTTTCGGAAGTTCAGGAAATAAAAAGTGGCTTGGTAATTTGGTTGGCAATTTTAGGGATTGCCGCAAACGGGTTGAGTGTTTTGTTGTTAAAAAATGACGCAAAACACAATATGAACATGAAAAGCGCCTACCTTCATTTATTGTCCGATATGCTAACGTCTGTTGCGGTTTTAATTGGCGGATTGCTGATGAAATATTATCAGATTTATTGGATTGATGCCTTATTAACTTTAATAATATCGGTCTATTTAATTTTTATGAGCTGGAATATTTTTAAGGATTCCCTAAAAATATTAATGCTTTTTGCGCCGTCACACATAAAAATTAATGAAATTGTGGACGAAGTTTTGAAGGTTGAAGGAATTGAAAACATCCATCATATCCATATTTGGCAATTGAACGATCACGAATGTCATTTTGAAGCGCATCTGGAATTTAAGGAAGATATTAATTTATCTCAATTTGATTTTGTTTGTGAGGAAGTTGAAATATTATTGTTTGAAAAATTTCAAATTCATCACTGTAATTTGCAGCCGGAATATCAGAGAAACGACCTAAAAGAAATTATAATCCAAGATTAAATGCTTAAAATTTTCACAAAATCATTTGCTGAATTGTCCACTGAAGAACTCTATGATATTTTACAATTGCGTGCGGAAGTTTTTGTGGTGGAACAAAATTGCCCGTATCAGGATATAGACGGAAAAGATAAAAAAGCGTTGCATATAATCGGATTTAAAAACGATAAAATTGTGGCTTATTGCCGAATTTTTAAACCTGGAGATTATTTTGAGAAAGCAAGTATTGGCCGCGTGGTAGTTGCCAAAAATGAACGAAAATTTGGTTATGGCCATGTGATATTTCAACATTCTATTGAAGCTGTCAAAAAGTATTTTAACGAAACTTCCATAAAAATATCGGCACAATTGTATTTAAAAAAGTTTTATGAATCTCATGGGTTTATTCAGGTTGGTGAGGGTTATTTGGAAGATGACATTCCGCATATTGCCATGTTAAGTCACATTTAAAAACAAAAATTATGAAAAATAATACGTATTCTAAAGCCTATCGAATAATCCATTGGGCAATTGCCATTTCATTTCTGTTATTATTGGTTACTATCTTTTTAAGATTAACTTGGATGAATAAAAACAATGTTGCAGCTATTATACAAAATTATCTTAATGGTACCAATCAAACTCTATCTCAAGATCAGCTCATTGTTTTGGCAAAACGAATAAGACAACCCATGTGGAATTGGCATATTTATCTTGGTTATATATTGACTGGGTTATTTGCAATTCGTTTCTCTATTCCTTTATCTGGGATTATGAAGTTTCAAAATCCATTGGATAATAATTTATCCACTAAAGAAAAAATTCAAAAATGGACTTATATCTTTTTTTATGGGTTTGTCATTGTATCTTTAATTACCGGACTTATTATAGAATTTGGGCCAAAAAATTTAAAAAAATCAATGGAAGAGATACACATACTTTCACTTTACTACCTAATACCTTTTATCGTGATTCATTTAGCAGGTGTATTAATAGCTGAATTTTCAGATCAAAAAGGTCTTATTTCAAGAATAATAAGCGGGTCGGATCCTGAAAAATAAAAAGCACTAAAGACATAACATTTTGAAACCGACAATTATTTATAAACTAGCGTTTCACACGGTAACAAATTCTGTTGGCAGCTAGCAGTTATTAGAAAAATAAAAATGAATTGAAAACATATCAATTATGTTTTTGGTTTTGGGAATTTTTCATCTTAAATTTTAAAAAATAAATGAACAATCCGAAAGTTAAAATCATCGCCATTAAAAATTTGTCAAAAGCGCATTACAAACTCGATAAAGTCGATTTTGAATTTCAAACAAAAAACGGCGATTGGCAAACCCAAAGCAGGGAATGTTACGACCGTGGCGACGGCGCGGCGATTTTATTGTACAACCCAACCAAAAAAACGGTAATTCTCACCAAACAATTTAGAATGCCAAGCTATTTAAATGGAAATACCAGCGGAATGATGATTGAAGTTTGCGCCGGTTTGTTGGACGAAGACCATCCTGAAGCCTGCATCATAAAAGAAGCGGAAGAGGAAACAGGTTTTAAAATAACCAATCCAAAGAAAGTATTTGTATTGTACTCAACACCGGGCGCAGTCACCGAAAAAATACATTATTTTGTTGCTGAATACAGCGATAAAATGAAAATTAGCGACGGCGGCGGTTTAGAATCGGAACATGAAGAAATTGAAGTACTGGAAATTAATTTTGACACCGCGTTAACCATGGTTTCAAAAGGGGAAATAAACGATGCCAAAACGGTTGTGCTGTTGCAATACGCCAAAATAAACCAATTGCTTTAAAATAAACTACCAGCCAATATATTTTGGTGGGTCAACATTATTTAAATTTAGATAAACTACCAATTGTCCGCGGTGGTGCGTAACGTGATCCTGCAATAAATTCAGGATTTGCAACTTGCTTTTTGGCCCGGCAAAAAAGGGAACATCGGTTGATAAATCATCCGAAGAAATCTTTTTTACAATTTCGGAAACCTTGTCGAAAGCAATATTTAATTCACTAATAATTTCCTTTTTGCCGACAGGATTTATCTTTTCAGATTTCACAAAATCGCTTCCGGCCAGGTACGATTCACTTAACCAAACCATATTTTCCCTAATATGAAGCAATTGTGCTTCAAAACTCATTTCTCGTTCAGTAGGTTTAAAATTAAAACTTTCCGCAGGCATGGCTTCCGCTATTTCCAATAAGTAATTTTTAGAGTTTTCCCACTTCAGCAAAAAAGCGGATATGGCATTATTTTGTGCATTTAATTTACTGGAAATCATTATAATAACAAGTAATAATAGGGAAATATTTTTCATACTGAAAACAGTTAATAGAATTATTTGTAAACGCTAAATATACTCAATAGTTTTTTATATTTTAGCATCAAATTTTTAACTCATTTTATTAGAATTATGGCAGACGACAAAGAAAAAGTGGCGAAATTAAAAGCACTGCAATTAGCGCTTGATAAATTAGACAAAACCTACGGAAAAGGAACCGTGATGAAAATGGGCGATGTTGCCATAAGTGATATTGATGCCATTTCTACAGGTTCTTTGGGCTTAGACATAGCATTGGGCGTTGGTGGCTATCCGCGCGGAAGAGTCATTGAAATTTACGGACCAGAATCATCAGGTAAAACAACCTTGGCATTGCACGCCATTGCAGAGGCTCAAAAAGCGGGCGGAATTGCCGCATTTATTGATGCAGAACATGCTTTTGACCGTTTTTATGCTCAAAATTTAAAGGTTGATATTGATAATTTAATTATTTCCCAACCAGATTATGGGGAACAAGCTTTGGAAATTGCCGATAATTTAATAAGCTCGGGAGCCATTGACATTGTGGTGATTGACTCTGTGGCCGCATTAACGCCAAAAAGTGAAATTGAAGGCGAAATGGGTGATTCTAAAATGGGATTACATGCGAGATTAATGTCACAAGCGCTTCGTAAATTAACAGGAACCATTCACAAAACAAACTGTACCGTTATATTTATCAACCAATTGCGTGAAAAAATTGGCGTGATGTTTGGCAATCCAGAAACAACAACCGGAGGTAACGCACTTAAATTTTATGCGTCTATTCGTTTAGACATCAGAAGAAAAACACAAATTAAAGATGGTGAAAAAGTGATAGGTAACGCCACTAAAGTTAAAGTGGTGAAAAATAAAGTGGCTCCGCCTTTTAGAACGGCTGAATTTGATATTATGTACGGTGAAGGTATTTCTAAAGATGGAGAAATATTGGATTTGGGCGTAGAATTGGGCATTGTGAAAAAAAGCGGCTCTTGGTTTAGCTACGGAGAAACCAAATTAGGCCAAGGTCGTGACGCAGTTAAATTACTGATAAAAGACAATCCGGAATTGTCCGACGAGATTGAAACAAAAATCAAAGAAGTCATTAACACGATGAATAGGAAAGAATAATAAAGAAATTATTTTCTGAATAATAACAGGTAAAAAAAGGAAGTGAAATTTTAAGTCACTTCCTTTTTTAGTTTAAAAAATCAAAATATTTTTAATAACCAATAATAGTTTAACTTTGCCAAAAATAAAATAAGGTTCAAATTTTTTTCTAACATTAGCCCTTCCTATTTCTTTTGAAAAAAAGTAACATAAAAACACTTATCGGCAGAACAGACATTGTTGATTTCCCTAAACTTGAGCTGTTTAATATCGATATTAAAGTCGATACCGGCGCCAATACATCCAGCTTTCACTGTCATAGCATTCAAGAGGAAAACAATATATTGAAATGCCAGTTTTTGGATCCCAAACACGAAAAATACCACGAAAAATATTTTACGTTCCCTAATTTCACCCAAAAAATTATTAAGAGTTCTAACGGAATTACCGAAAATCGGTACCTGATTAAAACGGAAATACTTATTTTTAATGAAATTCATTTCATTGAACTTTCCTTAACAGAAAGAGGTTCCATGAAATATCCCGTTTTGTTGGGAAGAAAGTTTCTGTCAAAGAAATTTATGGTAGACACTGCAAAAAAAAATCTGTCATATAAAAACATAGTGATCAAAAATTAAGAAAATGCAAAGTATGAAAATTGTTGTTTTATCAAGAAATCCCAATTTATATTCAACAAAACGACTTGTTGAAGCCGGTAAGGCACGAAATCATGAAATGATGGTTGTTGACCATTCAAAATGTGATATCATAATCGAAAAAAAGAAACCCGCCATAAGATATAAACACGAATTATTGTTGGATATCGATGCGGTAATTCCAAGAATTGGCGCTTCTGTCACCTTTTTCGGAACGGCAGTGGTGCGTCAATTTGAAATGATGAAAGTTTTTACCGCCATTGAATCTCAGGCTTTAATGCGTTCAAGAGATAAATTGCGAAGTTTACAAGTATTGTCAAGAGCCGGTTTGGGTTTGCCCAAAACAGTATTTACCAACTACTCAAAAAATGTAAAAGACATTATCAAAGATGTTGGCGGAACGCCGTTGGTGATAAAATTATTGGAAGGGACGCAGGGACTAGGCGTAGTTTTAGCTGAAAACGACAATGCAGCAGAATCGGTGTTGGAAGCTTTTAACGGACTTCAAGCGAGGGTAATCGCTCAGGAATTCATTAAAGAGGCAAAAGGAGCGGACATTCGCGTATTTGTGGTGGACGGCGTAGTTGTCGGCGCTATGAAAAGACAGGGAAAAGAAGGGGAATTTCGCTCAAACCTTCACAGAGGCGGAACCGCGGAAATCATAAAATTATCTATTGATGAAGAAAATGCCGCTTTAAAAGCTGCCCGAATCATGGGTCTGGGAATTGCCGGAGTGGATATTTTGCAATCGGCTAGAGGCCCACTTATTTTGGAAGTAAATTCTTCTCCAGGACTGGAAGGTATTGAAGGCGCTACGGGCGTTGATATCGCCGGAAAAATAATTCATTATATTGAGCGCCATGCATAGTGAATTTAAAATTCTTCACCAAAAAATTGGCTTGGGCGAAACGGTTCAAATTAATATGGACATTGCTCGTTTGCACACGCGTTCAAAAATTGAAGTTCCCATCATTATTTCAAGGGGAAAAGTTGACGGCCCTTGTTTGTTATTAATTGGCGGCATTCATGGCGATGAAACAAACGGTGTTGAAATTGTGCGTCAAATTATTGCCGGAGGCTTAAACAAACCCGAAAAAGGCACTGTTATTTGTATTCCGCTTTTAAATGTTTTTGGCTTTTTAAACCAAAAAAGGGAATTTCCTGACGGACGCGATTTAAATCGTGCATTTCCCGGGTCTAATACAGGCTCTCTGGCGAGCAGATTTGCAGATCATTTGATGACCAAAGTAATTCCTAAAGTCGATTTTTGCATTGATTACCATACCGGTGGCGCCCAACGGTTTAATTATTCACAGGTGCGAGTTGACAGAATAGATGAAGAAAGTTTAAAATTGGCCCAAGTTTTTGGTTCTCCTTTTATTGTTTACAGTAAAAGCAAGGAACGCACCTTCAGAAAATCAATGGCTGATTTGGGTAAAAAAGTGTTGCTTTTTGAAGGGGGAAAATCTCTTTTCTTAGATAAAGCAGTCACAAAAGTCGGAATTCAAGGTGCCATTAACGTGATGCATCATTTGGGTTTACGTGATTTTTCAACAAAAATTTCAAAACATACTGCTGAAAATCCGCCAATTATCATTAAGAATTCAAAATGGATAAGAGCCAAACATTCCGGAATGTACAGGTCGTATATAAGTGCTGGCCAAAAAGTGGAAAAAGGCGTTAAATTGGGAAGTATTTCAGATCCTTTCGGCGCATTTGAAAGCGCTTTTAAAAACAACCAAGAAGGATATATTTTAAACTCAAACCATTCTCCCGTGGTAAACCAGGGCGATGCGCTTTTGCATATCGGATTTGAATAATTAGATGTTAAAAGTTGCAAACATATCATTTGGATACACTTCAAAAGAAGTTATAAAAAATATTGGTTTCAAGGCCAATAAAGGCGATTATGTTGCCATTATTGGAGAAAGCGGCTCCGGAAAAAGCACACTTTTGGAAATTATTTACGGTCTGCTCCATATTGAAAAAGGAACTATTTATTGGAATGACCAAAAGTTGTTGGGGCCAAATTTTAGGTTAATTCCCGGCGAGGATTTTATGAAATATTTGCCGCAGGATTTCGATTTAATGCCATACACAACTGTTGAAGAAAATATTGGAAAATACATTTCAAGCCAAGATAAAAACAAGCAAAAACGCATCAAAGAATTGCTGAAAGTGGTTGATATGGCTGAGTTTTCCCAAACAAAAGTCAAAAACCTGAGCGGCGGACAAAAACAGCGGGTCGCCATTGCCAAAGTGATGGCTAAAGAACCCGAAGTTTTGTTGCTCGATGAGCCCTTTAGCCACATAGACAATTTTAGGAAAAACAAACTGCGCAGAGATCTTTTCAGGTATTTAAAATTGAAAAACATTTTGTGCATTGTAGCGACCCACGACACTACCGACGCGCTTTCTTTTGCCGATAAAATATTAGTGATCAGAGACGGAAAATTAATTGCAAACAACACGCCCGAAAAGTTATACACAAATCCAAAAAGCGCCTATATTGCTTCTTTTTTTGATGAAATCAATAAAATCCCAGTAAGCGAAATTGATGCAAATGACACCTCAAAAAAATCGGTATTATTGTATCCTAATCAAATGAAACTGACAGAAAAAGATGGCATAAAAGCAACAGTTGTCGCTTCCTATTTCAAAGGAAATCATTATTTAATTGAAGCAATTTTAAACAAAACAACGTTGTTTTTTGAACACCATTCGGTGTTGGAAATCAATCAACAAATATTTTTGAAATTAGCAATCGACGAAACCAAATAGCTGTTTATTTATTTTCTATTGGCAACGAAATAAAAACGCTTGTTCCCTTATTTTCATTACTTTCAATCCAAATAGTTCCTTTATTTATGGTTAAAAATTCTTTGCAAAGTTTCAAACCCAAACCAGTTCCATTTTCATTGTTGGTTCCTAAAGTTGAGACGGTAGCGTCTATTTCAAATACTTTTAATTGAGCATCTTTATTTATGCCAATTCCGTTATCCATAATAGCGATGGTACAACTATTGTTGGTTTTATCAATATTATCCAAAACAATTTCAATTTCACCGCCATTCGGGGTAAATTTTATGGCGTTTGAAATGAGATTTCTGATGACAGTATCTGTCATATCAAAATCAGCATAAACAAAAAGATCACTTTCAAAATTACAAGCCAACTTCAAATTCTTCAATCGGATTTGAGCGTTAAAAAGGCTTATATTATTTTGCACAATTTTATGAAGATTTATTTTGGAAGGTGCATAACTTATCAATCCGGCGTTGGCGCTGGCCCATTTCAATAAATTGTCCAATAAGGCAAATGTATCTTTACTGTTTTGATAAAGTGCCTTGGTCAATTTCTCTCTTTTTTCCTCACTAATTTTATTTTTATTCAACCAAAGAAGCTCACCAATTTGTTGCAAACCGCCAAAAGGACCTCTTAAATCGTGCGCAATAATGGAGAAAAACTTGTCCTTGCTTTTATTTAAATCCCTAAGTTTTATATTGTCATTTTCTATAATTTTATTGTCAACTTCCTTTAAGATAAAAAGCAACAGCAATGGAATTATAAAGTTCAAAATCAAGAAAAAACCGAGCGGTATTACCAGCATATATTTTGTTGAGGTCATCGCAGCGCCAACGTCTAAAAATGCCCCTAATGACCGCATTAAAAGCACTAAAGAAATTAAAGTGATTAGGTAAGCACTCACTTTTTGTATTTTAGTTTTCCCTTTTTCGGTAAAAAGTGTGTAGGCGATAAACGCGTAGATTATTGCGGCGCTTAACGACACGGCAGTCATTCGATTGCTTACGGAAGACGTGCTAAAAAAACTTAAAAAAACGGAAAGAAATAATGGAATTAGAAGAAATTTTTTAAAATGTTTTGAATCAAATTTACGTTCTATAATTGAAATGCAATAGATTTCATAAAAAATAACAAATAAAACAATGGTGGTATTTGCAATAATCCCTATGGGTTTTGGCAGTCCGCTTCGCAATGAAAGCATTGTTAAAAAAATAATGCCAATCACTCGCGCTAGCATAAAAATGTTAATTAACGGACTTTTTACCTTATATAACTTAATGTAAGTGGCAAATAGGGAAATGATAAATATATTTGTTGCCGCGGAGAAAAGGAACAAGGTTTTTACATCAATATCTATCATTGTTTTTTTATTTACGATTTATGATTTACGATTTACGATTTAGGAATGTTGAATTGAACGATTTGCCTTCGAACTTTCCGACTTCAGTCTTTTCTTAAAATTGATGCCAATATCATTTCATATAATTTGGTTGAGGTGGTATTGTTGTTACACAAAGTTTCACAAAGCAGCTCAAAGTTTCACAAGGAAAATACGCAAAGAGCAATTTTGTTTTGGTAACATTTGATGAGGCCATTCTCAAAATCGTAAATCAATCTGCGTTAGGGATTGAAGTGAAAATCCTTTTTTGAAGCTTTTTTAGCTTAAAAAAGATTGTAACGAAAAGCCCGACCCGCAGGGTAACGCCCACCGAAATGCCGGGCAGGCCCAAAACAACTATATATAAATTGCTGTCCTTATTTGGATTAAACCAAAAAATTCTAAATACTTTTAACTTTTGTAACCAATTTTTATTGCAGAAGAAAGGAACTAAAACCATTCCATACTTCCCTTATTTTACAATGGTTACAAAGATACATTTTTTTTACTGACACTGAATTGGCCCTTTTTATTTAATCTAAAATGTAATCATTTTTGATATTTAGCACAATATCGTCTGTACGATTTGGTATTTTTGGGAATTATGGATGTAATTTGCGCAGTTGTTTTTTTACATTAACCTTACAAATTAGTCGAAATGATGTCTTATTAATGCCAATTCATCCATTGAAATTGGCATTTTTCAATGATTGATCCTTTTCATATTTTAAATTCAATTTTAATGCGGTTTCAAAAAAATTGAGCATTCTGTACTTTAATATTTTTTTTGAAGTTTAAAGAAAAATTGTGATAAAGGAATAAATAGCAAACCTGCAACCACAAAAATATAAAAGGCGTTTTTAAGGCCAAATGCATGAGCCACATAACCCACTAAAGGCGGGCCGATAAGCATCCCAACCGTGGCGTAGGTTGATATAATTGAAATTGCCATTCCCGGCGAATATTTTTTTGAGGTTCCCGCAAGCATGAACGTCATTGGGAAAATAGCGGCCGTTCCAAGACCAACCAAGCAAAAGCCAATCAATGCCGGATAGAAATAAGGGAATGTTATTGCCATTAAAACGCCAACAGCAATTAATACAGAACTAAAAATATATGTTTTTTCCAATCCGATTGCTTCCATTAATCTATCTGAATAAAACCTAGAAAAAGCCATAGCCGCCATAAATAATAAATAGCCATAGGTAAAAATAGGTTCATTTATTACTTCTTTGAAATAAACACCGCTCCAGTCGAACATTCCCCCTTCACAAATTGCAGCAAAAAAGACCAGTAATCCTAAATAGAAAACAAAAGGATCCGGTTTTCCGAAAATTAACTTATTGCCAAAAGTTGATTTATCATTCTTAAGTGTATAAGAGAAGATCAATAAAGAAATGATGGCTATAAATATGGCTATTGTTGCTAAATGTATCCATAAAGGCACATTGTATTTTACCATAATGGTTGACAAAACAACCCCTAATAATCCACCCGTACTCCAAAGACCATGAAAAGAACCAACAATTTTTTTTGTATATTTTTTTTGAATGGTAATGGATTGGGTATTCATTGAAATATATAAAATACGCGAACTAAAAGAATACAGACTAAGCGCAGCCACCAGTAAAAAGGGGGTATCGGCAAAACCGATAAACGTTAGTGCCAGAGTTAAAAACAGCATCGCCACAATCAAAGGCAAACGACTGTCAAATTTTGAAACAAGCCAACCTGAAATTGGCAATCCAATAAGTGAGCTAATAGGCATTGACAATAATACGGTACCTAATTGCGCTTCATTAAAATCGAAAAAATCTTTTATTGTTGGGATTCGAGAAGCCCAAGTAGCAAAACATAATCCCGATAAAAAGAAATAGGTACTTAAGGCAGCGCGTTGTTTTGCTTTTAATGGCATTTTAAAATAAATCTTCTGCAAAAATAATAAAGTAAACGCTATGAAACTTCTAATTTAAGTTTATTAATTCGCTTTTTAAAGGTTGCCGTTTTTTTTAAGTGACCCTTAATTAGCTCCCTTTTATTTGGTTTTTAATGGTTTTATATGGTATTTACAGAAATTAAAAAACCCTATAAATATAGCGTTTATAGGGTTTTGTTCAATTTTGTTATTGTAATCGCAGAGATATGAATGTTCCAAAAATTTTAGGGTGCCGCGAAAATTTCTTTATATTTTTCTTCTATATTTCTAATCTCATTGTCGTTTAATGCTGCAAATTCTTTTGTCCTTGCCCTCAATGATAAAACACCATTATTTTGTTCTAAAAAACGAAGCAGCGTAGCCACTAATTTATCCGGCATTTCAAAATTATTGTCCAAGTAACGTTTGAAAATATCATAACGCTGAAGGTATTTCACCTCTTCTGGAATGACTCTCAAAATGGTATCTTCCACACATTCGTACATAAACTCAGCTTGTTTTGTGGCGTCAAAATAGCGATAAAAATCAATGGTTTTGTTAAAAACTTCCACATTGTGGTCTTCGGTTTCCTTCCATTCAATAAAATCCAACAATGGAAGTGAGTAGCTTTCCAAAACTTCCCTGTAGGTTTCAATTTTATCCAGAATTGAAGCAGAAATCGGGAAAATAACGCCTTGCTGCGTAAATCCTTTTTTTGCCAAAATATGATGGATAATATAGCGATGCAATCGGCCATTTCCATCTACAAAAGGGTGGATAAACACAAAGCCAAAAGCGATTACGGCCGCTGCTAAAACAGCATCATAGCTTTCATCTTGCAATAAATCGTTGGTGGCTATTAAACCATCCATCAATTGCTCAACATTTTGTCCTTTTGAAGAAATATGGTCGGGGATGGGTTCTCCGGTAATTCTGTCATGTTCCCCTACAAATCCGCCTTTTTTGCGAAATCCCATTTCCAGAAAACGGGTATTTTCAATTACAACTTGTTGCAAGCGGATCAATTCGCTTTTGCTTAATGGTTTTTGTCCGGCCTGGCCAATGGCTTTTGCCCATCTCATTGCCCTGTTATTTCCTGGATTTTCACCCTCAATGGTAAATGATGCTTTGGAATCCTTCAAAATCAAAAAGGAAGAAGCTCTTTGTAATATGTCTTTGTGGATGGTATTTAAGAAACTATTTTTTTTATCGGATAAATTGGCTTCAAGATACGCTTCCAGTTTTTCCGTTTTAGTTATAAGCGGACAAAAATCTCTGGTTCCCGGGAGATTGTTTATAATGCGATGTCGCGTTGAGCGGATGCCTTTAACGGAAAACTGTAAATTTTCATCGAGCAGCGGCACAAAGTTTTTAATGGTTAAATCGTCAATATTTAGTTGCTTTTGCATCAGCCATTCATATAAAAACCAGATTTTACGGCTATATTGCCCTGTTGGCTCCAGTTGAAGTATTTTGACAATCTCTATTTCAGGCAGCTTTTCAGCAAATTTTTTAAAGAACAACAGGTTGACGCCTTCATATTTTAATGCAAAAACAAGGTGCTTGTATAAGGTGTCTTCAATTGTGTTTTTTGATGAAAACACTTTCCATTTCGCTGTAGTATAACTCCGCCTTTTTTCACTTATTAGCGCCAATTGCTCCGGAAAAGGCATCTCTAATTTTAAGCCTTCAATAAGTGCTCCGTATCCTGCAATTGAGCCTTTTTCCGGCGCTTGCACTCCGTTAAAAACTGTTATTTTAAGTGAAAAATGTGTATTATCCATAAACCTTGATGAAAAATAGTTTTTCAAATATAGTGGAAAAATAGGTTATTATTTGGAATTATAGGTTTTAATTTAATGTTTTGTGGAAAAACGGGTTTTAGATTTGTCATATTGGGTTTTTAAATGGCTTTTTAGGTTCATTTAGGTCAGAAATTGGAAAAACGGGTTTTTCACTACATTCAATACTTCATCTTTATTTTATATTGGAATCACTGATCCTATAAAAAACTATTTCGGTAAAAAACCTTCATTCCGGTAAAAGTGATTGTTTCAGTTATAAACAATCATTACGGTATAAAAGGCTCTTTTCGGTATAAATGACCTAAATCGGCACGGATGGACATTCGTTTTTTTATCCTGTGAAAAATCTGCGGTGATTTGTTGAGAATTAAAAATTTATTCGATTATGGCTAAGTGACTGAAGTTCATTAAACGAAATAATGATTAAAAAAGGCTATGCAAAGCCCAATGTTGATGTATTTTGCGAAAATTTACCGTTATCTCAAAAATGGAATTTAAGTGCTAAAAAAGCATCAAAAGGACTTTATAAAATTGTAGATAATTTTTAATAAAGTAATTTTTATTTTCGAGGGCTAAGTGTGGGCTAAATATGAAATAAAAAAAATCTAACTAATTGATTTTCAATAGTTAGGTTTTAAAAAAAGCAGAGAGGAAGGGATTCGAACCCTCGATACGTTGCCGTATACACGCTTTCCAAGCGTGCGCCATCGTCCACTCGGCCACCTCTCTAAATTTGTTAATTCCCCAAATACATTTCAATCAAACCTTTTGGAGTTTCAACGGTAATTTTTTTATGTTCTCTGTCCACTTTTTTGATAAAATGGTCAATCATTGGGATAAAAACTTCCGTTCCGTTGCTGTTCACTTCAAACAATGGTTGGGCAGTTGAATCGTTAATGCCGGTGATAACGCCAACATAGCCGTAATTGACATCTTCAATATCAAAATTGATAACCTCGTGAAAATAGAACTTATTCCCTGTCAGTTTTGGCAAAAACTCCATAGGCAAATACAATTCCGAACCTAAAATGGCATCGGCATCGGCTTCGCTTTCCACATCTTCAAATCGCACACGCAGCTGATTTCCTTTTTGCAAAATGCTTTCTACAATAAAAAATGGAACCAGGTCATTGCCCAAAGCAACAAAAACCGATTCCAAATCTTCATATAGTTCCGGTTCGTCTGTATCCAATTTGATAACAACTTCCCCTTTAAAACTGTGTTTTCTAACGATTTTGCCTAAATAAAAACAATCTTCTTTACGCATTATCGCTAAAATTAATTACTCGTTTTTTCCTTCTTCTGAAGCTGCAGCTTGTGCGTCATCAATGGTTTCAGGAGCTTCTTTAACCACTACTTCTTTAGCGGCTTTTTCAGCATCTTTTTTATCAGCTTCTGCTTTAACAGCAGCATTTACAGCTTCGTTTGCAGCAGCTTTACGCTCTTCATTTACTTTTACTTCAGCTTCAAAAGCTTTGGCGATGGCATCAGTTTCCGCTTTTGCCAAGCCTTGTTTTTTAGCGTCAATTTTTCCTGCTTTTTCATCAACCCAAGCTTGAAATTTTGCTTCAGCTTGTTCTTCTGTTAAAGCTCCTTTTTTAATACCGCCTGCTAAATGGTTTTTTAGCAAAGCGCCTTTATATGATAAAATTGCTTTTGCAGTGTCTGTTGGTTGCGCTCCGTTTTGCAACCATTTTACAGCGCCATTAACATCTAAGTCGATCGTTGCTGGATTTGTGTTTGGATTGTAAGTTCCAATTTTTTCTAAATACTTACCGTCTCTTGTTGAGCGCACATCTGCAGCCACAATCCAATAAAATGGTTTTCCTTTTTTACCGTGTCTTTGTAATCTAATTTTTACTGGCATATTTTTAAATTTTAAGGTACGAAACCTTGGTTATTAATTAGGGTTGCAAATATAATAAGATAATTTCAAATAATACGCGCATTTTCAGCATATTTTACTCCAATCTTTTAAATCCCAAAAACACCAATATCAAAAGCACTTTCATAGGTAAATTTGTGACCAAAAATAGTAATTTGGATTGGCATTTGGCTTTCTTTCAATCCAAATATTGGCTAACTTTTATGTTTTCTGCACTATTTTATGGGTTTCTGTAGGAAGTCATTTGGCTTTCTATGTTTCCGTTAAACATTTAAGAAAAATTTAGGATTGTTAATAAAAAAATGCAAGTATGGAAGTGTAAAATTTATTAAATTGTTACTTTTAAAAACTCATTTATAAGCAAAAAATTCAGCCAAATGTTTTTAATTTTTGATACAGAAACCACCGGTTTACCTAAAAATTGGAATGCCCCATTTACCGACATTGACAACTGGCCAAGGTGTGTTCAAATTGCGTGGCAACTGCACGACAAGTATGGAGAATTAATTGAACAAAAAGATTTTCTGATCAAACCGGAAGGTTATAATATTCCGTATGATGTTGAACAAGTTCACGGAATTTCAACCCAGTTGGCGGAAGAAAAAGGCGAAGATTTAGAAACTGTTTTGCGACTTTTTAATGAAGTGCTTGCGAAATCTACCTTTGTTGTTGGACAAAATGTAAAATTCGACCTAAATATTATGGGTTGTGAATTTCACAGAATGGAATTGGCGACTAATTTAAATGATTTGCCGGTTTTGGACACTTGTACTGAAATTACGGCAAATTTATGTCAGATAAAAGGCGGACGTGGCGGAAAATTCAAATATCCAACCTTAACCGAACTGCACCAATATTTATTTAATGCGCCTTTTGGTGAAGCGCACAACGCAACCGCCGATGTGGAAGCCACCACGCGCTGTTTTTTGGAATTGATCAGAAAACGAGTTTTTACAAAAGAAGAACTCAATGTTTCTTCGGATTATTTTGAAACGTTTGAAGCTAAAAATCCAGCTATTATTGATGTTATTGGCCTAAAACACATCGACCTAAAAAAAGAAAGCAAGAAATTAAAAACAAAATCAGAAGAAAATTCTGAAGAAATAACGCAGGTTAAAGGCACTTCTAAAGTCCTTGAAAATGCCAATTTTGCGCATTTGCATTGCCATTCACAATTTTCCATATTACAGTCAACTTCCAGTGTAAGCAACCTCATTCAATCTGCCATAAAAGATAAAATGCCGGCGGTTGCCTTAACCGACACCGGAAATATGATGGGCGCTTTTTACTTCATAAAAGAAACGCTGGATTATAACAAGTCTGTTGAAAATTTCAATAAAAATTTAGCGGAAGGACAGGAAGCAAAACTTCCCCTAAAACCCATTTTAGGCTGTGAGTTTTATGTGTGCGAAAATCACGCGGACAAATCGCAAAAAGACAACGGCTACCACATTGTTATTTTGGCAAAAAACAAAACTGGCTATCACAATCTCGCCAAAATGTCGTCGATTTCCAATACCGATGGATTTTATTACATTCCCCGAATCGATAAAAATATTATTGAACAATACAAAGAAGGTTTGATGGTGCTTTCGGGAAATTTGTTTGGGGAAATACCGAGCAAGATTTTAAATGTTGGCGAAAAACAGGCGGAAGAAGCGCTGCTTTGGTGGCAGGAACAATTTGGGGACGATTTTTATTTGGAAGTGATGCGCCACGATCAGGAAAATGAAAATCACGTGAACGAAGTGCTGGTTGAATTTTCAAAAAAACACCAAGTAAAATTAATCGCTTCAAACAATACTTACTACACAAAACAAGAAGAATCAACGGCGCACGACATTTTATTGTGCGTAAAAGATGGCGAAAAAATAGCCACACCCATAGGAAAAGGCAGGGGTTTTAGGTACGGTTTGCCAAATAACGAATATTATTTCAAAAGTCAGGAACAAATGAAAAGTTTGTTCGCCGATTTGCCCGAAGCCATCACCAATATTCAGGAAATTGTTGATAAAATTGAAATTTATACCTTGGCGCGCAACGTGCTGCTTCCAAAATTTGCCATTCCGCAGGAATTTGTAAATCCGGAAGACGCAATAGACGGTGGCGTAAGAGGTGAAAACGCCTATTTGCGACATTTGACTTATGAAGGCGCCAAAAAAAGATATGGCGAAATATTGGCGGATGACCTCATTGAACGGCTCGATTTTGAATTGTCGGTTATAAAAAAAACAGGTTATCCCGGCTACTTTTTAATTGTTTGGGATTTTATTTTGGAAGCGCGTAAAATGGGTGTCTCTGTTGGTCCCGGACGGGGTTCGGCGGCGGGTTCCGTAGTGGCTTATTGTTTGTGGATCACCAATATTGACCCCATAAAATACGATTTACTTTTTGAACGTTTCTTAAATCCGGATCGGGTTTCATTGCCCGATATCGATATTGATTTTGATGACGAAGGCCGACAAAAAGTCATCGATTTCGTAATCAATAAATACGGCGCAAGCCAAGTGGCGCAAATTATCACTTACGGAACGATGGCGGCAAAATCTTCCATAAGAGATACGGCGCGCGTGCTCGATTTGCCTTTGTTTGATGCCGACAGAATCGCAAAATTGATTCCGCTGGTAAAGCTAAAAAATATTTTTGGCGAAGACGAAAAAAGCAAAGCAATCATTAAAGGTCTAAGGAGCGAAGAATTAGACAACGTAAATGAACTTAGAAGAATCGCTGCCGGCGACGACTTAGCGGCGCAAACCATCAATCAGGCACGCGCTTTGGAAGGCTCCTTGAGAAATACAGGAACCCACGCTTGCGGCGTCATCATTACGCCAGAAAATATCACCAATTTAATTCCGGTTGCCACGGCGAAAGATACCGATATGTATGTGACGCAATTCGACAATAATGTGGTTGAAAGCGCCGGCTTGCTAAAAATGGACTTTTTAGGATTGAAAACCTTGTCTTTAATTAAAGACACCCTAAAAATTATCAAAGGAAAACACGGCATTGAGTTGGTTCCTGATGATTTTCCGTTGGACGATCCCAAAACTTATGAACTTTTTCAGCGCGGAGAAACGGTAGGAATATTTCAATATGAATCTTTTGGAATGCAAAAGCATTTAAAAGCATTGAAACCAACCCAATTTGCCGATTTAATTGCGATGAACGCCTTGTACCGTCCAGGCCCGATGGAATACATTCCTTTGTTTATTATGCGTAAACACGGGGAAGAAGCCATTGAATATGACTTGCCGGTGATGGAGGAAATTTTAAAGGAAACTTACGGCGTTACCGTTTACCAGGAACAGGTGATGTTGCTTTCCCAAAAAATAGCTGGTTTTACAAGAGGTGAAGCAGATATGTTGCGTAAAGCGATGGGGAAAAAGATTTTGGAATTGTTGGTAAAATTGAAACCTCAATTTATAAAAGGCGGAAAAGCAAACAACCACCCCGAACCCGTTTTGGAAAAAATATGGAAAGATTGGGAAGCTTTTGCCGAATATGCTTTTAACAAGTCGCACTCCACTTGTTACGCCTATATCGCTTTCCAAACCGCTTATTTAAAAGCCAATTATCCTGCGGAATTTATGGCTGCGGTTTTGTCGAATAATATGAGCGACATTAAGCAAATTTCCTTTTTTATGGAAGAATGCAAAAGAGCGGGCATCAAAGTTTTGGGGCCAGACATTAATGAATCATTTTACAAATTTGCCGTAAATAAAGAAGGTGCCATTCGTTTTGGAATGGGTGCCATAAAAGGCGTTGGCGCATCAGCCGTTGCCGCCATTGTTGAGGAACGCAAAAAAAACGGCAATTATTCCTCTATTTTCGATTTAACCAAACGCATAGATTTGCGTGCAGCGACCAAAAAAGCTTTCGACGGATTGGCGATGGCGGGCGGATTTGATTCTTTCACAAATGTGCACCGCGCACAATATTACCAACCCGACGAAAAGGGCGTTTCTTTTATCGAACGCGTTATTCGTTACGGAAGCAAATTCCAGGAAAATAAAAATTCTGCCCAAGTTTCACTTTTTGGGGAAGCTTCTGAAATTCAATTTCCGGAACCTGAAATTCCTTCTGCTGAAAAATGGGGAATGATGTATAAATTATCCCGAGAAAAAGAAATGGTAGGCATTTATATTTCCGGTCATCCATTGGATGAGTTTAGAAATGAAATTGACTATTTCTGCAATGCTTCTGTTGCTGTTTTTAAAGAGGATCTCAATAAATATGTAGGCTCCACAATGACTTTTTCGGGAATTTTAACCGATGTGCAACACAAAACTTCCCAAAACGGGAATGAATGGGGCTCTTTTGTGGTAGTAGATTATAGTGACAGCCACGAGTTTAGAATTTTTAAAGACGATTATTTAAAGTTTAAGCCTTATTTGTTTGAAGACGCTTTTCGCCAAATCAGGGTTTCTGTCACTGCGGGATGGAGAAATAAAGACGGTAAATTGGGTGAGCCCAGAGTGAATTTTACCGACATTCAAATTTTGCAGGATGTGCTGGAAAAACAAACTAAAAAAATAACCATTAGCCTAGACATTAATAATTTAACCGAGAACAGGATTAAAGAAATCCATAAAATTCTGAAAGAAAACGAAGGCACTGTTCCGGTAGATTTTATCGTTTATGATTTGCCGGAAAACACAAGCCTAAATTTACACAGCAGGTCGGTAAAAGTGAACGTAGACAATGATTTTTTAAAATTGCTGAAAAATGAAGAAATCCATTTTAAACTGAATTGATTTTTCTGAAAACTGCCACTGAAAACTGTAAACTATTGATGGAAACTATTCAAATAAAATGCTGAATACAAACATCGAAAAAAATTCAATAAAAAGTGTTAATTTAGGCATTGAATTATAACGACCAAAATTGGATGAAAAATAAATATGTTGACTTTATTTCGGATGAACATTTATTAAACTGCATTGAAAATCTTCACAAAGCATATTTAAAAGCCAAGAACAATATCACGAAAAAAAACTTTTACAGCAACAAAGTTGATACCCTAAAATTGACTTTTGACGCACAATTCAACGATATTAATCAAGAAAATTTAATTCAAGCCGAAATATTGCGCCAAATTGACAAATCAATAAACAACTCCATAGGAACTTTTCACGAGCAAATTTTAGGCGGAATTAATGGTTTTCAAATTGGGAATTTAAGTGGTTTTGACATAAAAGCGAACGATGACAGTTTGTTTGCTGACATCAAAAACAAGCACAATACGATGAACAGCAGTTCGGCAGAAAGTTTATTTCAGAAATTAAGAGATTATGCTGATGACTACAAAAAAGCCAAATGTTATTGGGTTCAAATTCTTGCAAAAGGAAGTTTCTGTGAATTATGGAAAGGAGATATAAACGGAAAAGAATATAGTCATAGCCGTGTTTATAAAATTTCAGGAGACCAATTTTATGCTTTACTTTCAGGAAAAGAAAATGCGCTTTTTCAATTATATAAAGTATTACCAACAGCAATCAACGACTATTTAAGTTCAACTGAAAAAAGTGATACTGTTAAAGAAAATTCTGCATTGGACGAAATAAAATCAGAAACTAAAACTTCAAAAAGAACCATTTTAGACCAAATTACTTTTGAAAATTATAGTTATTATTTAGGTTTCGACAAGTTGTAATAAGTATTTAAAAATTTAACAATCGAATAACCAATTTCTTTTCCTAGGTTTACAGGAACTGCATTTCCAATTTGCTTATATTGTTGCGCAACAGAACCTTCAAATTTCCAAACATCAGGAAAAGTTTGAATTCGTGCATATTCTCTAACAGTAAATGGTCTAGTTTCTTCAGGATGACATCTTTCTGTTTGCTTTTGTGCCGGACTGCAAGTCAAAGTTAAACAGGGTTCATCCCAACCTATTCTTCTTGCAATTCCAGTTTTTCCGCCGCCAAGATGAAAGCTTCCGCCCATAAATTCTTTTTGAATATCTAATGGTAAATCTCTCCAATAGCCTTTCTGAGGAACTAAATTCAAAACATCAATTTTACTTTGGGGATATTTTGAACCAATCGATTTTGGAACATTGCAATCATATAAATCACCTTTTTTTAGCGCATCTATTAAATTATAGATTTTTTTATATGGTCTTGGATATTCATATTGCAAATCAATATCTTTTCTAATTCCAACAACAATTAATCGTTCTCGTTTTTGCGGCACATTGAAATTTATTGCTTTTAAAACTTGAACAGGAACAACATTGTAACCAATTTCATCTAAAATTGAAATCATTCCTTGTAAAGTTTTTCCGTTTTCGTGGCTTAACAGCCCACGAACATTTTCACCAATACAAATCGGAGGATTTACCTCTTTTACAGCTCTTGCAAATTCATAAAACAAAGTTCCGCGAGCATCTGCTAAACCAAGTTTTTTTCCGGCATAACTAAATGCTTGACAAGGGAATCCGCCTGTTACAACATCAACTTTATTATGATATTCGGAGAAATCAAAAGATTTTATATCTCCTTCCAATACATTCCAATTTGGACGATTATTTCGCAAAGTTTGACAAGCCCATTTATCAATTTCATTTAACGCAACGCATTTTAAACCAGCTTTTTCCATTCCAATCGCTAAACCGCCAGCACCAGCGAACAATTCTAAAACTGTGTAATCATTATGTGGTTCAACAAAATTTGAAACGGTTTCTTTCATTTCAGTATCCAAAAAGCCAGCAAATAAGGTGTCAACATCAGATTTTCTATATACTCTATAATTGCTCATCGGTTCACGAACAGCAGAAAGTTTACCTTCTTTATCCCAGCGTCGCAAAGTTTCTTTGCTTTTACCAATATACTCGGAAGTTTCCGAAAGCGTCATATATTCATTCATACCCAAATTGTTTAACCTTACACAATGGTTACAAATTTAAAAGAAAAAATGAAATAAACTAATGAATAAACAGAAAAAGAAAAAGAATAATAATTAATCGAAGTTTTAAAAAAAATGAGATTTCAAACTGAATTGATTTTTCTGAAAACCGCCACTGAAAACTGTAAACTTTTTGCTGAAAATTGGAATTAAGCCGTCAACTCCCTAAACAACTTTTCCAAATTTTTGTTTTTGGCGGTTAAATTCAAGGTTTTTAATCCGTTGTCGTGCGCAAAATCAAAAACGGCCGGGCGCATATCTTTTGAGGTGTCAAATGTCAATTCCCAAATGGTATCGTGCACATTATTGGCCGATTTTAAATGCGGAATATTATCCAAAAACTGTTTTTCAATTTTAAAATCGAATTCAACTTCAATAACCTGTTCTTTATTTTCCGTGAATTCTTTTAACTTTTTATCGGCAATAATTTCACCGTGGTGAATTAAAATTACCCGGTCGCATACAGCTTCAACTTCCTGCAAAATATGGGTTGAAAAAAGTACCGTTTTGTCTTTTCCCACTTCTTTAATCAAGCTTCTTATTTCCGCCAATTGGTTTGGATCCAAACCCGTAGTTGGTTCATCCAAAATCAACACTTCCGGATTGTGCAACAAAGCGGCTGCAATGCCAACGCGCTGGCGATAACCCTTTGAAAGCTGATTTATCTTTTTATGTGCTTCAGGCGATAAACCCACTTTTACAATTATTTTCTCAACTTCTTCTTTTGCAATTTTATAAATGGACGCGTTGAAATGCAAATATTCACGCACATACATTTCCAAATAAAGCGGATTGTTTTCGGGCAAATATCCAATGTTTTTTTGAGCATCAATTTTATGAGTGGAAATATCAAAATTATTAACGAAAACTTCGCCTTGGGAAGCATTGATATAACCGCAAATAATTTTCATCATCGTAGATTTCCCGGCGCCATTCGGACCTAAAAAACCTACAATTTCTCCTTTTTCTATGGAAAAACTCACGTTGTTCAGCGCTTTTTGTTCTCCGTATAATTTGGATATATTTTTTACTTCAATAGACATTTCAAGGGAATTTTAACAAAAATACATTTAATTTATAAAGCAGTACTTAAAGTGCCTAAAGTTTGGAGTACTTAAAGTTAAAAAATCAGCTTTTTCGAAGTAAAATTGGCTTGTCTCATATTTTATACCAAATTGATTGATAATTTAGTCCAAAACAGCCCTGGTAAATGCCGATATAGTGTGAAAATAGTACAATTTATTGAACTATATTGAACACATAATCGGTATTAATAACGTGTACCAAAAATACAAAAAAAAGGACAAATATAAAAAATATGGTACTTTTCGTCCCATAAAATAATTGGTACATACACTATCAAAACAAATCAATCATATTCATTTAACTTTAGACATTTTAGGCACTCCAAACTTTAGGCACTTTTTCTTTTGCCATAATTTACCGCCAATTTAAAACCTTGTAAACTACATTTATTTTTTAGACCTTTGGGGAAATAAAAAAAATGGGCATTTTTAGGGTAATTTTCTGCATTATTTTTCCGCCTTTAGCCGTTATCGATAAAGGTTGCGGCTCATTTATCATCGTTTTTATTTTAACTTGTTTAGGCTGGATTCCGGGAGTTATTGCAGCTTTAATTATTAATAACAATCCCAATAGATGAAACGAGCCATTACAAATTTTGATACACAAAGGAATGATTAATGGCGAACTGCATCTGTACCAATAAAAAATAAATAAGAAACAGATGAAAAAAATTAAGTTAATTGATTTAGGATTAAAAGATTACAAAGAAACTTGGGATGAACAGGAAGTGCTTTTTCAGGAAACCATTAATCTTAAAATCGAGAACCGAAAAAACAATACTGACTATAAAACGCCCAATTATTTTATGTTTGTGGAACATCCGCACGTGTACACTTTGGGTAAAAGCGGCGATATGAACAATTTATTGCTGAACGAAACCCAACTTACCCAAAAAGACGCCACATTTTACAAAATTAATCGCGGCGGCGATATTACTTATCACGGACCCGGACAAATAGTGGGTTATCCGATTTTGGATTTGGACAATTTTTTTACTGATATTCACAAATACCTGCGGTTTTTAGAAGAAGTTATCATTTTAACATTGGATGAATACGGCATAAAAGCCGGACGAAGCGAAGGCGAAACGGGCGTTTGGCTTGGCGAAGGAACGCCGTTTGCGCGCAAAATTTGCGCTTTGGGCGTGCGAACCAGCCGTTGGGTGACCATGCACGGTTTTGCGCTGAACGTAAACACCAATTTGGGTTATTTCGACAATATTATTCCCTGCGGAATTAAGGGAAAAGCCGTAACTTCTATGGAAGCAGAACTAAATGAAAAAATTCCTATGGAAGAAGTGAAAGCAAAAATTTTAAAACATTTCTCCACCTTGTTTGAAGCTGAATTTATAGAAAAATAATGGAATTACGATTTACGATTTTTCACTTCGGCTCCCTTTAGATTAGCAAAGTAAACAAAATAGTTATTTAAATAAAATAATGATGGTGTTGAAATTTCTTTTTTTGCTACTTTTTTTCTTTG
>PHDE01000173.1 GCA_002842505.1 Bacteroidetes bacterium HGW-Bacteroidetes-3 | reverse complement strand
AATATTTTTAAATAAAAAAAATAAAAAAATTCCAATTCAATTAACAGTAGATAAAAATGTTCTTCCAAAACTTGAAAAAGATTTAATTAAAATTAATAAATTAATTGAAGATTATGAATATTCAGATAATTTTTATTTTTATTATTCAAGGGGTATTTCAGAAACCAAAATAAATCTATTAAGAGAAAAGGCTAGAAAGGACTTTTCAATTAATTTGGAAATTTTTGATAATAAAAGAATTGCATCAAATCTTTTAAAACCAGAATACTTTTTGGCAAGAGAAAAATTAAAAGAATTTTTAGGTGAAATATTAAATGAAGATCAAATTTATGATGAAAAAGATAAACTTTATTCTGACTTTTTATTATATGGAAATCAATCACATGAGTTAAAAGAAATGTTTCTTAATTCATTTATTTTAAATGAATTATACAAATGCAAGGATTATACATCAAATAAAAATATTTTACGTGAAAAGGCTAATTTAGAATTTAACCTATCTAGTAAAGATACTTATTGTGACAGGTTGATAAATCACTTATTGAGTTCAAATAAAATAATTTCCGATGGTTCAGTTAACGTAAAACTAACTGATGATGAACGTGAAAAAATTAAATCCATTAAGGAAAATTCAAATTTATTGGAAAGAGATTTTTTGACTAGTCTTCAAAAATTAATTGTTAAATATGACATAAATATTGAATTAAAGGATATTCTTGATAAACTAAATGATGTTTATCAAGAAGTAAGTGAAGTTGACGTTAAAGAAATAAACGAAGAGTTTGAAAGCGCTGATGATGTTAAAAATTCAATAAAAGAATTATATAAATACATTAATACGCACTTTGAAGACAAAAAGGAAGCACACAAATTTATAATTGAAGTTTTTAATCTTTGCAGTGAAAATAACTTTATTCATAAAATTTCAGCAGGAAAATTATTTAAAAAATTAATTAATAGTTCTGAATTCGGTGCATATACCAGAAGATTGAAAAAGGAAGTTTTTTTAGATACTCCTGTTTTAATTTTTCTTCTAATGGCAATGCATGAACCTCACTTAGATTATAATAATTATAAATTTAAGATTGCTCAAGAATTATTTCATTTAATACAAAATGATAAAGAAACTGCTGTTTATAACACAACGGAACATTATATAAAAGAATTAGCAGATCATATTAACAATGCTATTCGTTTAATACCTATAGAAGAATTAGGATTATTTAAATCATTAGGAGGTACTAATAATGAAATTTTGAATTTATATTTTAAATCAAAATCAGAAGGTCATTTTGAGGGGAGTTTTTCTAGTTATATAGAAAGTTTTGGTATTTCAATTATCCAAGTATCTAAAAATGAAAATTATTTAGAACAATATTTAATAAACAATTTCAAAGTTAATGGGATTAATGTTGATGAAGTTTTTAAATACGACACCAATTATAAGACAAAAAAAGATTATGAAAAAATTGAGAAAACTTTGATGGAAATTTATAGTGATGAAACTTATAATAGAAAATCTAGGTCCCTAAGGTTTGATGCACTATTTTTTATGCATATATATTATTTACAAGAGGATTTGATTGATCCAACGATTTTAACTTGGGATAACTCTTTTATTGAATTTAGAAAAAGGTTCCAGCCTAAAAATCCAACATTAAGATATTGGCATTTATTTAGACCCGGTAAATTTTTAGATCATATTTCTTTAATCAAATTTAAAATTAATGGATCCTCAATATCAAATGAAATTTTATCAATAATTGATACGGATTTTGAAGTTGTTAAAGGTGTGAAAAAATTAGCTGATATTTTATCCAACATTGTAGATTTGAAAACTGAAACAGGTACTAGATTAACAAAAGGGTTAAGTGATATAAGGGATGAATATATCTATAAAATTAATAAAATTGAAAATCAAGAAGTGGAACCCGAATTAACTCAACCAATAGATGAATTAGTTTCAAATTTAGTAACATATTATAGCTCAGATAAAAGTGAATTTAAGTTTGAGGATTTTACTTCAGCGCTAAATAATCAATTAATAATTTCAAAATTTTTAGTTTTATTAAATAAAGAATCGGAAAATTATTTAAAGAGTAGAGAATTTTCATTAACATATAAATCAAATGTTGATAATTTGATTAAAGAATTTAAACAAATTTGATTTTTTATGATTTTAAGAGTAGTTTATAATTATATGTGGTAGCTGAAATTAATTAAAAATAGCAAAATAAAATATGAGTACATTTCTAACTGGAATAGCATTAGAAGAAAAATTAACTGATATAATCTTGGGTGCAAAAAAATAATTTGCAGTATATCTACATTTATTAAGTTAGATAGTTTTGTAAAACAAGTTTTTGATAAAGTTAAATCAAATGGTAAAACAAATATGGCACTCCCAGTTTTATAGATTAAAATCAGATGTATAACCAATATAGGTTTTATCAGTACTTTCTGAAAATAAGATGTAGATATAATAATTCATAAACTAAAAGTAACAAAAAAGCCCTAACAAATTAATGTTAAGACTCTTTTTGCTCCTCCTCTTGGGCTCGAACCAAGGACCCTCTGATTAACAGTCAGATGCTCTAACCAACTGAGCTAAGGAGGAATTTATTCGCTTTTGCGAGTGCAAATATACAAGGTTTTCTTCTTTTTGCAAGAAATTATCTAAAAAATATCTTCTTTTTAAATTCTTTACTTTTAATTAATGGCAACTTCTTGTAAATCAACTTAAAACAATAATTAAAATTTCACATATTTTTGTAATGTTCTCCATGTTTTTCGTCAAAAAAAACTATATAAAACTATATTTTTAACAGGATTGCCCAAATTTTACCAAAAATATAATAATTGCAAAATAACCGTAATTAAAATGGTGGTTTTGCTAAAAGTTGTATTTTTACACAATCAATTAAAACATTGACCACTAACAACACTATGGATAAATTTTCTTTTTTAAATGCGGTTCACACGGATTTTATAGCCGATTTGTACGACCAGTATTTGATAAATCCTGATACAATAGAACCCAGTTGGAGAAGCTTTTTTCAAGGATATGACTTTGCCAGCGAAAAATATTCATTAAAGGAAGAAATTCAAGAAAATACTGTATTTGAAATTCCCGAAAATGTATTAAAGGAATTTAAAGTTCTCGACTTAATTAACGGATATAGATCACGCGGACATCTTTTTACAAAAACAAATCCGGTTCGCGAACGCAGAAAATACGAGCCAACGCTTGCACTCGAAAATTTTGGGCTTGCTGAAAAAGATTTGGATACCGTTTTTGATGCCGGGCAAATAATTGGCACAGGAAAGGCAACGTTGCGTGAAATAGTAAAACATTTAGAAACCATTTATTGTGATTCTATTGGGGTTGAATATATGTATATTCGAAATCCGGAAGAAATAAAATGGATCCAAAACCATCTGCACAAAAATTCAAACCATCCAAATTATACGCCCGAAACTAAAAAATATGTACTGCAAAAGTTAAATCAGGCGGTGACTTTCGAAAATTTTCTGCAAACTAAATATGTAGGCCAAAAGCGTTTTTCTTTAGAAGGAGGCGAAACTTTAATTCCGGCAATTGGCGCTGTTATTAGACTTGCCGCAGAAAATTACGACGTTAAAGAATTTGTTTTGGGAATGGCGCACAGAGGGCGCTTAAATACCCTTATAAATATTTTCAGAAAACCTATTCGGGATTTATTCAGTGAATTTGAAGGAAAAGATTTTGAGGATGAAGATATTGATGGCGATGTTAAGTACCATTTGGGATTAACCACCAAAAAAACATTAAAAACAGGAAAGGAACTCACTATGAATTTGGTTCCAAATCCTTCACATCTGGAAACTGTTGGCCCTATTGCGCAAGGGATTTCTCGTGCCAAAATAGACAATGATTACCATGGCGACAATTCAAAATTGCTTTCCATTATTGTTCATGGAGATGCCGCAATTGCAGCGCAAGGCGTTGTTTATGAAGTGATACAAATGAGTAAATTAGCCGGTTATTCAACCGGCGGAACTATTCATATTGTGGTGAATAACCAAATTGGGTTTACCACAAATTATTTAGACGCCCGCTCAAGCACTTATTGCACGGATGTCGCAAAAATAACTTTATCGCCCGTTTTGCACGTAAATGCCGACGATGTGGAAGCGGTTACGCATGCCATAGAATTTGCCCTCGATTTTAGGATGCAATTCAAAAGAGATATTTTTATTGACTTGCTTGGCTATAGAAAATACGGACATAATGAAGGTGATGAACCTCGTTTTACACAGCCAAAATTATATAAAGCCATTGCAAAACACCCAAATCCGAGAGACATTTATGCCCAAAAACTGATTGAAGAAGGGGTTATTGACAATGCTTATTTAAATAATTCAATCGCTGAATTTAAAGACTTGTTGGAAGAAGAATACCTACATTCAAAGGAGGTTGAAACTTCAAAAGTTAGAGAGTTTATGCAAGAAACCTGGAAAGATTTTGACAGAAAAGGTTTAAAAGAAATGTTGGTTTCTGAAAAAACCGCTTATCCAAAATCGAAATTGAAAGAAATCGCTAAAATTGTTTCAACGATTCCAAAAGGCATTAAATTTTTGAGAAAAGCCGAAAAGATTTTGTTGGACAGGCATAATATGGTTTTTGAAAATGACAGAATAGATTGGGGAATGGGAGAAACCTTGGCTTACGGTACTTTGCTTCAGGAAGGATTTGATATCCGAATTTCCGGCCAAGATGTGGAGCGTGGTACTTTTAGCCACCGCCACGCCATTTTGCGCGATGAAATTTCTGAAGAACGCATCAATTTGTTAAATATGATGGG
Source organism: Bacteroidetes bacterium HGW-Bacteroidetes-3 (assembly GCA_002842505.1). Taxonomy (GTDB): domain Bacteria; phylum Bacteroidota; class Bacteroidia; order Flavobacteriales; family Flavobacteriaceae; genus Lutibacter. The sequence goes on along the minus strand of PHDE01000173.1, from coordinate 2,427 downwards.
TGACAATCAGGGAAAAATGAACATTTACAATTCGTTGTTGTCAGAATATGGCGTATTAGGTTTTGACTATGGTTACGCTATGGCAAATCCAAATACTTTAACTATATGGGAAGCGCAGTTTGGAGATTTCAGCAATGGGGCACAAATTATTTTCGACCAATATTTATCGGCTGCGGAGGACAAATGGAAATTGCAAAATGGAATTGTGGTGTTGTTGCCACATGGTTATGAAGGCCAAGGGTCGGAACATTCATCTGCCCGCATGGAACGGTTTTTACAATTGTGCGCCATTGACAATATGATTCTGGCCGACTGTACAACTCCGGCAAATTTTTACCATTTATTGCGCAGACAAATGAAACGCAATTACAGGAAACCGCTTATCGTGTTTACGCCAAAAAGTTTACTGCGCCATCCGGCCGCCACTTCTTCTTTGGATGAATTTGCCAATGGAAGTTTTCAAGAAGTGATTGACGATAACATCAATAAGAAAAATGTGACTAAATTGGTGTTTTGCACTGGTAAATTTTATTACGATTTATTGGCCGAACGCACTGATTTAGATAGAAATGATGTTGCTTTGGTTAGAATTGAACAACTGTTTCCATTACATTTAGAAAAATTACAACAGATAATCGACAGTTATCCGAATGTTAAAAAATATGTTTGGGCACAAGAAGAACCTGAAAATATGGGCGCTTGGAGTTTTATGCTTCAACGATTTAAATTGGTGAATCTGGAAGTGGCTTCGCAAACATTTCATGCAGTTCCTGCCGCAGGATCCTCAACAAGGTTTAAACGAAGACACCAACGCGTTATTGATAATGTATTTGAACTTAACCAATAATATAACCTTTAAAATCTCTTCTTTGGAAGAAATTTAAGGCAGAAAAAAGATAAAAAATTAAAGAGATGATTTTAGAAATGAAAGTTCCCTCACCGGGAGAATCTATCACAGAAGTGGAAATTGCTGCTTGGCTTGTTAAAGATGGCGATTATGTAGAAAAAGACCAACCTATTGCCGAAGTGGACTCTGATAAAGCGACCCTCGAATTGCCTGCGGAAGAAAGCGGCATTATTACGTTAAAGGCCGAAGAAGGCGACACGGTAACTGTTGGTTCTGTGGTTTGTTTGATCGATTTGGAAGGGAAAAAACCAGTTGGCAGTGAAAAAGCAGTTAGCAGTGAGCAGCCTTCAGTTGGCAGTGAAAAACTGGCTGAGAGTAAGCCATCATCTGTTGGGAGTGAAAAAACAGCAGAAAAAACATACGCAAGCGGTGCAGCTTCTCCTGCGGCCAAGAAAATATTAACAGAAAAAGGAATTACGTCTTCTGAAATAATTGGAACCGGCAAAGATGGCAGAATCACAAAAGACGATGCCGTGAACGCCGTGCCAAGTATGGGAACGCCTGCTGGCGGATCAAGAAGCATCGAGCGAACAAAACTTTCTATGCTTCGCAGGAAATTGGCTGAGCGATTGGTAACGGTAAAAAATGAAACCGCTATGCTTACCACTTTTAATGAGGTGGACATGAAACCAATTTTCGATTTGAGAAACGAATACAAAGATGAATTTAAAGCGAAACACAATGTTGGATTGGGATTTATGAGTTTCTTCACCTTAGCTGTTGTCAGGGCTTTAAAATTGTTTCCAGATGTAAATTCTATGCTTGATGGCGATTATAAAATTTCCAATGATTTTCAGGATATTTCCATTGCAGTTTCGGGTCCAAAAGGATTGATGGTCCCAGTAATCAGAAATGCGGAAAATTTATCTTTCAGAGGTGTTGAAAATGAAGTGAAACGTTTGGCTTTGAGAGCAAGAGACGGACAAATAACTGTTGATGAAATGACCGGAGGCACTTTTACCATCACCAATGGCGGTATTTTTGGTTCTATGTTGTCAACACCAATTTTAAATCCGCCCCAAAGCGGCATTTTAGGAATGCACAATATTGTGGAAAGACCAGTTGCCGTTAAAGGTGAAGTGGTGATTAGGCCAATTATGTATGTTGCTTTATCTTATGACCATAGAGTAATTGACGGAAAAGAATCTGTTGGATTCTTAGTTGCCGTTAAAGAAGCGTTAGAAAATCCTGTGGAAATTTTAATGGACAACAATCCTAAAAAAGCATTGGAACTATAATATTCAGAAATATATTGATTCAAAAAAACCGGGCAAATTGCCTGGTTTTTTTATATTTCGATTGACGATTTTGTAAACTTTAATCTTTAAAAAAACCGATTAAAAATCAAACATTTAACAAATAACTTTTAACATTTAACATTTAACATTTTTTATTCCCCCTTCGGGGCAATGTCATTAAGCTAAGGAATAATTAAATAAAAACCATTGGGTTACGAACCAAAAATTGGTTCTTTGTAATTGCAAAAAAACCTAACCCAATGATTGATGCAAATATAAAAA
>PHDE01000172.1 GCA_002842505.1 Bacteroidetes bacterium HGW-Bacteroidetes-3 | reverse complement strand
ACAGATGAAACGAGCCATAACAAATTTTGATACACACAGAAATGATTAATGGCGAACTGCATCTGTACCAATAAAAAATAAATTTAAACAGATGAAAAAAACAGTCCTATTTTTAGCGCTTATTTCTTTGCTAATTTCTTGTGATACAGGAAGTGACAAAAAAACTTTGAGAGCCGCAAACGGAAGAATGAACAATTTGCTGATTGTTATGAAAAATAGTGAATGGCAAGGCGAAATTGGAGATGAATTACGTAAAATTATTGCGGAACCTGTGTTGGGCTTGCCACAACCTGAAGCACAATTTGAAGTAACGCAAGTGCCGCCAGAAAGTTTTGGAAGTATGTTTAAGGCAAGCAGAAGTATTTTACATGTTGGGATTGGCGCTGAAAATTCGTTCACAACAAATACAAATGTTTATGCTGAGCCCCAAAAAATTATTGCCATTACAGGAAAAAACAAAGAAGAGCTAATTCTAGAAATCAAAAAAACGGGAAAAGCACTGATTTCGGAATTTAAAAACGCAGATTTACTGACCGTACAACGGTCAATTTATAAAAACTATTGGGATCCTACAAAAATGCCGACCTTCAGCAAACAGGGATATTCCCTGAAAATTCCAAAGACTTTTAGCATCGTTGACGATACAGGAGATTTTGTTTGGTACCGGATGCGTTTGGATGGCGGAAACAGCATGGAATTATTTTCTTACACCCTGCCAATAAAATCCAAAGACGACGAAAACGGAAATAATGTTGTTGCGATTAGGGATTCCATCGGCAAAAAATACATACCGGGTGAAATTGAAGGATCTTATATGATTACTGAAGCCGCTTATACACCACATATTTTTGAAGTAAAACTCGACGGTAAAAAAGCACTAGAAACCAAGGGAAAATGGGAAGTGAAAGGCTTATATATGGCCGGCCCTTTTTTAAGCTATTCCGTAATTGACAAAGCAAAAAACAGGTTGGTGGTTGTTGAAGGCTTAACCTACGCACCATCCATTAACAAACGCGATTATATGTTTGAACTGGAGGCGATTATGAAAACAATTAAGATTAATTAGGCATAATATTATAGTCCTGTATTTACATATCTATAGCTTAACCAAACTAATTCCTAAAATCTATTCCATTGCAAATATGCAAAACACATTACAGCGATTATTAAAAAACAAAAAGTTCTGTTTATATCCGAACTTTTTATATATTTGTAAATAGATTAGATGAGATTAGCCAACAAGAAAAAATTAGAAAAATTAAAGCATAAGAATCTGGGCAACAAATCATTATCTGACGCTATTGATAAACTAACCAAAGATATTGAAGAGAACGCCTGGAAAAATCAGACTGAATTAATTAAGTCGAGAATGGATGCTGATTGTGTTCACAGCGACGGGTTTTATATTTTCGACCTAGCAATTCATCGCACAATGATATTAATAGAATTTGAGGAGGATGAAGCGACAATAGTATGGGCGGGAAACCACAAAGAATATGAAAATATTTTTAAAAATAATAAGAATACAATCAAAAAATGGTTGAAATCAAATAATTGGATTTGAAGTTATGGAAACACAATTCAACATTAAAAAAATAATTGAACTTAAAGAAATTCAAAATGAATTGGATTTTGAGCGTGCATTAATTGCAGACAGAAAATTGAGAGTTCTTTCAAAAGAAGATCCAAAACTTAAAATTGTCAGAAAAAAACTTCGTGATTTAATTGAAGAGTATGAAAACCGAAATTGGGTTGCCAACGCACTAATTGATGAAAAAAAAATTCAGGAAAGCGACATCGCGGAATCAATAGCAGAAAAAGAAAGATTATTTATTGAAAAAAGGAAAGTGTTGATAAAATCAAAACTAAAGAATTTAAATTTAAATCAGCAGGAGTTTGGATTGATTTTAGGACACAAAAGCAAATCATTTATATCTGAACTCATGAATGGTATCAGTCCATTTTCATTAAAAGATTTAATCATTATAAATAGACTTTTGAAAATTGATTTGACCGAATTAATTCCAACATTTTTACCTCAAACCGATAGAATTAAAATAATAACATCCATAGAAAAATTAAATAATCCAAAATTGAAACATCGTAAAGATAATTTTACATTGGCATAAAATAATTTTGAATAAATAATAGAAAGCATGCATCAAAACTAAAAAGCGCCTTTTTCAAGGCGCTTTTTGTTTGATATAATTTTATGAACTCTACTCCCCCATTTTCGTCCAGCTGTCTCTCAACGGCACGGTTCTGTTAAAAACCAAATGATTTTCGGCGGAGTCTTTATCCACGCAAAAATAACCCAAACGCTGAAACTGAAATCGGTCCAAAATGTTGGCTTCTTTTAAACTTGGCTCCACAAAAGCCTCCAAAACCGTTAAAGAATCCGGATTTAAAAATTCTTTGAAATCTTTGTCTTTATGGCTGTCTGGCGCTTCATCGGTAAACAATCGGTCGTAAACCCTCACTTCTGCTTTTAAAGCGTGTTTAATGGAAACCCAATGCAACGTGCCTTTAACTTTGCGCTGACTTGCTTCTGTGCCGCTTCCGCTTAAACTGTCGGTGTCATACGTGCAGTGAATTTCGGTAATTTCGCCGTTTTCGTCTTTTATACAACTTTCAGCTTTAATAATGTAGGCGTTTTTTAAACGAACTTCATTGCCCAATTTCAGGCGGAAGAATTTTTTGTTTGCTTCTTCTCTAAAATCTTCTTTTTCAATATAAATTTCTCGGCTAAAAGGAACTTCTCTAAAACCGGCACTTTCGTCTTCTTGATTGTTTTCAGCAGTTAACCATTCTTCTTTTCCTTCGGGATAATTGGTTATTACAACTTTTACAGGATCTAAAACCGCCATTACGCGTGGTGCCGTTTTGTTTAAATCGTCTTTAATGCAGTATTCCAGCAAAGCAACATCAGTTACGTTTTCACGCTTGGAAATTCCTGCCGTTTCGCTAAAAGTTCTAATAGATTCTGGCGTATAACCTCTTCTTCGCAAGCCCGAAATGGTTGGCATTCTTGGGTCGTCCCAGCCATTTACAATGCCTTCTTCAACCAATTGCAGCAATTTGCGCTTGCTCATTACCGTATAACTTAAATTTCTGCGTGCAAATTCGCGTTGTTTCGGACGCAATTTTGCCGGATCGTAAACCTGGTCAACATACCAGTCGTATAAATCTCTATGACTTTTAAACTCCAGTGTACAAATGGAATGTGAAATTTGCTCCAAATAATCACTTTCTCCGTGCGTCCAGTCGTACATCGGATAAATACACCAATCATTGCCCGTTCTGTGGTGGTGTCTTTTCAAAATTCGGTACATAATGGGGTCGCGCATATGCATATTCACGTGCTTCATATCAATTTTTGCGCGCAAAACGTGAGAACCTTCCTCAAAATCGCCATTTTTCATTTTTAAAAACAGCGCCAAATTTTCTTCTATGGACCTATTTCGGTTGGGGCTATCGGTTCCCGGTTCGGTTGGCGTTCCTTTTTGCACAGCCATTTCTTCCGATGATTGGTTGTCAACATAGGCATTTCCGCCATTTATCAATTGAATCGCCCAATCGTACAATTGCTGAAAATAGTCCGATGAATACAATTCTTTGTCCCATTTAAAGCCCAGCCATTGCACGTCGTGTTTTATCGAATCAACATATTCCTGTTCCTCTTTTGCCGGATTCGTATCGTCAAAACGCAGGTTCACCGGTGCATTGTATCGCAATCCCAATCCAAAATTCAAACAAATGGAAGCTGCGTGGCCAATGTGCAAATAGCCGTTTGGCTCAGGCGGAAACCTAAATCGTAACTTCTCTTTTGGCAATCCGCTTGCCAAATCATCTTCAATAATTTGCTCAATAAAATTCAGCGATTTCTTTTCTTCACTCATCATAACAGAAAAATTATAAGGTGCAAAATTATCGATTTTTTTTGGCAATGCAACTACAAAATGGCATCGCATATTCAGTAAAGGCACAAAGCCATCATTTTAAAGGAAATGTTTTGTTCTTGCCCAACTTTTGGGTGGGCGTTCCCTTTCAGGTCGGGCTTGCACTACTCACATTTTTCTTGTGAAATACAAAAAAAAGAGCTCAAACAATAAGTTTACCCTGAGCGCAGTTGAAGGGCTCAATCCCTAATGCGCATTGAATTAATAATAAATCCCGCAAATACAGAATGATAATTAAATTAAAAATAATGAGGTAAAAATCAATATACTAAACCTAACTAATTATTTTTCAGTGAATTAATTTAAATGTTATTGGGAATTTTTAACCGTCGGTAACCCTTTTTGTTCCCAATCCTTTAAGCCATATTGTAAATTATAAACATTTTTATAGCCATTTGCCAGTAAAATTTCGGCAGTTTTCCCGCTTCTGTAACCGGTTCTGCAATACACATAAATAGGTTTGTCTTTTGGTAATAACAACAGGTTTTCTTTAAAACTAAAGGAATAATAATTTAATTGGCCGGCATCTTTTATATGTCCGTCTTCAAATTCATAAAGTGTGCGGACATCGAGCAATATGCCGTCTTTTTTTGCGATTGCCGATTTAAATTCGGCAGGATTTAAGTTTTTTATGGTTGCTTGCTGGGCTTTTGAAGAAAAAATAACAAATGCTGTTGCAGCCGCAAAAAATAAATTTTTTATCATTAAAATAAATTTTTGTAATTATTATCGATAAATAAATGAAGAAGCTATTTGTATTTTACAACAATATACGATGCCAAGTATTATTGAAATTTAAAAACAGGGATGATTCCTTATTTTTCTAATTGTTTCAAAATTTGTTCCTTTCTTTCAGAAGAAAGTTTCATTTGCTCTTTATTTGGCTGATGTATTTCAGCAAGGCATTTCTCAATAATCTCACTCTGATTTTCATAGGTTGCACACTTGCTGCAAACGGCAGTGTGCATTTTTAACTGAATTTTTTCTACGGGAGATAATTTAGTGACAAACCTTTTTTCGATAAGTTCAGTGGCTTTTTTACAAGAAAGCATTAATATGTTCATCATTTTTTTCATCAGCTTGCCCAATTTAGTTCGATACATTTTTTTAACAATAATTTAGCCCTATGGCTTATTTGCCAATAATTAGACACTGTTATATTGAGCTCCTGACAGATATCTGTGCTTTTTTTGTCAAAAATATATTTTGATTGAATGATAAACTGCCAATTTTCAGGCAAATTTTTTATGCAGCTCTGAAGAATTGTGTTAAACTCAGGATTGTCCAACCAATGCTGTTCCTCATTGTCCGCTGTTTTTTTCCATTTGTCATGCTCATCAAAAAAACCATCTGTTGTTTTAATTTGCTGAGTATAGTCATCAGCAGAAATGATAAATTGCTTTGATTTTTTTCGATAATAGTCAATAATTTTATTATTCAAAATTGAAAAAAGCCACGTTTTTGGAGAACTCTTTCCCTCAAAAGTGTCTATTTTGTGAAAAGCGGAAAGAAATGTGTCCTGCACTAAATCTTCAGCAGTTTCTTTGGATGAAGTTTTATGGTACGCCCATGAGAAAAGTTCATCGCTAAATTGATTGACCCAACTTTCAAACAAGGTTTTTGTATTCTCTTTTGTTGATGCCATTGCCATATTTAATGTTAAATTAGGACGATAAAGATACTATTTTTTGAGATTAAGCCTTTATTATATGGTTAAAATAATGCCAAAAAGGTTAATACTTACGTTTTAAACAAATTTATTTCGCCCTATTTTGTTGACAAAAAAATAAGCAGTAATTTAAGGAAAGGAATTACAACAGCCAGGCAAAAAGGTTATTCAGTAAATATGCTGCCTTTATTTAAAAATTTGACAGTCAATAAACCAGAATTCATAAAAAGTATTATATGTTATATTTATTGAACCATAAATATTAAAGATTGTAATAATTGTAACTAATCAGTGCCTAGAGTTTGGAGTGCCTAGAGTGCCTAAAGTTAAAAGTTTCAAGCCCAACAACCGTATCAAGACGATACATTTTCTTAATTTTTTCAAAAATAGCTTATTTTTAATATCATTGAAAGTGTTTTACTTCGTAAAAGTTCCTTTTTTTTAACTTTAAGTACTTCAAACTTTAGGCACTTTAAGTACTGATTAGTTACTAATAATTTAATGTAGCTCTCGAGATTGTTTAAATTTACTCTTTAAAAATTAAACTGAAATCCTTTAATTTTAGTGCCGACCTAAAAAAATTAACACATTTTAGGGAAGCGCATACTTTTTAACACCTTAATTTAGTTTTTTAAAGAAATCCTCAAAATTATTTAATTACCGCATTATAAAAATAACAATATATGGAATTAGTACAAAAAGCTTTAGAATTTGAGCAACGTAAAATAATATTAAAATCCACCAATGAGCGTATTTTGGCTTCAAGAGAAGTTAAATCGTTGATTCTAAGTTTAAATGAAGTTTACAAAACAACAAAAAATCCGGAATTGATGGATTTGATGAAAAGGTTGACTGTTATCAAGCAGAAAATCGAAAAAAGATTAAAACTGCGATTGGCAATTTAAGAAATGAAAGCGGCAATAATTTTAGTTACTGCAATTAGTTTGTTTATCGTACTATTTTTAGCAACTCCCAATTCAAAAATTATGAAATTGAAACCATCTATTTATGATATTTCAATCACCAGTTTATCAGGTGAAAAAATAGATTTATCTAAATTTAAAGGAAAAAAAATATTGATAGTGAATACGGCATCAGAATGCGGATTCACAAAACAATATTCCGATTTACAAAAATTACACGAAAAATATCAGGATAAATTGGTGATTATTGGCGTGCCGTGTAATCAGTTTGGCGGACAAGAACCGGGAAATGCGCAGGAGATTCAATCGCTTTGCCAGATAAATTATGGCGTTACCTTTTTAATGACCGAAAAAGTGGACGTAAAAGGAGAGAATCAGCATCCATTATACCAATGGCTTACAAAAAAGGAGTTGAATGGCGTAAAAAGCAGTTCGGTAAAATGGAATTTCCAAAAATATTTGATTGATGAGCAAGGGAATTATTTGGATTATTATTTTTCCATCACCAATCCTTTAAGTTCTAAAATCACAAAACAACTTTAATGAAACGAGCATAACAAATTTTGATATTCAAAGGAATGATTAATAGCGAACAGCAGCTGTACAGCTAAAAAATAAAAATTAAACAGATGAAACGAGCATAACAAATTTTGATACACGCAGAAATGATTAATGGCGAACAGTCCCGAATTTTCGGGATTACCAATAAAAAATAAAATATAAACAGA
>PHDE01000171.1 GCA_002842505.1 Bacteroidetes bacterium HGW-Bacteroidetes-3 | reverse complement strand
CGGGATTATCTTCAATTAAAAAATAATTGATAAAATTTGCAGAAAGTGTATTGCCAACAATGGTTTTAAAGGGCGAAATTCTGTAATTTTCTTCAAAATAATTAAACAATTCACTTCTTATAAATCGGTAAAATGCCTCGCTGTCTGCGGTTGGCAAACTATTTTCTTTGGAATAGGAGCAATCCTTCACGCGTTCGTTATATTGATTTTGATTGATGCCTACAATAATTTGCTCCGGCGCTTTTTCCTTTGCTGAAAAAAGGATTGAATTTCCCACATAAACATCAAACAAATATTCGGCATCCAGCACAATGGTGAGCGGATACAATTTAGTGGAATCCAACGCATAGCTTGGCGGAACATAAATTTTCAAATAACGATCGCTATTTAATTCCTTTGAATTAAATTTCTTCAATTGAATGTTTTGTGAAAAAAGCGCATTTGAAATGAGCAACACAATTCCCAAGAAACCTATTTTATGGCGAAGTTTAATTTTCATCCGCTAAAGTTATGTATTTTTTTAAATGCCGAAACCATATACAGTTATAAAATTATAATTGTTCGTTTCAAAATCAAAATTTTTTAACTTAAAAATAAGTGAATCTAAGTTTTAGGATTATAATTTTTTAAATCATTTAATTCATTTATTTTTACGTGCTAAATTGAAACAAAAATGAAAAAAATTAATTGGAAAACGGTCAGGGATTTTGAAGACATTACTTATAAAAAATGCAATGGCGTGGCGAGAATTGCGTTTAACAGGCCCAATGTAAGAAATGCCTTTCGGCCTAAAACCACAAAGGAATTATATGAGGCTTTTTATGATGCGCAGGAAGACACTTCCATTGGCGTGGTGTTGCTTTCTGCAGAAGGTCCTTCAACAAAAGACGGTGTGTATTCTTTTTGCAGCGGCGGTGACCAAAAAGCACGCGGACATCAAGGTTACGTTGGTGAAGATGGTTATCATCGATTAAATATATTGGAAGTTCAGCGCTTGATTCGTTTTATGCCTAAAGTGGTGATTGCGGTGGTTCCGGGCTGGGCTGTTGGGGGCGGACATAGTTTGCATGTGGTTTGCGATTTGACTTTGGCAAGTGAGGAACATGCCATTTTTAAACAAACTGATGCAGATGTAACGAGTTTCGACGGCGGTTATGGCTCTGCGTATTTGGCTAAAATGGTCGGACAAAAAAAGGCGCGTGAAATATTTTTCCTCGGAAGAAGTTATTCAGCGCAGGAAGCTTGTGATATGGGCATGGTGAATGCCGTAATTCCCCACGAAAAATTGGAAGAAACCGCCTATGAATGGGCGCAGGAAATATTGGCAAAATCGCCAACCTCCATCAGAATGTTGAAGTTTGCCATGAATTTAACGGATGATGGCATGGTTGGACAACAGGTTTTTGCCGGTGAAGCCACCCGTTTGGCCTATATGACAGAAGAAGCGAAAGAAGGCAGAAATGCTTTTCTGGAAAAAAGAAAACCCGATTTTGAGAAAAAGTGGATACCTTAAATCAATTGACAATTGATAATTGACAATTAATAATTGTTGAATCGTTTATTTGTTTAATTTTTTAATTTTTCAATCTTTTAATCTTTCAATAAATATCCATGAAAATAATTTGCATTGGGCGCAATTACGCAAAGCATATTGCCGAATTACAAAATGAAAAACCACTAAATCCGGTTATATTTTTAAAGCCGGATTCTGCCATATTGGTTAAAAATCAGCCATTTTTTATTCCGCCATTTTCTAAAGAAATTCATTATGAAGTGGAAATATTGGTAAAAATAAATAAAGTCGGAAAGTACATCAACCAAAAATTTGCACATACTTATTATGATGAAATTGGTTTGGGAATCGACTTTACCGCGAGAGATATTCAGGATGATTGCAAAGCAAAAGGTTTGCCTTGGGAAAAAGCAAAAGCATTCGACGGAAGTGCTGTGATTGGCGAGTTTTTTCCAAAGGAAAGTTTGGGTGATTTAAACAATTTAAATTTCAAACTGCAAAAAAACGATCAAATTGTCCAAGATGGAAACACCAATGCGATGCTGTGGAAAATAGACGAACTGATTGCCTATGTTTCTCAGTTTTTTACCCTTAAAAAGGGAGATATATTGTTCACCGGAACTCCTGAAGGCGTTGGCAAAGTTTCTGAAAATGATGTGTTAGTGGGAATCCTAAATGGTGTTGAAAACTTTCGTGTTAACATAAAGTAAATCAGCAGTATATAAACAATTATTGAATAAAACGCACTTCTTGGGGCGTATTTTTATTTGTGATTTTCCAGCAGCCAGTTGTAAATATCATCTCCCGCATAAATGCGTTTCCAAGTGCCGTCATGCCCCATATCTTCCTCAACGGTGAAACGAATATTATGATGGCCCAATGCCTCTAATTTATTCATTCCTTCATAAAAATATTTTACGGGCACAACATTATCGCGACCGCCAGCAATATTCCAAACGGGAATTTTATATTTGGCGATGGAATCCATTAAATCAGGATGTCCCCAGCCAACAATGGGATTAATGGCGGCAAAACGTTTAGGATTCTTACTCGCGATTTCCCAAGTTCCGAATCCGCCATAACTGACTCCGCTCAAGTAAATGCGATTATCATCTGTTTGATAATCTTGCAATGTTTTGTCTATCATAGCCATCAAATCGGTTTCAACATTTCCCCAACCACCTTTTAAATAGGAGAGGCTTGGACTTGAATCTGAAGCAATGGCACCTTGCATTGGTTCACTAATGATATAGCCTTTTGGTCTTTCAGGCACACCATTTTCCAGCCTTTTCGGAATCCAATCTTTAATTCTGTTGTCAATATAACCCAATCCCAAAGTATCCTGGCCAAACATTTGCAATTGCGGAACGACCATCACAAAAGGTAAATCGCGTTTTTGAATCCAAGCTTCATATAACGGACCGTGAATCAGCACATAATCTAACTCATCCTGGCCATTCCCGCGTTCGCCGTTTCCGTGCAAAAACACAAGTACTGGCCATTTTTTGTCTTGTTTTTTATCATATCCTTTTGGGAGGTAAACAAAATAATTGCGATTCGATTGGTCAACGGTTGAGGTGTAGGGAATCCGCAATAATTGCGCTTCAGATTGAAGTCCATCAACAGATTTACAAGAAGTGAGGATAATAATTATAAGTAAGGCAATCGATTTAATAAGGTGTTTTATTGACATAATGTGGCATTTAAATTCCAAAGATACCAATTTTTTGGTGGAATTTTCCGCACAATAAAACAAAATGATTTTTTAGAATGAAAACAGGATAGGCCTAAAATCTTTCGGTTCTTCCTGACGGTGTTCTTTTAAAATATTGTACCCGTAATGTGTTTTTACCAAATTTTTGAAGTCGTGCCTTAATCGTGGAAATTCCCTTAATAATTTATCAAAATTAGTGGTTTTTGACTTAGTCATAAAATAAGATAAAATTTCGACATAAGCTCTGGTTAACGTTTTATTGAACTTATCGCTTTTTAAAGCTATTTTAAAATACCTTTCTTTTATGGTGGCATTTTTAACAATGGCAACTTCCAATCCGTGTTTTTGGATTAAAATCCATGCAAGCCTTAGCATAGTTTCGTGAGTGAATAATTCCGGACTTAAAGAACAATTTTCAATTTGCTCCAAAAGTTCATTGTCGCTTAATTCTTTAGGGGTAGTCATAGCTGTAGTTGTTTTTTTTAGTTCTAGTCTTTAAAAAATAGATGCTTATTTTCATAAAAGGTTGCGTGGCAATTTGTACATTTATCGCAAAATAAAGATAAGGAAATGCAGGCAGAAATAATCACTATTGGCGATGAAATTTTAATAGGCCAAATTTTGGACTCCAATTCAAAATGGATGGCGGAGGAATTGAATAAAATTGGAGTTTCCGTTTACCAAATAACGTCCATTCAAGACGACAGACAACACATATTAAAAGCCGTAAAAGAAGCGCAATCCAATGCCGATATTGTGATTATTACGGGCGGATTAGGTCCAACAAAAGACGATATCACCAAATTAACATTGGCCGAATATTTTAATGACACCTTGGTTTTAAAGGAGGAAATTGCATTGCATATTGAACAACTTTTTGCCAAATTAAATTATCCGTTTACGGAGATAAACAGGAATCAGGCTTTGGTGCCTTCAACCTGCATTCCGCTAAAAAATGAGTTTGGCACCGCTCCGGGAATGTGGTTTTGTCATAAAAATAAGGTGGTAGTTTCATTGCCTGGCGTTCCTTTTGAGATGAAAGGCTTAATGTCACAAATTGTTTTGCCTAAACTAAAAGAAACATATAATTTGCCTTTTATACTCCATCAAACAATAACAACTTACGGCATGGGAGAGAGCATGGTTGCCGATCGTATAGAAGATTGGGAAACTCATTTGCCCTCTTTCATTAAGTTGGCTTATTTGCCGTCCTTTGGAAGCGTTCGTTTGAGATTGAGCGCAAAAGGGCTAACAATGGAAATGTTAAGTGAGGGTATTTCAAGAGAAATGGATAAGCTGGTAAAATTAATTCCCGATATTATTGTAGGTTTTGAAGAAAATGAGACAATTGAAGTGGCTATTGGGAAATTATTGACTGAAAAAAAGCAGACTTTAGCGTTGGCGGAGAGCTGCACCGGCGGAAATATTGCCAAAATAATTACATCAGTCCCTGGCGCGTCTAACTATTTTGTGGGCGGAATAGTGGCTTACAGTAAAACCATAAAAATAAAAGAGTTGAATGTTGATGAAAAAATAATTGCTAAAAATAGCGTGGTGAGCGCACAAGTTGCAGAAGCAATGGCAAAAGGAATTCAGCAAAAATACCATACCGATTATGCCATTGCAACCACAGGAAATGCAGGTCCAACAGCTGATGAGACCGATAAAACGGTGGGAACGGTTTTTATTGCCATCGCAACGCCAACAACTGTTTTTTCGGAAGAATTTTTCTTCGGAAAACCAAGGGAAAAAGTGATAGGCCGCGCTTCAAATAAAGCCTTGGAATTGCTGAGGAAAGAAATTTTAAAAAACTAGTAAAATAAGTTTGTGTATTCAAGTTTAAAGATTTAATTTTGCATCTCGTTTTGAGAATATACTAAAAAGGTACAGAAATATGTCAAGAGTTTGCGAACTTACTGGAAAAAAAGCAATGGTAGGAAACAATGTTTCTCACGCATTGAATAGAACTAAAAGAAAATTTGACGCTAATTTAATTAAAAAGCGTTTTTATATTCCTGAAGAAGATAAATGGATTATTTTAAAAATATCTACATCTGCTTTAAAGAATATCAATAAATTAGGAATCTCAGCTGTTTTGAAAAAAGCAGAGGCAAATGGTTTTTATAAAAAATAATAGAGATGGCAAAGACTAAAGGAAATAGAATTCAAGTAATTTTAGAGTGTACAGAACATAAAGGTACCGGATTACCTGGCACTTCAAGGTATATTACCACAAAAAACAAAAAGAACACGCCTGATAGAATGGAAATTAAAAAATTCAATCCTATCTTGAAAAAAGTGACCGTTCATAAAGAAATTAAATAATATAGGATCATGGCAAAGAAATCAGTAGCATCGTTACAAACAGGATCAAAAAGATTATCAAAAGCTATAAAAATGGTAAAATCTCCTAAAACGGGAGCTTACACTTTTGTTGAAGCTATTATGGATCCTTTAATGGTAAAAGACTTCTTGGGCAAAAAATAAAAATTTGTTCATAGATTAATAACTAAGGCTACTTTCAATCTTTTGAGGGTAGTTTTTTTTTATATTTACATCAGTAAATTTTTTAAAATGAGTTTATTCAAAAAATTATTTTCCAAAGAAAAGAAAGAAAGCTTAGATAAAGGTCTGGAAAAAACAAAAACGACTTTTTTTACCAAACTCTCCAAAGCGATTGCAGGAAAATCGAAAGTTGATGATCAGGTATTGGACAATTTGGAGGAAGTGTTAATTTCTTCTGATGTTGGCGTGGTGACCACGCTTAAAATTATTGAACGTATTGAAGCAAGGGTTTTAAAAGATACTTATTTAGGGACGGAAGAATTAAACGCCATCCTGAGGGAGGAAATTGCCGGCTTATTGTCAGAAACCAATGCGGGAAATGAAACTGATTTTACGACTCCTTCAGATAAAAAACCTTATGTAGTTATGGTTGTGGGGGTAAACGGGGTTGGAAAAACAACAACCATCGGTAAATTGGCAGCGCAATTTACAAAAAGCGGCAAAAAAGTGGTGCTTGGTGCTGCGGATACTTTTCGCGCTGCAGCTATCGACCAATTACAGGTATGGGCAAACAGAGTTGGTGTGCCTATGGTTCGCCAGGAAATGGGCAGCGATCCCGCTTCCGTAGCTTTTGATACGTTGAAATCTGCCGTGGCGCAAAATGCCGATGTGGTGATTATTGACACTGCGGGCAGGTTGCACAACAAAATTAATTTGATGAACGAGCTCACTAAAATAAAACGGGTGATGGAAAAAGTGGTGCCCAATGCGCCCCACGAAGTTTTGTTGGTGCTCGATGGCTCTACCGGACAAAATGCTTTTGAGCAAGCCAAACAATTTACAAAGGCTACAGAGGTAACTGCACTGGCAGTCACAAAATTAGACGGAACGGCCAAAGGCGGTGTGGTCATCGGTATTTCCGACCAGTTTCAAATTCCGGTTAAATACATCGGTGTTGGAGAGGGAATCGACGATTTGCAGGTGTTCAATAAAATTGAATTTGTGGATTCTTTTTTCAAATAGATATTGAAATTTTAGTGATGAGTATTAAGAAATTTTACTTGATATTTATTACAGAAAACTCGAATTCATCTCTTTTAAATTTAATATTATTCTTCAATTAATCATTTAAAACTAACTTTTCAATACTCAATACTAACTACTGAATACTAACAAAAAATTCATGAGAACAAAATCAAAAAAAGAAAATAAAATTAATGTGGTTACCCTTGGTTGCTCCAAAAATGTTTACGACAGTGAAGTGTTGATGGGACAATTATTGGCGAACAATAAAAATGTGGTGCATGAAGATGAAAATGATGATGGCAATATTGTGGTAATCAATACCTGCGGATTTATTGGCGATGCAAAAGAAGAATCGATCAATACTATTTTGCATTATGTCAACAAAAAGGAATTGGGTGAAGTTGATCGGGTTTATGTAACCGGCTGTTTAAGTGAACGTTATAAACCCGATTTACAAAAGGAAATTCCAAATGTTGATGAATATTTTGGTACACATGATTTGCCAAACCTGTTAAAAGTTTTGGAGGCCGATTACAAACACGAACTTATTGGT
>PHDE01000007.1 GCA_002842505.1 Bacteroidetes bacterium HGW-Bacteroidetes-3 | reverse complement strand
GCGAACCTTGCGTTTAAAAAAGAGAAAACATGAGTTTAGGATATATAAGTTATTTTTTTAAAAAGATTGATTAATTACAATTTATCCTTTCAATAAAAATCTGTACTTTCGAAGTAACAATACCATAAAATATTTACTTGTGAAAATAAAGCTACTTTTAACATTCCTATTTTTATTTTTACTTAATAATTTGGTGGCTCAGGCAGAAGATGCCTGGGTATATTTTAAGGACAAACCTAGCCAAAATACATTTATCGCTTCACCCTTAACCATGTTGTCGCAACGCGCTTTAGACAGAAGAACGCGTTACCATATTGTTCTTGACAGTAAAGATGTTCCTGCTGAAGCTTCCTATATTTTACAAATTAAAAATGCTGCAGGAATAACGGTAAAAGCCAAATCGAAATGGTTAAATGCCTTGCATATTCAAGGAACACAAGTTGACATTTCTAAATTATTGACTTTAAATTTTGTAAGTAAAGTTGAATTTGCCAATAAATCTTTAAACCTTTCCGGCAAAAACAGAAAATTTCAAAAAGAGGTTCAAAAAACAAATAAGCTTGATTTTACAACGGATTTTAATTATGGAAATGCTGCCAATCAAATTCAAATGTTAAAGGGAAATGTGCTGCATCAAAATAATTTTACGGGACAAGGAATGCAAATTGCCATTATTGATGCCGGTTTTCCCAATGTCGATAAATTTGCTGCTTTTAAACGCATTCGCGACAACAACCAAATTTTAGGAGGCTACGATTTTGTGAACAGAAATGAAAATTTTTATACTGGAAATTATCATGGAATGGCGGTTTTATCAACCATAGCCGGTTATCTGGACAATCAGTTTGTTGGCACGGCACCAGATGCCAAATTTTACCTATTTATTTCTGAAGACTCTGTGAATGAAACGCCATTGGAAGAAAGTTTATGGGTGGAAGCTGCTGAAAAAACAGACAGTTTAGGGGTTGATGTGATTAATACTTCCTTAGGTTACACCACTTTCGACAATCCGAAATACAATTATGTTTACAATGATATAGATGGAAAAACAACATTTATTTCCAGAGGCGCTGAAATTGCTTTTTCCCGCGGAATGATTGTGGTAAATTCTGCCGGAAACGAAGGAAATGATCCTTGGCATTATATCAGTGCGCCGGCCGACGCCGTTTCTGTGCTTAGTATTGGCGCCGTTGATGCAACAGGAATCATTGCGAATTTTAGTTCTTACGGTCCCACGGCCGATAATCGCGTAAAGCCCGATGTTTGTGCACAAGGTGCCGGAGTTTATATAATCAATCCTTCAGGAAATATAGCAACATCAAACGGAACTTCATTCTCATCTCCTGTTTTAGCTGGAGTTATTGCCTGTTTATGGCAGGCTTTTCCAAGCAAAACCAATGCGGAAATAATACAATTTGTGAAAGAGTCGGCACATTTATACCCAAATTTCACCGCACAGGAAGGTTATGGAATCCCTAATTTTGAATCCGTTTTTACCTTGATGAGCAATGAAGAAACGGAAGCTGTTTTGGAAGTTGTGGCCTATCCAAATCCATCAGAAAATGAAATAAAATTCAAATTTCCAAATCAGATAACTGAAATGGAACTTGTTGTTTTTAATGTGTTGGGAAAACATATCAAATCAGAAAAAATCACCAAAGAAAACCCTACAACGAATATTTCAAATTTAGCGCAAGGTTTGTACCTAATGCAGTTAAAATATGGAGACAAATTGAAGAACTTTAAAATAATTAAGAATTAAATGAAACGAGCATAACAAATTTTGATACACAAGGGAATGATTAATGGCGAACAGTCCCGAATTTTCGGGATTACCAATAAAAAATAAAATATAAACAGATGAAACGAGCATAACAAATTTCGATACACAAAGAAATGATTAATGGCGAACAGTCCCGAATTTTCGGGATTACCAATAAAAAATAAAATATAGACAGATGAAAAATAGCATCACAAAATTATTCAACATTCAATATCCAATTATTCAGGCAGGAATGATTTGGAACAGCGGCTGGAAATTGGCTTCGGCAGTAAGCAACGCAGGCGGATTGGGGTTAATTGGTTCAGGTTCTATGTATCCTGATGTATTGCGTGAACACATTCAAAAATGTAAAAAAGCCACCCAAAAACCTTTTGGGGTCAACGTGCCAATGTTGTATCCAAACTTGGAAGAAATTATGCAAATTATTGTGGACGAAGGTGTTAAAATTGTGTTTACTTCCGCAGGAAATCCGAAAACGTGGACTTCCTTTTTACATGAAAAAGGCATTACCGTTGTTCATGTGGTGAGCAGCGTGGCTTTTGCGTTGAAATCGGAATTGGCGGGTGTTGATGCCGTAGTTGCGGAAGGATTTGAAGCGGGCGGGCATAACGGACGGGAAGAAACCACGACTTTTACGTTGATTCCTATGGTGAAGGAAAAATTGAAAATTCCATTAATTGCCGCAGGCGGCATCGCAACAGGTAAAGGAATGTTGGCGGCGATGGTTTTGGGCGCAGATGGCGTTCAGATTGGGAGCAGGTTTGTGGCGAGCAATGAATCTTCGGCCCATATAAAGTTTAAAGAAAAAGTGGTGCAAACCCAAGACGGTGAAACGGTGTTAACCTTAAAAGAATTGGCGCCG
Organism: Bacteroidetes bacterium HGW-Bacteroidetes-3; assembly: GCA_002842505.1. Lineage (GTDB taxonomy): Bacteria > Bacteroidota > Bacteroidia > Flavobacteriales > Flavobacteriaceae > Lutibacter. Next base: position 44,302 of record PHDE01000007.1, on the reverse strand, counting down.
GTAAGGCTGATTAAAAATAAATTCTTCAATGAATTGCAGGATCTTTACAAACAATGTCCGACAGCCGAACAATTAAAAGAAAAATTGGGCAGGGCAAGAGCCAAACAAGGAATGTTTGAAGGTGATTTGGAGGAAGGAGAATTGGAAATAGGACAAATTGCCGGATTGATACACGAGATAAAACCAGCAGCAGAGATTGTAAAAGAAATTATGGAGGAATTTAATGAAGCGAAAAAATCCCTTTGTTAAAACAGAACACTGTTTCAGCAGCTGTCAAATTAATTGCTAAAAACGTTAATTAGTCGTATTTCTTTTTAGGAGTAGTTCCCGGCTCTTTTTTGGGCATTGGGCCTCTTAAATGAATAATCAATCCGTTTAAGAAATTGCGCAAAATTTGATCGCCGACTTCTTTATATTTTTCGTGGTCTTCATTTCTGAAAAAAGCGCCCAACTCACTTTTTGTAATCTCAAAATCCACCAGTTTACAAATGTTCACAATATCCTCATCACGCAATTTATGCGCTACGCGAAGTTTTTTAAAAATGTCGTTGTTATTTAGTCCCATAGTTGCAAAGGTACTTGTTTTTGAAAGAAAATTAAATAAAAAAGTTGATGTTATTTTGAATTTGTTATGTAGAATGCTGTTTTCTTAATCAAAGAAACGAGTCATAGATTTAGAGAAAAGTTTCTTTTCTCTTTTCTTTTAGCAACCTGCACTGAGCGAAAGTCGAAGTGAGCGGTCTTTTTTCTAAGAATGAATTATTTGGTAAAAATGAGCCTAATAGCCACGATTAGCATAAAAAAACCAAATATTCTTCGAAGCATTCGCTGGTCAATTTGCAAAGCTATTTTTGAACCTATAAATCCGCCAATAATAAACAAAATGGAAACGGTAATCGCAATTCGCCAATCAATATTCCCGCCAGCGCCGGCGGTATGGTAGTTGTAAACCGCCAAAAATGTAACAGGCGGGAGCATTACCGCCAAGCTCAATCCTTGCGCATTGTGTTGTGTCAACCCTAAAAATAGCACAAATAACGGCACCATAATAATGCCGCCGCCAACACCCACGAGTCCGCTTAAAATTCCGGCAGACAATCCAATAATAATTAAAGTAATAATTGTTGTTATCGTCATTTTCATTTGGTTTCAACAGGAATTTTTAATTGATAGGTCTTTCCGGTTTTATTCCCCAAGGTATTTTCGCGCAACCACGGATTGTGCAATTTCAATATTTTGTAATTGATGCCTAAATCTATGGCATATTGCGCTAAATCGGTAATTGGCGTATTTACTTCAACAATTTTTGTGGGCGTTGCCGTATATAAATCTTCTTTGTCAAAAATGTAGCCGTATTTTTCTGGATTTGACATAATTTCTTTAACGGCAACGATTCTTAAAATGTAGCGTTCCGTTTCATCTCCCAAAAGCAAATCGTAATAACTGCTTACTTTTTGGGTTTCCATTTTGCTCGAAACGCCTCTATTTCCTGCATTGTATGCCGCGGCAGTTAATGTCCAGTTTCCAAAACGCGCTTTTGCGACTTTTAAATAATCGCAGGCAGCTTGTGTGGATTTTTCCAAATGGTAACGTTCATCCACATTTGAATTTACTTCCAACCCGCTTTCTTTGGCGGTGCCTTCCAATATTTGCCAAAAACCTTTGGCTCCGGCAGGGGAAGTTACGTTTAGAAGGCCACTTTCAATAAGCGCCAAATATTTAAAATCGTTTGGAATTCCATTTTTTTTCAAAATAGGTTCAATAATCGGAAAAAACTTATTGGCTCTTTTAAATAACAGTATGGTGTTGGAATGCCAATAGGTATTTACCAATAATTCGCGATCCATTCGCTCTTTTATGTCATCATTTTCTGTGGGCACGCGTTCGCCTGCAAAATCCAAATTTTCAGGAATTTTCAAGGCTTTGATTTCGTAGGTTTCACGGGTGTTTTTATCACCTTCTTTAACGTAATTATTGTCTTTTGAATCTGATTTTTTAGCTGCAAAAATTAGTAATGAACTTATCATTATCACCGCAATTAATCCTAAAATTTTAATTGACTTGTCCATATTATTTGATTTTAAGGGTTTGTTTAATGGCAAATTACAAATTAATTTGATGGAAACACTTTGCTTATGTTCATTTTAACATTTTATTTAAGTGAACCTATAATTATTTTGCTGATGGTTTTTGCCCTGTTAATAATCATAATATGCGTGCCTTTTTCAACTGCAATACAATCGTTTATATATTTAAACGAAAAAATGGCATCGGCAGTACCGTGGATGTGAAGTATATTTTCAGAAGGTTTGGTTTGTTGCCAGTGCAACACATTGTAAATGGACCAGTTTAAGTACTTTCGGTCTCTTACTGAAAAGTATTTTTTGTATAATTTTAATCGCGTTTTGGAAGTTTCCTCAAATGCCAAAAACGAAAACATTTCTATATTTTCAATGAATTTCGACGGAAATAATTTATAGATTTTAAATTTCTGGATGAATTTTAACGATTTGGACAATTCATGTCGACTTTTTACGCTTGAAATGATGATCGTTTTTTTGGGCTGAAGGTGTTTGCCCATTTCCTGCACCATAATTCCGCCAAAAGAAACGCCTATCAAAACTGGATTTTCCTCAAGCACCAAATCGGCCATTCGTTTTGCGTAATCTTCAATAGGTTCGTTGGCCGACAACGGAATTAGCCATTCCAAAAAATGAAGTTCAAATTTTTCTTTCGGAAATTGCAAAAATTCAAAAATTTCCGAACTTGCAGCCAAGCCGGGAACAAAATAAATAGGTGTTTTTTGATTTTCCATTAACTGTTCAGGATGTCTAAAATAATAGGTTTTAATCCGCTAAAGAAAAATTCAACAGCAATTACCATCACAATCAAACCCATCAAGCGCATCATCACTTTATTTCCTGTCTGGCCTAATTTTTCGGTGATTTTACTTGCGCCAACAAGTATGACATAAGTTAAAAATAAGATGAATGCAACTGTTGAAATTAAAACGATTTTCAATGAAATTTCATTGGCATCTTCCATCAAAATAATCGCGTTTGTGATTGCTCCGGGTCCGCAAATCATCGGAATTGCCAATGGCGTAATGGAAATATCTTCCACATAAGCGTCAATTTTTTGCTCATCATCCGTATGTTTAAAACTGCCCAATCTTGCCTGTAACATATCCCAACCCATTGTGAAGAAAATAACGCCCCCTACAATTCTAAAACTGTTTACGGAAATCCCAAAGAATTTAAATAAAATTTGCCCCGAAAAAGCAAAGGCTATAATGGTAAAAAACGCCACCAAAGTTGCTTTTTTGGCGGTTTGTTTGCGACGTTGTTTGCTTAATGTGGCCGTCATCGACATAAATATCGGCATCGTTCCCAAGGGATTTATCAGCGTAAAAAACGAGGTGAAAACCAATAAGGCAAAAGGATATAAATCACTCACAATTTTTATTTTTTGATGTCAGTTTAGTCAATAAAAGCCGGCTGTTTAAGCCAGTCAAAACGCACAATGCCGTCTTCATTTATTTCGGTTAATTTAATTTGATGCAGTGTATTTACCAATTCCGGATTCCAAGGTGTTTTTACTTTTACGTAATTTTCCGTAAATCCGTAGATAAAACCATCTTTATTTTCACTTTCAAATAAAACGGTGCGTTCTGTGCCTAGCTGACTTTCGTAAAAAGCCCTGCGTTTTTTAACCGACAAGCCTCTGAGCATTTTACTGCGTTTGTTTCGGATATTTTTCGGCACAACGCCTTCCATTTCAAGAGCTTCCGTATTTGGCCTTTCTGAATAAGTGAAAACGTGTAAATACGAAATATTTAATTCGTTTAAATAGTTGTAGGTTTCTAAAAATAATTCATCTGTTTCGCCAGGAAAACCGATAATTACATCAACACCAATGCACGCATTTGGCATTTTGCTTTTGATGGCTTCAACGCGGTTGGTGTAAGTTTCTTGTAAATAACGACGTTTCATTAATTTGAGCAAAGTATCGCTTCCACTTTGTAATGGAATATGAAAATGCGGCACAAAACTTCTGGATTCGGCCACAAAATCGATGGTTTCCTTTTGAAGTAAATTTGGTTCTATGGAAGAAATTCTGAAACGATGAATGCCCTCAACATTGTCCAGCGCTTTCACCAAGTCCAGAAAAGTATGTTCGTGTTTTTTATTTCCAAATTCTCCTTTGCCATAATCGCCAATGTTTACGCCTGTTAGCACAATTTCCTTAATTCCCTTTTCTGAAATTTCCCTGGCGTTTTCCAGCACATTTTCCAAAGTGTCGCTGCGCGAAATTCCTCTTGCCAGCGGAATGGTGCAATAAGTGCATTTATAATCGCAGCCGTCCTGCACTTTCAAAAAAGCACGCGTTCTGTCGCCAAAAGAGTAGGAGCCCACATAAAAATTGGCGTCTTCAATTTCGCAAGAGTGTACTTCACCCATTTCGTTTTTAGAAAGGTCGTTGAGATAATCGGTCACTTTAAATTTTTCAGTGGCGCCCAAAACCAAGTCAACGCCATCAACAGCAGCCAATTCCTCAGGTTTTAATTGGGCATAACAGCCAACGGCAATTAAAAATGCTTTATCGTTTAATTTTAAAGTGGATTTAACGATGGTTTTAAATCTTTTATCGGCATTGTCCGTTACGGAGCAAGTATTAATTACATAAATATCAGCTACTTCCTCGAATTCAACACGTTCAAAACCTTCGTTTTGAAAGCTTCTGGCAATGGTGGAAGTTTCAGAAAAATTAAGTTTACACCCAAGTGTATAAAATGCGACTTTTTTTTGTGCGCTCATTCTTGTACATTTATCGGATGCAAAAGTACTGAATTTTATTTTTAAATAATGATTGCGAAAATGCCAAATCCAGCTTTACAAAAGTTTTAAGTTTTGATTTTAATTCTTTTTATTGTTGGTGTTTATATGGTTTTTACAAAATAGGGTTGTTATTTTTAAACGGAATAATCAAAACTTCAAAACAATCCTTCCCTTTCGATAAACCAAACAATTTCTTGGAAAGCGGCAGTTTACCTTTATCATAAGGATAAGCGGTAATTGGCTCTACGCAAAGCATATTGGGCACTTCTGTCCACAACATAAAATTGTTGAAACCCTTTGTTTTAATTTTGATATTGAAACCAGTATTTTTAACTAATGAAATTTCATCGGTATTTAAAACAGGAAATGCGGTTGAACCGCCGTCCATTATTTTTTGAAGTGCAACTTCTTGATTTTTTGTTTTGCAAATTTCAGAATAGTCGCCAGATAGTTTGAATGCCGGATGGTAACCCAACATAAATGGCATTCCTTTTTCAGCCTCAATTTCAAAAGTAATTTTTAGGGAATCGTTTGACAATTCGTATCCTTTTTTGAACCTGAAACCATAAGGCCAAGACAATTTTTCCTCTGGCGATTTTTTCGGAAATTTTGAATTATTTACGATAGAATTTACAGTATATGCTTTTTGGAAAACGGCAAAATGAGCGCCGTTTTCCATTAAGTTGTAGGTTAATTCCCTTAAAAGTCCGTGCTGATCCTGGATTGCGTCGCCTTTCGGCGTTGAAACCATAAAGTCATTCGCTTCTGTCGGACCAATAACAGGGAACATTTCTGTATCTGAATTCCGCCATCCGGGTTGTCCTTTTTGATGAATCAATTCCTCTTCGTTTTTTAAAAAACTCACCAATTCGCCTTTGTCAATTTTAACGATGGAACTCTTGTCGGGGCTGATTAAAATTTGGGGTTCCATAATAATTTTTTCTATATTATTGCTAATTAAATCCGACAGTTTTCCAACTTCGATCTTTTGTTTTTAACTTTTAAACTATTCTTAAACGCTTCATTGTTAAGTTAATAATTCCCCCTTCGGGGGTTAGGGGGCTATTTCGGGGGTTAGGGGGCTTTTATTATTCTCCACAATATAATCCATCATTTTTTTAATCAGATGTGCCCTGTCAACACCGCCAACATTGTGCTCGTGCATTGGATAAGTGAAAAAATCGATTTGAACTTTTTGTTTTACGGCTTCCTGTAACAACGTCATACTGTGCTGCGGAACCACAACCGGATCCACGCTGCCAATAATCAACAATAGTTTTCCTTCTAAATTTTTAATGTAATTGTGAACTTTGGCTTTTTCGTAACCTTGCGGATTTTCTTGTGGTGTATCCATATAACGTTCGCCGTACATCACTTCGTAATATTTCCAGTCAGTTACCGGTCCGCCGGCAACAGCTGTGGTGAAAATGCCCGGATTCCTAAGCATTAAACTGGTGGTCATAAATCCGCCAAAACTCCAGCCGTTTACCGCAATTCTTTTGCTGTCCACAAAATTCAGCGATTTTAAATAGTCAATTCCTGTCAGTTGGTCTTCCATTTCAGCATCGCCCAAATTGCGGTGAACAGCGCTTTCAAATGCAAAACCCCTGTTTTCGGAACCTCTGTTATCAAGCGTAAAAACAATATAATTTTCTAGAGAAGCAAATGCCAACATCCATAAATTAGAGCCTCCCAACCACGAGTTTTTTACCAATTGCAAATGCGGACCGCCATAAACATAAACCATCACAGGATATTTTTTGGTGGCATCAAAATTGGCAGGTTTTGTGATTTTCGCATATAAATCGGTGCCGTCGTTTCCTTTAAGTTTTATAAATTCTGTGGTTGCCATTTTGTAATCTTTCAGCGGATTTTCAGCAGTAAATATGGAAGTTGATTTGTTATTGTCTGTAGCAACAATTTCAATGTTGGTCGGAATGTTTAAATTGCTGAAACTGTCAATTAAATAATTTCCGTTAGTGCTCAATTGTGTGGAATGCGTGCCGTTAATTTTGGTAAGTTTTGTGAATTTCCCGTTCTTTAAATTCACTTTAAACGTGTGCATTTCCCTTGGATCGGCACCAGTTCCTGAAATAAAAACATGTTCGCCTTTAAGGTCAAAACCTAAAATACCGGTCACTACCCAATTAAAATTGGTAACTTGTTTTATGAGTTTTCCATCAGTAGCATATTGGTATAAATTCATAAATCCGTTTCGCTCGCTAAACCATAAAAAGTTGGTGTTGCTGTTGGGTAAAAATACGGCGTCATGTTCTGGTTCCGTCCATTTGTCATTGGTTTCTTCAAACAAAGTATTCACTTTTTTACCGTTTGAAACATCATAACGGTTGTACCAAACGTGATTTTGGCCTCTGTTAATTTCTGCAACCAATACGTATTTTTCATCTGGCGTCCAGGATAAATTTGTCAGATAATGTTCGTCAGCTGTATCAATGTCAAGGTAAACTATTTGTAGTGTTTTAAGGTTGTAAATGCCAATTTTAGCAATTTCACTTCCTTGTCCGGCCATCGGATATTTGATGTTTTTTAACGAAGCAGGATAGGTGGTGATGTCAACCAAAGGATAATTTGTTACATTGGTTTCATCTTTTTGGTAAAACGCCAAATAATTACCTTCGGGGCTCCAAAATGTTCCTTTCACAATTCCAAATTCGCTTCTGTGAATCGCTTGACCGGACACCATATTTTTATCATCAATGTTGGTTACGGCAATTTTTGGGTTTGAAGCTGTTCCAATAAATAAATTGTTTTCCAATGTATATGCAATTGCTTTGGCTTTGGAATTGTATTCCGTATTTTCGGCAGCTTCATCAAAAGAAATGGAAGCGCTTTTTGAAAGGTTGCCATAATTAAAAGTTTCAATACTATTTTTGTTGGTAAACACCAGCTCGTTTGAAGAGATTTCCATCAAACGCGGAAATCGCTTTAATTCAGGATAGCTTTTTTGAAGCTCGGAAAGTGGCATATTTTTGGTCACTTTGTTTGAAGCCGCATCGGTAAAAATCAAGGTGTTGTCTTTTTGAAAAACGTAGCTATTGGAATTATCCACCCATTGAAGGTCGGTTAACGAAGCTGGATACAATCCTTTTTGATAACCTAAAACGGCATCTTCCAGACTTAGTGTTGTTTGTTGTGAAAATCCTAAAATAAAGGTGCAGAGAAACAGAAATGAAAATATTTTTTTCATATTGGATATTGGTTTTTTTTTATGAATGCTAAAATATTGAATTTTAATTTTTTTAGTGCTGACACTTATCAGTTTATCTTAAAATTTTAGTCGAGCCATAATGGGGAAATGGTCAGAAAACTTTACTTCGTAGGTTTTAAAATTATTGACTTCAATTTTATCATCTGTCAAAATATAATCAATCCGAACAGGCAATTTATAATCGAAAGTTCTTCCGAAGCCTTTTCCCGCAACTTCAAAAGCATCGTTTTTGTTTTCTTTAAGTTGATGATAAATCCAGGAAAAAGCAGTGTTGTTAAAATCACCGCAAATGATGGATTTATAGGTAATTTTTTCTTGGTGAAGCTTGATTAATTCAACTTGGTTGGCTTGAATTTTAAAAGCCTTTTCAACCCTTTTTTTAAATTTTTCCGAATTTTCTTGCGTGAAATAGTCATCATTCGGATTTAGTTTTAAACTTTCCAAATGAATGTTATAAACGCGAATGGTGTCGCTGTTTCTAACAATATCGGCAAAAATGGCATTGTTTCCGGTATTTGAAAAGTTTAAAGATCCAGAATTTACGATTTTAAATTTCGAAAAAATGGCGTGGCCAAAATGGTTGTTTTCATTGCTAATTTTGATATACTCGTACGGATATTTTAATCCCTTTTTTAAGGATGGATGAAATTCCTGGATACACAAAATATCAGGTTCCTTGGAATTGATGAAATCATATATTTTTTCATCCACATTTTTTTCGTCAATCCATTTGTAAAGGTTGAACATTCTTACGTTATAGCTCATAATTCTTACATCATCCGTCAACATTATTTTTTTTTCCTTCAACGAATATAACTTCGTAATATATTGATAACCAATAGCTAAAATAATTATGGAAAGAAGGAATTGTTTTTTTATCCGAACAATCCAATAAACCGCAAAAATGATATTTATGATAATTAAAAATGGAAGTATTAAACTTATCAATGCAAAAATAGAAATGGTATTTGGGGAAATGTAATAGTTTAGATAAGATAAAAGCAGCAATGTTGCGAAAAGTGAATTTAGGATAAAAATAAATTTATCGATAAGGGCTAAATTTTTCATAAATTATTCTTTTCCGGATCTAAATAAAAAGTCTTTTTCTTCTTGCGATAAACTTTCGTAACCTGATTTGCTTATTTTATCTAAAATATCATTAATTTTTCGTTGTTTTGTTTTTGAAACTTCTTCCGAAGTGCTTTTTTTACCCGATTTATAAACCGTTTTTAACGGTCCTTTTTTATTTGTTTTGAAGGCATTTGCGAAAAAATCCACCATGTTTTCAAACCATTTACCTATGTCGATTCCATTTTCTGACTGTTTTGCATAAACGAAACCGAAAATAGCGCCGCTTAAATGTGCAATGGCACTTCCTTTTTCCGGATTTGCAATTTGTAAGATGCTTAAAATCACCCAAATTGCCGCCATTACCCATAATTCAACACTGCCAATAAAGCGCAATTGGATTGCATAACGAGGAATTTTTGTTGCAATGGCCATAAAAATTGCCGTTACGGCCGCTGATGCACCCGCCAACGGAAAAGCTTCGGTTTTATCAATAAAATAATAGTATCCTAAAAACACAATTCCTCCAAAAATACCGCCTGAAAAGTAACAATTCAGAAATTGCTTTTTGGTATAAAAATCCAAAAATAAATTTCCCAGATAGTATAAAACCAATAAGTTAGACAAAATATGAAATAAACCCTGATGTATAAATACGTAAGAAACCAAGGTCCAGGGTTTGTGTAAAAAATCATCGAAATTTGCGGGTAAAGCGAACCAGTTAATAATGTATTTACTAAGCAATACCGTTACTAAAAATAAAAATACGTTGATGTAAATTATTTTTTCAACAATATTGGCTTTGCTAAAAGCATGTTTTATGTCGGTTATGATAGTCAACTTAGTTCCACTGTTTAAATTGATTTTGTTTCCAATACCAAGCAATTATAAATCCGATGATAGCACCGCCAACGTGGGCAAAATGTGCTACATTCCCAACCGAATATTTTGTGATTCCGAAGAATAAATCCCCTAAAATAATTACAGGAATAAAATATTTTGCGGCAATTGGTACCGGGAAAAATATCAAGGCCAATTTTGCATTCGGAAATGCCATGCCAAATGCAACCAAAACTCCGTAAACCGCACCCGAAGCGCCAATGGCAGGCGTGTGGTAAGTGGCATAAAATTCAGAAAGATCAGCGCTGGAAATCGATTCCAAAATTTGTGGATTGTAACTTCCAGTATTCAATATACTCTGAATATCCGGAGCTGTTAAACCAATGCTAACCAACTGGTCATAAACCGAATTGAACTGGTAATAATTAACCAAAGTATAAATGGCGCCAGCGCCCAAACCTGCAGAAAGGTAGAAAAAGATGAATTTATTTCTTCCCCACATTTGTTCCAACGGCGTTCCAAATGCCCATAAACCATACATATTAAATAGGATGTGGGCGAATCCGCCGTGCATAAACATATGCGTTAAAAATTGCCAAAACCCAAATTTTTCGTTTTCAGGAAAATATAAGGCAAATAAGTTTTGCAAATTTAAATCTGGCATTAATAGTGGCGCAATAAATAATATTACGTTTAAAATTATGATATGTTTGACAGCTTCTGTTATTCTTCCCATAAATTTATTTTTTCAACAAAGGTTAATTGTTAAATTTTTTATCAATTTCATCAATATTTACCGTGATAAACGTCCTTTTTCCAAAAGGAGAACTATCTGGTTGTTTGCACAAAAATAGTTTATTTACAATATCTTCTTGCTCTTTTAGGTCAAGTTTTGTGCCCGTTTTTATGGCCAAACTTTTTGAAAGACTTTTTGCCATCAAATCAACGTGGCTAAAATTGGTGTCGGGAATATCATTTTTTATGTCTTCCAGCAGTTGTTCAATAATAGGGGTAATTTGGCTTTCAACAATATTAACCGGCATTCCCATAACAATAATGGTGTCGTTTAATATTTCGCCAAACAAAAATCCGATGCTCTCTAAATCGTCTTTAATTTCTTTGATTAAAACAATATCCGCTTTATTGAAAGACAATTCTAAAGGAAAAAGCAATTGTTGGCTCATAGCATCTTTAACGGTGATGTTTTCTAAAAATTCTTCATATAGAATTCGCTGGTGCGCCAAATGTTGATTGATATAAACAATACCCGATTTAATGCTGCTGACAATGTATTTTTTATGAACCTGATAAGTTTTGCTGTTCTGTTTTTCTTCTGAAAACAAACCAGAATCAACGGATGTTTCAGATTTAAAATCTATGTTGGCAGTGTCAAGGCCATTGTACAAACTTTCCCATTCCATATTTTTTTCCCGTTTATAGGGAAATTGAATGGATTTTTGATCTTCGGATTTAAAGGGATTGAAATCGCGATTAACAATTACCCTTGGGTTTGATGAATTTGTGCCTTTTAAATTGTAGGGTGTGTCAAGCGTAGCGTCACGGTCAAAATCAAGAATTGGCGCAACGTTGTATTGGCCCAAACTATGTTTTACAGCAGAACGCAAAATGGCGTACAGCGTTTTCTCGTCGTCAAATTTTATTTCTGTTTTGGTCGGATGAATATTGATGTCGATGCTGTTTGTTGGCACGGTCAAATACAAAAAATAGGTTGGATAATGTCCGCCCGACAGCAAGTTTTCAAAAGCGCTTGAAACGGCGTGATTTAAATAGGCATTTTTAATAAAACGGTCATTCACAAAAAAGAACTGTTCATCTCTTTTCTTCTTGGCAAATTCTGGTTTGGTGACAAATCCCTTAATTTCAACCAAATCGGTAATTTCATGAATCGGCACTAATTTTTCATTTGTTTTTTTGCCCAAAATGGCCACAATTCGCTGGCGTAAATTACCCATGCTTAAATTATAAACCTCATTTTCATTGTGATAAAATGAAAAGGCAATGTTTGGGTGCGCCAAAGCAACGCGTTGAAATTCGTTTACAATATGGCGCGTTTCAATGGTGTTTGATTTCAGGAAATTTCTTCGGGCAGGAATGTTGTAAAATAAATTTTTTACGGCAACGGAAGTTCCCGTGGGTGTTGAAATATTTTCTTGGGATATTAAAGTGCTTCCCTCAATTTTTAAACAAGATCCCAATTGCTGATCATCCTGTTTTGTTCTCAATTCCACGTGCGCAATTGCAGCTATAGAAGCCAATGCCTCACCTCGAAACCCTTTTGTATGTAAATTGAATAAATCCTCAGCCTTTTTTATTTTGGAAGTGGCGTGTCTTTCAAAACTTAGCCGGGCATCAGTCTGGCTCATTCCTTTTCCGTTGTCTATCACCTGAATAAGCGATTTTCCGGCCTCTCTAACAATCAGTTTAATAGATGTGGCTTCTGCATCAATGGCATTTTCCATCAACTCTTTTACAACAGATGCAGGTCTTTGGACCACTTCACCGGCCGCAATTTGATTTGCAACGTGATCGGGCAATAACTGAATGATATCGGGCATTAAAATAATTTATGTAATTCAAGAATGTAAGCGGCGATTCCCACTAAAATAGCAATGATGACTGCCAATCGTAAATTCGAAGATCTGTTTGTTGCGCTTCTTTTATTTTTTACCCAATCGTTTTTTAAATTATTTTTTGTAAGGCTTATTTTTGAAATTTCTGGATCGTTTACGTCAGGACTGTGATATTTTTTTTCTAAATTTCGCAAACGTTCTTTCCGCTCATCATAATAACGAGGCTTATAATTAAAAACATAATGTGAGCTGGGCTTAAATAATTTACCAAACATAAATTTAAATTAATCAGTAATTATCAAAATTACTGAATTAAAAAGAGGTGGTCAAGTTTTGTGGATAATTTGGGTGTTAAAACGTTGTTAATGCTGCCATTTTTATGGCTGCAATGGCACATTCCACGCCTTTGTTGCCGTGTTTTCCGCCAGATCGGTCAATGGATTGCTGTTTGGTATTATCGGTTAACACGCAAAAAATAACAGGAATGTCGTATTTAATATTTAGGTCTTTTATGCCTTGCGTAACGCCTTCACAAACAAAATCGAAATGTTTTGTTTCACCCTGAATCACATTTCCAATGGCAATTACGGCATTTAATTTTTGGGTTTCCAGCATACGTTTGCAGCCGAAAATAAGTTCAAAACTTCCGGGAACATTCCATCTCAAAATGTTTTCTTTTGAAATTCCGTTTTCTAGCAACGTTTTTTCGGCACCCAGATATAGGTTTTCGGTAATGTCTGCGTTCCATTCAGAAACAACAATCCCAAACCGAAAGTTTTTCGAGTTTGGGATGTTGGTTTTATCGTAATCGGATAAATTAGTTGTAGCCATTTACCGCTTATTTTTTTGATGCAAAGGCAGCTTTGTTGATATAAATGTCAATATTTTTAGCTTCATCAGCATTTGGATAATTGTTTTTAATTCTTTCAAACAATTCTAAAGCTTTTGGAAATTTCCCCAATTCCATGGCGGTGTTTCCTGCTTTGAAAAGGAATAATGGCGTAGAAAAATTATTGTCTTTTAATTCAGCCGCTTTCACATAATAGTCAAAAGCATCTTGAGGTTGGTTAATATCGGCAAAAGCATCACCAATCGCTCCTTTTGCTGTTGGTCCCAATAATTCATCTTTTGAAGAAAATTCTTCCAAATAATCAATGGCTTCTTTGTATTTTTTTAATCTTAAGTAAGAAATTCCGGCGTAATAGTTTGCTAAATTTCCTGCTTTTGTGCCGCTGTATTCATCAGCGATATCTATAAATCCGTATTTTCCGTCTGCTCCATTTAGGCCAAGAGTGAATAATGAATCTGCTGACACTGAATTGTTTATGGCATTTTCAAAATAAACTTTAGGGAATGCCAATTCATTTGCGGCTTCTTTTTCTTTAGGTGCTTTTACATATTTTTGATAAGCCAAATAGCCCAAAATTGAAGCCACTACAATGCCTAAAAGAATAAAAATGATATTTTGATTTTTTATGATAAATTGCTCTGATCTTGAAGCTGTTTGGTCTAAAGTATTAAAAACTTCAGCCGTTGTTGATTTGTCTTCAATGCTATTATGAGCATCTTTTGCTTTACTTCCTGTCTTTTTATATGTTGCCATTTCTTAGAAATTTGTAGGCGCAAAAATAGAATTTTTAATTGGAAAGTAAAAATGCAATTGTGTCTAAATTTTCATTTATTTTCAATAATTTTAAACTTTCAAAAAAAATAGATGCATTTACAAAAAATAACACTGGTAAATTTTAAAAATTTCGAGTCCCAAACATTTGATTTTCAGGAAAAAATTAATTGTTTTGTGGGTAATAACGGAGTCGGAAAAACGACTGTTTTAGATGCCATTTATTACCTGTCTTTTGCCAAGAGTTACTTCAATCCGGCGGCCACGCAAAATATTAAACATTCCGAAGATTTTTTTATGATTGAAGGGGAGTACAAAATAAGCAATAAAATTGAAAATGTTGTATGCAGTTTAAAACGCGGAAATAAAAAAGTGGTGAAACGAAATGGCAAAGCCTATGAAAAATTTTCGGAGCATATTGGCTATTTGCCCTTGGTGATTATTTCGCCGGGCGACAGCGATTTAATTGTGGAAGGCAGCGATACGCGCAGAAAATTTATGGACAATGTAATTTCACAATCCGATAAATTGTACCTTCAAACTATCATAAAATATAACAAAGTGTTGGCTCAGCGTAATTCTTTGTTGAAATTTTTTGCGGCAAACCGACTTTTTGATGCCTTAAATTTAAGAGTGTACAATGAACAATTGGAAACTTACGGAAGCGTTATTTTTAAAAAGAGAACCGAATTTTTGAAAGCGTTTATCCCCATTTTTAAGGAACGTTATGCGGCAATTTCATCAAGCAAAGAACAAGTGAACTTGGTTTATAAAACGCAGTTGGATGAAGCAAGTTTTATGGAATTGTTTGAACAAAATATAGAACGGGACAGAGTGCTTCAATACACTTGCGCCGGAATTCATAAGGACGATTTGGCGTTTGAAATTGATGGATATCCCATTAAAAAATTCGGATCGCAAGGTCAGCAAAAATCCTATTTGATTGCCTTAAAACTGGCGCAATTCGATTTTATAAAATCCCAGTCCAACATCAAGCCTATTTTATTGCTGGACGATATTTTTGATAAATTGGATGATTTAAGAGTGCAGGAACTTATAAATTTGGTGAATAATGATGAGTTCGGACAATTATTTATTAGTGATACACACAAACAGCGCACCGAAGACGTGGTAAAAAAAACAAATCAACCGTATAAAATATTTCAATTGTAATGGCCAAACGTTTAAATGAATTTCAGTCGATGGAAGATTTGATGAAAGAGGTCATCAAAGAAAATAAATTAACCAAAGGAATGAACCAGATATCCGTAAAAGAAGCTTGGGCCAAACTGATGGGAAACGGCGTTGTTTCCTATACCGGCAAGGTTGAATTAAACGGAAAAACATTGGTGGTGAAATTGAAATCTTCTGTTTTGCGTGAAGAATTGAGTTACGGTAAAGAAAAAATCATCAAAATGATGAACGAGGAGTTAGGGGAAGAGTTGATTTCTAAAATAATTTTTGGCTGATAAAAAAATCCATTGCTAAAAACAATGGATTTTTTTAATATTAGAAGTAGGGCCAGGTCGCGACCTGGCCGTACAATATAGTTTTTTTAAAATATTTCTCTGCCAGAAAAATGAAAAGCGCCTTCAATAGCCGCATTATCATCGCTGTCTGAACCGTGAACTGCATTTTCTCCCATAGAAGAAGCGTATAATTTTCGAATGGTGCCTTCAGCGGCATCGACAGGATTTGTTGCGCCAATCAATACGCGAAAATCTTCAACAGCATTTTCTTTTTCTAAAATAGCGGCTACAATTGGTCCGCGAGTCATAAATTCAACCAATTCGCCAAAAAATGGACGTGCGCTGTGCACTTCATAAAATTTTTCGGCATCGGCCACTGTCATTTGTGTCATTTTTATTGCTGCAATTCTAAAACCTGCAGCATTAATTTTTTCTAAAATTGCTCCAATGTATCCCTTTTCCACTGAATCAGGCTTAAGCATTGTAAACGTTCTGTTTGTTGCCATTTTTAATTGTCTTTAATTTTTTAAATCGCTGCAAAGATACTATTTTATGAATAAAGTTTAGTGTTACCTATAATTTTGGCCAGGTAAATATACCTAAATCATAATTATTCTAAAATCTGCAATGTAAAATATTCAATAACGCTCCGTGAAACGCTGTATTGCCTTAGAGTAACTCTGTGAAATAATTTTAGCGTTTGCCTAGTAATTTTGGGTGTACGTTTCATAAATTACATTGTTTTCATCCCTAATTTCCATGGTTACTTTATTGGCTTTAAAATCAAATTTTAAAATGCCAAAACTCTTTTCTGAAACCACCTTGCCCAATCTGTATTTATTTGCCTCTTCTTTAAAATTGGTATAGGAATGCGTAAGTCCGCTTGAGGTAAAATCGATTAAAGGATAACTTAAACCGGCTATTTCAATTTTTGAAAATTCTGAAATATGCCTGTCACCCGACAGCATAATGGTTTTTTTTGCATTGGTTGATTTGAGCAGATTTATTAATTTATCAACTTCGTGTGGCATATTTCCCCAGCTTTCAAATCCGTGCTCTCCAGATAAAAATTGAATGCTGCTCACAATAATATTATAAGCTGCTTTTGAATTTTGAAGTTCGTTTTTTAGCCATTCCCACTGTGTATTTCCCAACATAGATCCTTCACCGTATAAATTTGGCTTATAGCGCTTTTTGGTTTCGTTGTCGGGAGTTAATGAGGTTCTGAAATAGCGGGTGTCCAATAAAATAATTTTTATGGTGTTGTTGTTCACGCGATAATCTTTGGAGAAATAAACGCCCTCTTGTATTCTTCTTTCATCATTTTTAGGAACATCAAGAAAATCCAAAAACAATTGTTGCGCTTCGGCCTTTTTTATATATTCAATGCCGCCGTCATTCAAACCATAATCGTGGTCATCCCAAGTGCCGAGCACTTCCACTTTTTTTGCAAAAGCGGCATAATCGGCATTGTTTTTTTGTTTTTGGTAATTTTCTGCCATAAACGCCATATCATAAGTATCTGTATAAATAACATCACCGCCCCAAATCCACACGTTCGGTTTGTTTTTTTCAATTGCTGGCCACATAAGATTCGGGAGCTCTTGATTGTTGCATGAACCAAAAGCAATAGTGAAATCACTGCTTGTTTCCAGTAAAATTGGGGAATTAATTTTTTTGTTTTCATTCATTTTACAAGAAGAAATGAGCAAAAACACGAGTAAGGTTAATTTAAAACAATTCATTTTGTGTTATTTTGATATTAAATCGACGTTAATATATAAGGAAAAGAAAATGTGATAAACAATTGATTTCTATGGCAATAGTCTTTTGTCTTTTTTCTATATTCTTTCGTCTGGTTTATAAACATAAAAATTATATTTTTATCTCTATATATTAATATATTGACAATTAATTAGTTACATATTAATTGAATGACTAAATGAAGATATATTCACTTCCCTCCTTGAAGTGCTCAACACTAAAATCTTCATTGGTACAATTTCGTCAAATATAGCAATGTTCAAGAAATAAAATAATGAAATAAAATATTGTATAAATTTGTATATTTGCACCCTTATGAATAAAAGTGATATTAAGGAAATAAAAGAGCTGTTTTCCACGCCTCAAAATGTGGTGATTGTGCCACATAAAAACCCTGATGGGGATGCAATTGGCTCAAGTTTGGCGATGTGTTACTATTTGAAGAAAAAGGGACATTCTGCAACTGTTGTTTCTCCAAATGATTATCCAAATTTTTTAAAATGGCTGCCGGGATCAAAAGACACCTTGAAATTTGACATGCAAAACAGGCAGTCAAAAAAGGCTATTGAAGAAGCCTCCATTATTTTTTTAATGGATTTTAATGCGTTGAACAGGGTGGGAGATGATATGGAAAATACACTGAAGGAATTTTTGGGTATTTTTATGATGATAGATCACCATCAGCAGCCAGAAGATATTGCAAAATACTTATTTTCAGATACTTCGATATGTTCAACTTGCCAAATGGTATATCATTTTTTAGAAAAGCTGAATGATGTTGAAGTTATAGATCAGGAGATTGCGACTTGTATTTATACGGGAATTATGACCGATACAGGGTCATTTCGATTTCCCTCCACCACAAGTGAAACACACAGAATTGTTGCTGATTTAATTGATAAAGGCGCGGATAATTCTAAAATTTATCATAATGTTTATGACACCAATTCTTATGGCAGTTTGCAACTTTTAGGAAGGGCATTAACCAATTTGGTGGTTATAAAAGAGCTGAAAACTGCATATATCACTTTATCTCAAGCAGAATTAAATGAATTTGATTTTCAAAAAGGAGATACTGAAGGCATCGTGAATTACGGATTGTCTGTTGATGACGTTATCTTTGCCGCTATTTTTATTGAAGATGCCGATCAGAAAATCATAAAAATCTCCTTCAGATCTAAAGGAAGCTTTTCAGTCAATAAATTTGCCAGAAAGCATTTTAATGGTGGCGGGCACGACAATGCTGCAGGAGGGAAATCTGAACTTTCCCTGCAAGATACACTCACAAAGTTTTTAAATATCATACCGAAGTTTAAAAACGAATTGCTGACCTCTTATGAAGCATAGATATTTTATTTATATTTTATTAGTGCTTGCTGTTTCGTGTGTAAACCCAATTCCGCGCAAACCTGTTGTAAGAAAAACGCATAGTTTTTTGAAGGAATCTGTGATGTTGAATAAAACGATAAATGCTTCCGAAGAAAATGCTTTTAGAGCACTTATGGAAAAAGATTCAATTACGGTATATTTAGCTTCACCAAACGGATTTTGGTATACTTTTAACAAAAAAAACATAAATTCCTATTTGCCTGAAACTGGCGATCAGCTTTATTATATTTACGACGTTTTCGACATCGACAATAACTTAATTTATAGTGCTGAAGAAGTAGGGGAGCAAACCTATATAGTAGATAAACAAGAAATAATTGAAGGTCTTCGAAACGGATTAAAATTGATGGGTGCCGGAGATATAGTAACTTTCCTTTTTCCTTCACATAAAGTTTATGGATATTTAGGGGACGCCAATAAAATAGAAATAAATCAACCGGTAATATTTAAAGTTAAATTAATTAAAATCAATAAAAAAAATGAAAGCAATTAAAATTTTAGCAGTATTTACAATAATTTTATCAATGATGTCCTGCAACAATAAAGGGACAGCGCAAAAAGCATTAAAAACGGAAGTGGATACGGTAAGTTATTCCTTGGGTATAGATATCGCCTCCAAATTAAAAAGCAATTTCCCTGAAATAAATAAAGATCTTTTTATTCAGGGCGTTATGAACGGAATAGATTCTACCAATATTTTAATCAGCGAGGAAAATACTGCGGTAATCTTAAGAACATTCTTTCAAAAAAAGCAAGAGGAAAACCAGAAAAAACAAGTTGAAGAAAGAACTCAAAAAATGGAGGCTGAATTTGCTGACGTAAAAGCCGAAGGAGTTAAATTTTTGGAGGCTAATAAAACTGCCAAAGGCGTTCAAGTTACTGCAAGCGGCTTGCAATATATTGTGTTAAAAGAAGGAAAAGGAGCGAAACCTTTTGAGACTTCAAAAGTAAAAGTTCATTATCATGGAACATTAATTGACGGGACGGTTTTTGACAGTTCAGTGGATAGAAAAGAGCCAGCTGAGTTTTTTGTGAATAGAGTGATTAAAGGTTGGACTGAAGGTCTTCAATTAATGAGCGTTGGCTCAAAATATAAATTTTTTATTCCCCAAGAATTGGCTTATGGCGCTTTTCCTCGTGAAGGCGGACCAATTAAACCTTTTATGCCATTAATTTTTGAAGTGGAATTGTTGGAAATTACCAAATAAATCAATGTAAATCAGGTATTTAATCTTTTAAATGCCAATTTTGAAATGCCTTTTAAACCTGTAAAAATGTTTAAAGGGCATTTTATTAAATAAAAAACAATAAATTTAACCTTTGAATTGGGCAAACAGCAATACGACTCAAACTATTATAAACTTGCCTGAAGAAATAGGAGAATTATATTTAATCAATAAAAACAATAAATTTAAACAGATGAAAGCCAAACTTGTAATTCTACTTTTAATGCTGGTCGTAATTTCTTGCAAACCAACCAAATATGCCGATTTGGCTGATGGTTTATATGCAAATATGGAAACGAACAAGGGAGATATTTTATTGAAACTTGAATTTCAGAAAACTCCGGTTACGGTAGCTAATTTTGTTTCTTTGGCAACTGGCACAAATCCGTATGTTGTTGGTGCTTTAAAAGGAAAAAAATATTATAATGGCATTATTTTTCATAGAGTCATTAAAGATTTTATGATTCAGAGCGGCGATCCGTTGGGAACGGGTGAAGGAGATCCTGGCTATAAATTTATCGATGAATTCCCTACTGACAGTCTCGGAAATCTTTTGTTGAAGCATGACAAACCCGGTATTTTATCGATGGCAAATTCTGGGTCGGCCACAAACGGAAGCCAGTTTTTTATTACACATAAAGAAACTTCTTGGTTAGACGGTAAACATACGGTATTTGGAAATGTAGTTTCCGGTCAGGCTGTGGTAGATTCCATTATGCAAAACGACACCATCAGAAACATTGAAATCATAACCATTGGAAAAAACGCCAAAAAATTTGATGCTAAAAAAGAATTTTCAACATTTTACGAAAAATATCTGAAGGAATTAAAAGAGAAAGAAAAAAAAATTAAGCAGGCCGCAACAATTACTTTAGACAAAATAACGAAATATTTAGCGGATGCAAAAGAACTTCCTTCCGGATTGAAATTAGTGATTACTGAAACAAAGAATGGGGATTTTCCTACAAAAGGCGTTAATGTAAAAGTAAATTATGCGGGGTATTTTACGGACGGAAGATTGTTCGATACCAGTTATAAAGAGATTGCGACAGCTTACGGAACTTACGACGAGACAAGGGATCAAAATAATGGCTATGCGCCTTTTACCACAATTTATGGTCCGGATGCAAGATTGATTGGCGGTTTTAAAGAAGCCTTGCAAAAAATGAAAATTGGCGATAAAGCAATCGTGTTTATTCCTTCCCATTTAGGATATGGAGCGCAAGGAGCAGGCAATGTGATTCCGCCAGATACCGATTTGGTATTTGAATTGGAATTGGTGGGTTTGTCCAATTAAAATTTTATAAAACAAGTTAATTCAATGATAGATTCACTCATAAACAAAGACATTGAATTATTCATTTACCTAAATAATTTAGGGACAACACAGTGGGATGGCTTTTGGCTGTTTACTTCCAATAAGTACAGCGCCATCCCTTTGTATTTAATATTGCTTTTTTTAACTTACAAACAGTTTGGCTTAAAGAAAACTTTTGTGGCATTGCTTTTTGTTGTTTTATTGATTGCTTTTTCCGACCAAACCAGTAATTTGTTTAAATACGGTTTTAAGCGTTTGCGTCCTTGTCACAATGAAAATATTTCCCATTTAATTCGTTTGGTGGGCAATCGTTGCGGTGGTTTATACGGATATTTTTCAGCGCATGCAGCCAATTCTATGGCAATTGCCGTATTTTTTGGTTTGCTGTTAAGAAGTAAGTTAAAAAATTTGTTTCCCATTTTAATAGTATGGGCAATGGTAGTTTCCTATAGCCGAATTTATTTAGGCGTGCATTATCCTTTGGATGTGGTAACGGGAATGCTTATCGGACTAATTTATGCTTCTTTATTTTATGTTTTTTTTAAAGCTTTTTTGAAAAAGTTTATGAATTAAGACTTGTAAATTTCTTTGTTGAAAGGTTTTATAAATATCAATAAGAAAATAACGCTAAAAGCCAATTCATAAATCTCCCATTTTCTGTTTGATGAAATAAAAACAAGTAAAGCAGTGCCCACTAAAAATGAAATGGTGTGATGCCATTGCACAATTGGAACCGCAAATTTATTCGCCAATTTTTTAACCCATTCAAATTTTCTGTACAAAAATGGGGTGATTATTAAATAAATGACCAAAACAACTGTTAAAAGCTGACTAAAAATAAGTTTGTTTATTTTGGTGTCTTCAACAACCAAATTGTGTAAATTGGTTTCTCCCTGTGCATTATGCTCTAAAAAATATGCTGAGGATTCTACATTAAAAATACGCTGTCCCCAAGAAATTTCCTCGCCTGCACCAAAAAAGAAAACGAAGGATAAGCCTAAAATCCCAACTTTCCAAAACAAATCTTTGTGTTTAAAAAGTTTAAAAAATCGATATAGCAAAAGCAGGCTTGAAGCCAACAGGAATATGGCAGATCCATTTTCAACAAAGCCGTCTTCAACCGTATAAACTTCATCAAAATAAGTGAGATCAGTGTTTGCAAAGTAGATGCCCAATCCAAATATGACGATTAAAAATAAATAGGCTACTTTATCAATGTTTGTCAGTGTTTTCATAAGTGTTTGCATTTTGGTTTTTCGATGCTTATTGTATTGGTTAAAAGTACTATTTTTTTGATACTAAATAAAATTCTCTGATCAATCGTTCTTTCTTTTTTGAACCTACATTTAAATTGTAAGTTTCAATGAGCTTTAAATTATAATCTGTGTTCAATTGGGATTCAATAATTTCAACATCTTCACTCATCAACAACAATCCGAAATTTGGTTCAGAAGGAATTTTTAAAGAATTGTTTTTATAAATATCTTTTAAAATACCGTTATAATCCCAAAGCAATTCAGGTGCCATTTCACCAATGGAATAACTGATTATTTCATTGTTTTTTTCAAATTGATGCAAAGAATTTATGGATTTAAAATCGGTATTTTTATTAAGGCTTTCTGACAATGGCAAGCCAAAAGATGCCAATGAAACCATAAATAAAATGGCTAAATAAAATACTTTCTGAAACTTACTGACATATAAATTTTTAATCATAAAAATTCCAATCAAAAATGTTGACAACGATGTTAAAACATAACTTATTAAATGTTGTTGCCATGCATCTTTTAATAAAAAAAATAAAGCAAAAGGCACAGAAATGCTTATGGCCGCAATTAATCCGAAATTAAAATAAACAGGAATTGTCTCCGTTTTTCGTTTCAATTTTGAAAAATTATTCATTAAATATTGAATATAAAATCCGGTATTTATGGCTAACGGAATAAGCACAGGAACCAAATAGCGCGCCTTTTTTTCGGGAATAACCGAGAGCAAAATAACGGCAATAATCGTCCACCAAAAGGAAAACTGATAGGCTTTTTTATGTTCAACACGCTTAATTAAATAGGGATACAGCAAACTTATCAATGCAGGAATTGCCCACAAGCCCGATTGGAGAAAAAAGTTCCAGTAATAATAAAATGGTTTTATGTTGTAACTGCTCCAATTTTCTGTTTCTTTTGCGGCAATTTCCAAAAATGCTTTTGGATCGGCCAATCTTACATATAAAAACCACCAGCTGCCAATAATAATGAATAGGATTACAAAACCCATTAATGGGAGAAATTTTGTTTTGAAGCCTTTAAATTTAAATACAATTCCGTAGGAAATTAAAAATGGCAAAAATACGGCAAATAGCGAAACAGGACCTTTACTCATTATTGAAAATCCGACAAAAATAGCGGCCAGTACTGCGTTTTTCCACGGCCCATATTTTTCTTCAAAAAAGCGAAACAAAAAATAGAGTCCGGCAAGCATAAAACCGTGCGCAAAAATATCCCAGGGAGCTTCAATAATAATGGCGAAAATATAAAATGAAGTTACCAAAATTAAACTGTTATTTAAACTTTGTTTTTTCGGTAAATTTAATTTTAATGATAAAAAATAAATACAAATTCCTGAAAATAACACCATAAGAGCAGCCGGAAGCCTTAGGGCGAAAACATTGTTTAAGCCAAAAATTATTCCTGAAATTGCCGTTAGCCAAGTTGGCAATGGCGGTTTTTGATATCGGGCTTCTCCATTTATGGTAGTGAAAACCCAATGGTTTTCCTGCACCATTTCACGTGCCGTAATAAAATTACGAGCTTCCATAATGGTAATGTCTGGAACTTTTAAATGAACCAACAACATTAATAAAACAACTCCCGATAATAATGCTAATGGATATTTTTCAAAGATTTTATTCATCTTTCGTCAAATTAAGCAGGTTATTTAAATTTTCCCTTTTTGATAAAATAAGATTCCTGAAATAAATGACAGAACCCATTAAATGGCCTATTAATAATACTGGATCTTTTCTTATGATCGCATAAATTAAAATCAGGATGGAACCAATAAAACTCAATAGCCAAAATCCGTACGGCAATATAGATTGCTTATTTTTTTCTGAATAAATCCATTGATACACAAACCGCAGCGCGAAAATGGTTTGCGCTATAATTCCCATAAATAATAACCATTGCGGAATGTCCTCATTTTTAAGCAATTTTGCCAAATCGTAAGTATTGTTGTTGAAGTAGTAAATAACGATGAGCAATGGGAAAATCCACAGGAAAATGCGAATAAATTTTGGTGATTTTTTCCATTCGCCCTGCAATTGCAAATTTCTGATATAAATGAAATAGGTGAGTGCCTGGCCTAACATAATGGAAAAATCCTCACGCAGATAACCATAAACAAATAGGAGAAAAGAAGCAAACAGACTTATTTTCCAAAAAATGGAAGGCGTCAATACCTTTTTGCTTTTTTCGGATAAAATCCATTGCAAAATGAGCCTTCCTGAAAATAACAGCTGTGCCAAAAAACCGATACTGTATATAATCCAATTGCTCATTACCCTTTTTTAGCTATTTTGTAGTTTAAGTATTTTTTTTTCATCCATAAATAGGCAAAACAATCGATGAGCGGACCCACCAATCGGTTCCATAAACCATATTTTGCCACGCCTGCAATTCTTGGAAAATGCTGTACGGGAATTTGTTTTATTTTGCCGTTTTGCAATAAAATCATCGCGGGTAAAAAACGGTGCAACCCATTAAACATAGGAATATTTTTGGCATATTCCGTTTTTATCACTTTTAACGGACAGCCGGTATCGTCCATGCCGTCATTGGTAAAAGAACGCCTGATTCCATTGGCAATTGTGGACGACATATTTTTTACAAAGGAATCTTTTCTGCTTTCTCTAACGCCCGTAACCAAATCGAATTCCCCAATTTCTTTTAACAACAAATTAAAATCTTCCGGAGCAGTCTGTAAATCAGAATCGATATATCCAACCAATTCCGTATCCACATTTTTAAATCCGGCGGCAATGGCAGCGCTTAATCCGCGGTTTTGTTCAAATGAAATATAGGAGAAATCGTGATTGTTGGCGCAAATTTCCTCAATCAGTTGTTGGCTATTGTCCTTGCTTCCGTCATTTACAAAAAGAACTTTGGTTTTTTTTGCGGCAATATTGATATAATTGGAAAGTTCCTGTTCCACACGTTTTAAATTGTCTTCTTCATTATAAACGGGAACAATAATGGTAAATTCGTATTTCATTTATTTTGGGCGAGTTTTAGTAATTCTTCGGCAGCTTTAAACGGCGTTGTTTTTAATTTTTGGATGTCGTCCATATATTTTTTTAGCGCCTCTTTAACAGCCGGTTTGTTGTAAAAATTATTTTTTAATTGTTGGTTAATGGTTTCCAACAACCAATACTTGTTTTGTTCATTTCTTCGTTTTTCAAAATAACCGTTAGCCTTTGTTAAACTGAAATAATCGACAATTATTTTATGGACTTCGTCAATTCCTTCATTGTAAAAAGCGCTGCAAGTGGTTACTTGAGGCTGCCAGTTGCTTTCTTTTAGCGGATATAAATGCAGGGCTCTGGAAAATTCCGCTTTTGCCAAATTGGCACGTTTTATATTGTCTTGGTCGGCTTTGTTAATAACAATTGCATCGGCCATTTCAATAATTCCGCGTTTAATTCCCTGCAATTCATCGCCAGCTCCGGCCAATTTTAACAGCAAAAAGAAATCTACCATAGAGTGTACGGCAATTTCACTTTGTCCAACGCCCACTGTTTCAATAAAAATAGTGTTGAAACCGGCGGCTTCACATAAAATGATGGTTTCACGGGTTTTTTGTGCCACGCCGCCCAAAGATTCGCCGCTTGGGGAAGGACGGATATACGCATTTGGATCTTTCACCAACTCTTCCATTCGGGTCTTGTCGCCCAAAATACTTCCTTTGTTGATAGAACTGCTTGGGTCAATGGCCAAAACAGCAACCTTATTTCCTTTTTGTGTAAAATATTTTCCAAAAGCTTCAATAAAAGTACTTTTTCCAACACCCGGAACGCCGGTAATTCCTATTCTCACCGATTTATTTGCAAAAGGTAAACACTGTTCAATAATGGCATTTGCTTTTGCCTGATGTTTTGGATTTGTGCTTTCGATTAAGGTAATGGCGCGACTTAAATGTGAAATGTCGCCCGCCAATATTTTTTCGACAAAAACAGTTTCTGAAGGCTGCTCACTTCTTTTAAGTTTTATATGTTTTATTGAATTGTCACTAACAGAAGAAGGTGATTTAACGCCTTCAACCTCATGCAAGGCAGATTCTAATGACTTTTTTTTACGCATTTATGGACGGTTCAATGTGGTTGGCAAATTTAAAATATTTAATCGGAAAAAATAATTCAAATAAAATTATGGAAAATTTTGTGATTTTGGATCGTTAATTTATTTTTATTCAGGTTTCAACAAATAAATGGCACTTTTGTAATTGGAATCCAGAAGCTTCATTTTTGCCTGATATTCTGCAGGAATGTCTTTCTTTTTTTTATTCAATACCACAAAATAAAGTTTGGCATCACTTCTTAAAATAGAATCCATTTCCTTCGTATCGGCTACTGTTTTTGCTTTTCCGTTGGAATAAAACTGCCCGGAATAGGATTTGTCTTTCCAATAATAAAGCGCTTCATTTTTGTTGAAATCAATCTTTTGGTTTTCAATAAGATATTTATCGGAATTCATATAGAAATCCAATTTGCCTGTTAAAAAAGCGCCAAAAAACAGCAAAATAACCAATGCCGGAAAAATGGAACCTACCGCCAATAAAGTATTTTTCTTCTCATAATTTTTCCACCAATGTACCATTAAAAGCGCAATTGGAATGGTAACCGGCAAAAGATAAGTATGCAAAATATTTTTTGAAATCATAAAAAACAGCGGCGTCCAAAAAAGCCAAAATACCAGATAAGAAACATATTTGTCTTTAAAAATTGTTTTTCTTTCTTTCCAAAGTTTGTACAGCACAATTTGTATCCAAGGAAATGTAAAAGCGAGTAAAAATACCCAAATCATTCCAAGTGGCTGGGAGTGGCCGCTGCCGTATAAATCGCCTTTCCATCCTGGAACCAGAAATCGGTTAAAATGTTCACCAACAATAAAGTAATCCAGAAATCCGGGCGATCTTTGCTCTGCCAAAATATACCAAGGAATTGAAATCACCGCGGTAATCAGCAATCCGGTAAACCAAGGTAATTTGGAATAAATAGATTTGAGCGGTATTTTTTGAAGAATTATCCATAGAAAAATAGGAGGGATCGTTAAAACTAAAATGATAGGGCCTTTGGACAAAAATCCCAATCCGAGCCCAATAAAAAACAAGTAATTCCAAAAGGAGTATTTTTCATTTTGCATTGCTTTCCAAAAAGAAATCATAATCAGCGCAATGGAAAAATTTAAAGCGCTATCTGTTGAAACAACGCCGGTGTGAATCAAAAATTCGGGCATGGTCAACAAAATGAATGCGGGCAAATAAAAGGAAACGCCTTCTTTTTTGGCCAGTTTTCCTAAAATAATCAGTAAAACTAACGCCAATAAATAGGACGGAAACCTTGCGGCCATTTCGCTGACGCCGAAAGTTTCAAAACTCAAGGCGGAAAGCCAGGTTGACAAAGGCGGTTTTGCCCAAAACGGAATGCCATAATCAATTTGCAACACCACCCAATTTTTGGTTTCGTACATAATTCTGGCAATTTCGCCATATCTTGATTCGGTTTTGTCCAGTAACGGAATTATGGCGGTAAGAATAAGCCGAAATACAGCAATTACAATAACTGAAATTAACAGATAAAATGAAGAGTTTTTATAGTTTTTTAAGGACATTTTAAGAAGTGTTTATCCGTTTATTTATAATTATTTCAGTTTTACTATTTTATTAATTTGGTACAAATCAACCCAAAGTTTAAAAAAATAACTCGTTTTTACTTTTGAATCGCCTGCATCTATCCATTTTACCAAAGGCACTTCCATCATTTTTTTTAACACTTTGTCTCTTCCGTAAAATTTGATGATTCTGTCAAAAATTTCGACATCAAATAGCCATTTGGAAACAAAAGCATCTTTAAAAACGACTGTGGCCAATTCTTTTGAAAAAACTTTGCAGCCGCATTGGGTATCATAAACGTCTAACTTTAAAATATAAGAAATACTGGTGGCTATAATTCTTCCAACTAAAAAACGGAAGTAATTTCGTTCAATAACAGCGCCAATTCTTTTTATTCTGGAGCCAAAAACAAACCTAATATTATCGTTTAAATAGGAAGTCATAGACAAACATTCTTCCAATGAAGTTGCCAAATCGGCATCTAAATAAGCGATATAATCGAACTGATGGTTTTCATTGCAAAAATGCATGCCATTTCTTATCGCTTCCGCTTTTCCAACGTTTTTTACTAAATTGTGAACAACAACCTGATTTGGATAGCGCGTTTTTAAACCCTCAATAATTTCCAAAGTGTTATCTGTAGAACCATCATTGACAAAACAGATTAAAATTTCTTGATTTTCTTCAATAAATCGACTGTATTTTTCTATGATCAAACCTTTTTCTTCATTGTAACAAGGAATTACAATGCAAACATTTTTTTTAACGTTGGGTTGATTGTTCATTAAGGTATTAACTTTGTTGAAATTATGGATGTTTTGATCCTTCAATATTTGGTGTAAATTTAAAATATTTATTTTGATAAAATCGTTGCACGATGAATAATGTTTTGTCACTAGTTTGGCAAAGAATCAATAGAATAGATTAATTCGTTTTCTTCAAACAAAATTCCAAACCAACATAAATTTTTACCTTCAGGATTTTTAGTATATTTACGCTTTTAAATTAAGGGAAGTTTTAATGGAATTATACAAAACAAATCAGCTCAAAATATACAATTCTTTAAGCAAAACTAAAGAAATTTTTAAACCCATTGTTGAAGGAAATGTTGGGATGTATGTATGCGGACCAACGGTTTACAGCAATGTGCATTTGGGAAATGTTAGAACTTTTATGTCGTTTGATTTGGTTTTTCGTTATTTAAAACAGTTGGGCTATAAAGTGCGTTATGTGCGCAATATTACTGACGCCGGGCATTTAGAAAATGATGCGGATGAAGGCGAAGATCGCATTGCAAAAAAAGCGCGACTGGAAAAAATTGAGCCGATGGAAGTGGTACAGCGCTATACGGTCGATTTTCACGAAACACTTCAAAAAATAAACAATTTGCCGCCTAGTATTGAACCAACAGCAACCGGACATATTGTGGAGCAAATTGAAATTATTAAAGATATTTTGCAGAAAGGAATGGCCTATGTAGTTAACGGCTCTGTTTATTTTGATGTGTTAAAATACAATGAAACAGAACATTACGGAATTCTTTCCGGCAGAAATATAGAAGAATCCATTCACAATACGCGTGAGCTGGACGGACAATCGGAGAAGAAAAATCCGCAGGATTTTGCGCTCTGGAAAAAAGCGGAAGAAAGACATATTATGCGTTGGCCTTCACCTTGGAGCGACGGATTTCCTGGCTGGCATTTGGAATGTACCGCCATGAGCACAAAATATTTGGGGGAAACATTTGATATTCACGGTGGTGGAATGGACTTGAAATTTCCGCATCACGAATGTGAAATTGCGCAATCTAAAGTAAAAAACAAGGTGAATCCCGTGAATTATTGGATGCACGCAAATATGTTGATTTTGAACGGCCAAAAAATGGCAAAATCCACAGGAAATTATATTTTGCCAAATGAAATTTTTTCGGGGGAAAACAACATTTTAAGCAAGGCTTTTTCGCCGAGCGCGACACGGTTTTTTATGATGCAGGCGCATTATCGTAGCGTGTTGGATTTCTCCAACGACGCGTTGGAAGCTTCGGAAAAAGGTTATTTAAAACTGATGGAAGCCCTAAATAATATAGAAAATATTGAAACAAACAAAGAATCATCCATCAACATTAGCGACTGGAAACAAAGATGTTACGATGCAATGAACGATGATTTTAACAGTCCGGTGTTGATTGCCAATTTATTTGAAGGGGTGAAATATGTGAATTTATTGCTTGAAAAAAAGGAGACAATTTCAGTGGCAGATATGGAGAAGTTTAAAAACACCATGAACATTTTTGTTTTTGAGGTGTTGGGTTTGCAAAACAACTTGGAACAAAATGCTTGCGACAAATTAAACGGAGTGGTTGAAATGCTGATTGCCATGCGTAAAGAAGCACGTGACAATAGAGATTGGGCGCTTTCCGATAAAATTCGTGATGAACTCGCATCTAGAGGAATACAGTTAAAAGACGGAAAAGAAGGAACAACCTTCTCCATAAATTAAATTGAAAACAATCACTAAAATACTGGCAATTCCATTTATTTGGCTGGTTCGATTTTATCAGGCAGCGATTTCGCCTTATTTGCCGTCGAGTTGCAGGTATTCGCCTACGTGTTCGCAATACACGGTGGAAGCATTAAAAAAGCACGGAATTATTAAAGGAGGCTGGCTGTCCGTTAAACGAATTGTCAGTTGCAATCCTTGGGGCGGACATGGACATGATCCGGTTCCATAAGCCCCCTAACCCCCGAAGGGGGAATAAAAATGTTATAAATTATAAGTTAGGGGTAATGCATAAACTCATCAATAAGCAAATGAAAAGAATAACCGTATTTTGTGGTTCAAGTTTTGGAACTGAAAAAATATTTGAAGAACAAGCCTACCAATTAGGAAGGAAATTAGCCGAAAGAAATATAGGCATTGTTTATGGCGGTGCAAATGTAGGATTAATGGGTTCCGTTGCCAACGGAGCGATTGAAAATCAAGGTGAAGTAATTGGAGTTTTACCACATTTTCTTAAAGGAAAAGAAATCGCACACGAAAATTTGACGGAATTGATTTTGGTAGAAACAATGCACGAACGAAAAATCAAAATGAATGAACTGTCTGACGGTGTAATCACATTGGCGGGTGGTTTTGGAACATTAGAAGAGTTTTTCGAAATGCTGACTTGGGCACAATTAGGACTTCATAAAAAGCCGATAGCCATATTAAACTGCAATGGTTTTTATGACGAACTTTTATCCTTAATCCAAACAATGGTAGATAAAGGATTTCTCAAAAAAATAAACCAAGAGATGCTTTTGACAAGTGACAACATTGATGATTTATTAAACAAGATGCAAAATTATCAAGCACCAACGATGGAAAAATGGATAATAAAAGAGAAAGTTTAAATATAAAGACAGAGAATATAGTGAAATTACCCACGGTAGGATTAATAGTCATAAAAGACAATAAATTACTCTTGGCATACAGCAACAATAAAAAGGCTTGGTATCTTCCAGGAGGAAAAGTGGATACGGGCGAAACTTCTTTGCAATCAATTCAAAGGGAGATTAAGGAGGAACTAAATCTCATTCTAAATCCTTATTTGCTAAAATTTTATTGTCAAATAATAGCACCAGCTTATGGAGAAGAAAAAAATGTGATAATGGAGCAAGATTGTTTTTTTTATGAACTCAATCAAGAAATTGTGCCAAATAATGAAATTGAAGCAGTAAAATATTTTAACTTAAAAAATTATTTGCAAGAACCTATTCAAGTTGTTGGAGTTCTTCAGGTTTTTGAAAATCTCAAACATGATAAATTGCTGATTGAGAAATGAAAAGAAGCACTACCACTAACAGTTAAACGAGATTTGGGTTTTGGCAATAAACTGAAACTTGGTTTTGTGTTTTAAAGTTCAGTCTTTAACCGAAAATTAAGGCGTGCTTTTTCCCAAACCTCTTGTAGCAAGGGAACGTTAGCGGTCATTGTACCGAACCTCAAGACAGACAAGATACTAACAGTAATTTAATGACCGAAAGAAAAAACATATTAGCAATTATTGGAAGTGCAAGTTCAAATTCTGCTAACCTAAAACTTGTTGAAAAAATTGCAAGTTTGACAGAGAATGAATTTAACTTGACAATTTTTAATGACTTAAAAACACTTCCTCATTTTGACCCAGAACTTTCAGCCGACAATCCACCAAAACTAATTTTAGAATTTAGAAACGTAATTGAAAAATCAGACGGAATAATTATTTGCACACCTGAATATATTTTTAGTATTCCAAGTGGACT
Source organism: Bacteroidetes bacterium HGW-Bacteroidetes-3 (assembly GCA_002842505.1). GTDB lineage: Bacteria > Bacteroidota > Bacteroidia > Flavobacteriales > Flavobacteriaceae > Lutibacter. The sequence continues at coordinate 11,781 of PHDE01000007.1, read as the reverse complement.
GAAAAACGCTATTGAATGGTGTATTTCGACTACAATATTTTCAGACAAACCAAGTGGACTTATAACTGCTTCTGCAAGTGGACAAAAAGGACACGAAGAATTGCAACTAATAATGAAAACTGCAATGGCGAAATTTACTGACGAAACAACTTTGTTATTACAGGGTATAAAAGGGAAATTTGATGAACGATGGAATTTAGCTGACACTGAAACTCATAAGCAGTTAGACGATTTTATTAACGCTTTTATAAATTTAGTAAGCAACAAATAGACGAAATAAAACAACGAACCGCTAACAGCGGTCAGTCGAAAACAGAAATTTAAAAGAAAAAAAATATAAATAGTTAAAAAATGTTTATGATTGAAATATTAGAAAATATTGAAAAAAAAATAGAAAAACTATTTGAAAAAGATACAAGTGGACACGACATTTATCATCTAAAAAGAGTAATGAATGTTGCATTAACTATTCAAGAAAAAGAAGGTGGGGACAGATTAATAATTGCGGTTTCAGCATTGTTGCATGATTTACATAGAATAATGCAAAATGAAACAGGAAAGTTTTGTTCCCCAAAAGAATCTATTCCAAAAATAAGAGAAATTTTAGACTCTGAAAATTTAACCGAAATTCAAAAAAATAATATATTGCATTGTATCGAATATCACGAAGAGTACAACTTTTCCGCAAATGGAAAAACCGTAAGTGATATTGAAACATTAATTTTACAAGATGCAGATAATTTAGACGCTATTGGTGCAGTAGGAATTGGACGAACTTTTTCTTTTGGTGGAGTTTATAAAGTTAAAATGTGGATGCCAGAAAAACCTTTTGACAGAGAAACTTATGACGAATCAGAGAAAGATCCATCAATAATCCATCATTTTTATAGTAAATTGATGAAACTAAAAAATAATATGAATACAGAAACCGCAAAAAATATGGCTGAAAAAAGGCATAAATTTATGGAATTATATCTTCAAATGTTTTTTGAAGAATGGCAAGGTAATATTTAAAATTAACTACAATTTAACAGTGAAAAAAACTAAAAACCGAATTAAAATATGACATTTCGTTTTTAAACGACCTAACCGCTAACAGGCGTTTGAAGTGATTGGGGATTTTAGGCAAACTTTAAAGTTGGTTTTGTGTTTGCAAAGTTCAGTTTTCAACCGAAACTACTCGCCTATTTTTCCCCAACTGCTTCAAGCTGCAATCCGTTATCGGTAACTCTATGACGACACTGTAAATATTCAACGATTCAACAAATACACGATTCAACAACTTAACAAATAAACAACTAAACAAAAATGATACTTCTTCAAATAGATTGGAATCCGGCACCAGAAATTTTTAAAATTGGCTCATTTGCCATTCGTTATTACAGTTTAATGTTTGTAATTGCCTTTATGTTAGGGTTATATTTAATGAAAAAGATATTCATTAATGATAAAATTCCCATTGAAAAACTAGATTCTTTATTTATTTATACCATCATCGCAACCTTATTGGGCGCAAGAATAGGGCATTTCCTGTTTTATGAACCTGAATTTTTCTTTAGAAAACCGTTGGAAGTGTTGCTCCCTTTCCGTTTTTCGCCAAAATTCCAATTTACGGGCTATGCCGGTTTGGCAAGTCACGGCGCTGCCATTGGGATTATTACCGCGATGTATTTTTACAGCAAAAATGTGTTGAAAAAACCAATCCTGTTTATTTTGGACAGGGTTGTGATTCCCGTTGCCGCAGCCGGTGTTTTTATCCGATTGGGGAATTTAATGAATTCTGAAATTATTGGAAAACCAACAAACTCAAATTACGGATTTATATTTAGAAGATTGGGGGAAGATTTCCCGCGCCATCCAACACAAATATACGAGGCGGTTGGCTATTTATTTGTTTTTCTTTTGCTGTGGTTCGTTTATTGGAAAACTGATAAAATGAAGAAATCAGGCTATCTTTTCGGATTGTTTTTTGTAACGCTTTGGTCGGTTCGGTTTTTTGTTGAATTTTTCAAGGAAAAACAGGTTGAAGGAGGCGAAAATTGGATGTTTGGTCTCAATACCGGACAAGTTTTAAGCATTCCGCTTATTCTTATTGGTTTCTATTTTATGTTTCGTAAAACAAAAGAAACCAAATAAAAGTTAAAGATTGGTTATTTAAAAGTTTGGTTATTTATGAGTGTATTTATTGAAAATGAAGTTTTCGAAAAAATAGATTATTCAAAAGTAAAACTGGCAAAAGGAGAATATGACAATTGCACTTTTACAAATTGCCTTTTTTTGAATGCCGATGTTTCCGGAATTACTTTTAGCGATTGTACATTTGACAATTGCAATTTAAGTATGACTGATTTTAAAAACACTTCTTTTAGAGAGGTGAATTTTAAATATTGCAAATTATTGGGACTTCATTTTAATGATTGCAATCCGTTTTTATTGTCGCTTGGCTTTGAGGAATGCCATTTAAACATCGTTTCTTTTTATAAACTGAAACTTAAAAACATAAAATTTAGCAAATGTAAAATTGAGGAAGTTGATTTTACTGAAACCGATTTGTCCAATGCAACATTTAACAATTGTGATTTAATTGGAAGCATTTTCAAGACTTCAATGTTGGAAAAAGCCGATTTTAGAACTTCCTATAATTACAGCATTGACCCCGAAATAAATAGGATAAAAAAAGCCAAATTTTCTTTGCAGGGCTTGCCTGGTTTGTTGGGAAAATATCAGATAGAAATAGCATAATATTAATGAAAAAACGTCGTAATTGCGACGTTTTTAATTCTTTTTTAATTAGTTAACTTTTCTTTTTAATTGTTCCAGATCCTACAGATTTTAATTTTTCAATAGTGGGATTTCCTGTATAAATGACATTTCCGGAACCGGCAATATTGGCATGGATTTCAGAAACTGCATGAACTTTCACATTCCCTGATCCGGCAATTTTAACATGAGAAACATTCGCTTTTAAATCGGAGCCGTTTAAGTTTCCGGAACCTGCAATTTCACAGTTAAGCACTTCAGAAATTCCTGATAGTTTTATATTTCCGGAACCTGCAATATGTGCAATTAAATTTTTGGTTGAAACCGGTAAATCCAATCCTCCTGATCCTGCCAGATTTAAATTTAAATCCGATGAATTTAAGATATCCATAGAACTCACATTCCCTGATCCTGCCAATGAAATGGCATCAACCATTTCAAAAGGTACTGTGATTACAATAGTTTTTGTAGATCTTAACTGGTAACTTTTTTTTGGCTGAATTTTTAAATGGCCATTTTTAACTTCTGTTTCAATGTATTCCATTAAATTTTCATCGGCTTTAATGGAAATTTTGCCTTCCTTTCCCTTTACCAATACCACATCAAAAGGCCCTGCAACACTAATTTTATCATAATCTGAGATTGTTCTGTTCTCTGTAATTATCCTTCCGTTGCCCATTATTTTTTTTGTAAATACCTGGGCATTAAGGTTAGTGCTAATAATTAATAATGTTAAAATGCTAATAAATGTTCTCATATTCTAATTTTTAATTGTTGTTAAAAGAAATACTTCCATAACTGGATTTTATTGAAATTTTGGAGCCTGAATTTGGCGAATTGTAATAACCCTCATAATATTTTGATGTGGGTTTTTCAATTTCCTTATTGAATGTAAAGTGATCTCCATGTTTAAATCCGCTATAACTTAATGCAGCCGTGATATCAAATGAAGCATTTGGATGTAAACCAAGTTTTACGTGGGTATAGGAAGATTGAAGTTTTAAATCTTTTAAATGCTCACCCAATTCCTCAATTTTTAACGAACCATAATCCAAATTAAATACGCCAATAATCAGTAATTTATCAATGGTTAAATTCATATAATCACTTGTTCCATTTAAATTTTCGGCATCGCCAATTTTTAAGCTGCCATAATCACAACTATAATTTAATTGTGCAATTGTTCCAAAAGAAATGTGAGAGTAATCTGCATTTAAATCGATTTTCCCAGACTTGTCAATTCTTAAGGTGGAATAATCGGCATTTACATTCCCATTTTTCATATAGGAAATAGTTGAATTATTGGTGTAATCTATATTAATGCTATTTGATGTATTTAACAATTCTCCAATATTTAATTTGCCATAATCACAGTTTATTTTTGCACTTCCTGCCAGTTTATTGAGGTTAATTCCGCCGTAATCATTGGTTAAATTCACATTGTTGGTTAGGGGCATTTTAATTTGGTAATTAATTTCCATATTTACATTGTTATTTTTTCCCCATAAATTCCATGAAGCCGAACTTTTTTCAATCATCGTTTTTGCGGAAACATAAGAGGAATTTGCATCGAATTCAACAGTAATTTCTTCCAAACGTTTTTTAACCTTGTCTTCATCGTCGCCGTTGGTCGTAATTTTTACGGTTACGGTAATTTTATTTTCATCCCAAGTTACGATATCGATATTTCCATACTTATTTGAAACGTTTAAAGTGGCTTCTTTGGTTACATTGAATGTTTTGTCAATTACTTTAGTTTTTGTGTATTTTCCTTCTTTTTCCGCAGCAAAAATAGCAAGCGGAGTTATTAAAAGAAGCAGAAAAATTTTAGCTGTATTTTTCATTTTTTTGTGTTTTTAATTGTTTAACATCTTGTATTTGGATCAATAAACTTTGTAGCACTTCAATCCGCTGTTGAAAATTAGAAATCATTGCATATATAATTCTTTTGTCCGCCGTATTTTCCTTGAGCTCTAAAGAGAGTACGAGGTATTGTTTTTCAAGTTTGTTTAATTGTTGCAATCCATCAGAAATTAATCGTTCCGTGTCGGGATTTCTTTCTTTTTCAATGGATGCAAGTTCTTTTTCAATGGTTGCGACAAAGAAATTTTGGGTTTCTCCCATTTCTGAGGAAATGCTGGCCAGTTCCATTCCTGATTTCGAAAATGCTGACCCAAGCCAAATGCCGAAGATTAAAATTATGGAAGCAGCAAAGGCAATAAAAGGCCATAGTTTAAAGAGAATAGTTGATTCTGTGCCTTTGTTCAATTTTGCTTCAAATCTAATGAAATGACCTTCATTTGGCTCTTCCACATCAAATTGATTTTCCAATTCTTTGAATATTTTTTCTAAATTATCTTGCATAAGTTTCAGATAAAAGTTTTCTTAATTTATTTTTTGCCCTTGAAATGGTGGTCCGGGTATTTTCGTAACTGATAGCCATAATTTGGGCAATTTCTTCACAATCGTATCCTTCAATTAAGTTTAAGGTCAACGCCACTTTATAATTGCTTTTTAACGTTGCCAGCTTATTTAAAATCTCATTTACATCCAAATCTCTGTAATCAGGACAATCTTCCTCAATAGACGATACTGCAACTTTTTCAAGAGGGACCATTTCAAATTTATGGTGCTTTTTTAAAGCTGTAATGCTGTTGTTAATTACTATTTTTTTTAGCCAGGCGCCAAAAGTTACCTGCCCACTAAAGGAATCTAATTTTGTGAAAGCCGATAAAAATGATTCTTGCATCACATCTTCCGCTTCAAAAGAATCGTTCACAATTCTAAAAGCAGTATTATACATCGCTTTATAGTAAAGTTTATAAATTGCAAATTGGGCTTTGGCATCGCCATTTTCACAAAGTTCTATGAGTTGGTTAACATCTTGGTTCGCCACGTTCAAAATTGATTTCTATTAAAAAGACTTCATTATTTTTAGAGTGTTACACTTTTATTTAAAATTAGGTAAAAATTTGGGTGTTACCGCATTTTCAGCGGAGAAATCCGCCTAAAATGCGGTCGGGCTTTCACTTCAATCTTTTTTACTTCGCTAAAAGGCGAACCAAAAAAGGATTTTCATTCAATCCCTAACACAAATGGAATTAAGAATTGGGGTTTTAAAAAATAGACCAATGTATCAGATAAAAACTCATTACATTTATTAAATATCAATCTAAATGGGACTTGACAAACAGGTTGTCTCCCGAAAAATCGGGACAAGCTCGATGGGACTAATAATAGCTCCGTAGGAGCGAAATGTTTGTAGAATATTGTGAAAAATCAGAATATTAAGCCCGTTGGGGCGATTTGTTTGTTTTTAAAAATTGGCTAAGTTCCGGTTGCTGCTGCATTTACGTATTTTATGATAAATCCCAAGTGAAAAATTATAAAAATCTAAACAAACGAAATTCGCATTTAACCGCAAAAAATGTAAATCCATTTTCAGTTATCATTCTCATTTTTTGCGTGATTTGCGTTAGGGATTACTTCACCTTTTTATTATTTTGTATTGGTGTTCAGTGAACCTTGTTTGCAGTGAAAATACTTTTATTGCCATTTCGCAATAAAAGATTGTAACGAAAAGCCTGACCCGGAGGGTAACGCCCACCGAAAAGGCGGGCAGGCCCAAAAATAACTAAATACAAATTGCTGTACCTATTAGAATTAAGCCGAAAATTTATCCGGACAATTATGTATATTTAAAATTACTAAAAAATAATAAGGTTGAATAACTTTTTTGGCACAACAATTGGCATTTATTAAGAGATAATGTAATTGTTATCGATATAAATTATTGAAAATCAGAAAAATAAATTAATTTTGCAGCAATCATTTTTTAAGTTAAGAAATAATTAATGACAAAATGACCCAATAAAATACTATGAGTAAATCGAAAATTTTTAAACTGGACAATCTGTCATTACAGCATATGTTAGACGAGGATGCTGATTTGATTCCGTTGATGACTCCAGAAGATGAAGAAGAAATAAATAATGAGGATATTCCATCCGTATTGCCAATATTGCCTTTGCGAAATACCGTGTTGTTTCCCGGAGTTGTGATTCCAATTACAGCCGGTCGCGATAAATCAATTAAGTTGATTGAAGATGCCTATAAGGGAAATAAAATCATAGGCGTTGTCGCGCAAAAAGATGAGAGCATTGAAGACCCAACCACCAACGATATTTATAAAGTTGGCACCGTTGCCCGTATTTTACGCATGTTAAAAATGCCCGACGGAAATACAACGGTCATTATTCAGGGCAAAAAACGGTTTGAAATTGATAGTTTTGTGCAGGAAAAACCTTATTTGCAGGCTACCACAAAAGCACGGATTGAAGATAGAACACAAGAAAAAGAAATTGAATTTGAGGCTATTATTGATTCTATCAAAGAAATGGCGGTTCGTATTATTAAAGAGAATCCTAACTTGCCTTCTGAAGCCACATTCGCCATTAAAAATATTGAAAGCAATCCGTTTTTAATCAATTTTGTTTCTTCCAATATGAACTTGAAAGTGGAGGAGAAGCAAGAATTATTGCAATCTGATAACTTGAAGGAAAGAGCATTACTGACTTTAAAAAAGATGGATATTGAATTGCAAAGATTGGCTTTGCGCAACGATATTCAGTCTAAAACACGTTCTGATATGGATCAACAACAACGTGAATATTACTTAAATCAGCAATTAAAAACAATTCAGGAAGAATTGGGCGGCGTTTCTTATGATGAAGAATTGGAAGAAATGCGCGAAAAAGCAAAAGCAAAGAAATGGAACGATGAAGTAAAAGAAGCTTTTGACAAAGAATTGGGTCGTTTGCAACGCATGAATCCTCAAGTGGCGGAATATTCTGTGCAACGCAATTATTTGGATTTGTTGTTGGATTTGCCTTGGAATGAATTTTCAGAAGATAAATTCGATTTAAAACGTGCCCAAAGAATACTGGACCGAGATCATTTTGGATTGGAAAAAGTGAAAGAGCGCATTATTGAGCATTTGGCGGTTTTGAAATTGAGAGGTGATATGAAATCGCCAATCATTTGTTTGTATGGGCCTCCGGGAGTCGGTAAAACTTCTTTGGGAAAATCGGTTGCTGAGGCACTTGGAAGAAAATATGTTCGTATGTCTTTAGGCGGTTTGCGCGATGAGGCTGAAATTAGAGGACACAGAAAAACTTATATCGGTGCTATGCCAGGCCGTATTATTAAAGATATGAAAAAGGCAGGCACTTCAAATCCGGTTTTTGTGTTGGATGAAATTGATAAAATGGGCTCGTCCAGTCATAATGGAGATCCGTCTTCTGCGATGTTGGAAGTATTGGATCCTGAACAAAACACCACATTCTACGACAATTATTTGGAGCTGGATTACGATCTTTCCAAAGTGTTGTTTATTGCCACGGCGAACAGTTTGTCCACCATTCCTTGGGCGTTGCGCGACCGAATGGAAATTATCAATGTTTCCGGTTATACCACGGAAGAAAAAATGGAAATCGCCAAACGCCATTTATTGCCGAAACAATTAAAAGAACACGGATTGACCAGTGAGCATTTGCAAATAGGCAAGAAACAATTGGAAAAAATTGTGGAAGCTTATACCCGGGAATCGGGGGTAAGGGGATTGGAAAAACAAATTGCAAAAATTGTGCGATATGCGGCAAAATCCATTGCCATGGAAGAAGAATACGTAGTAAACATTACCACAGAAATTATTGAAAAAGTATTAGGACCTTCACATTTGGAACGCGGAAAATATGAAAATAATGAAATTGCCGGTGTGGTAACAGGTTTGGCTTGGACAAGTGTTGGCGGTGATATCTTATTTATTGAATCCATTATTTCAAAAGGAAAAGGTCTTACCATTACCGGAATGTTGGGCGATGTCATGAAAGAATCTGCAACAATTGCCATGGAATATATCAGGGCAAATGCAAGTGATTTTGGTATCGACCCTAAATTGTTGGACGAATATAAAGTGCATATTCACGTACCGGAAGGCGCGACGCCAAAAGACGGGCCAAGTGCCGGAGTTTCTTTATTAACTTCCATTGTTTCCGTATTTACGCAACGCAAAGTGAAGTCTAAATTGGCGATGACAGGTGAAATTACGCTTCGCGGAAAAGTGTTGCCTGTGGGAGGAATCAAGGAAAAAATATTGGCTGCAAAACGCGCCAATATCAAAGAAATTGTTCTTTGTGCCGAAAACAAAAAAGACATTGAGGAAATTAAGGAATCTTACCTAAAAGGCTTGACATTTCATTATGTGAACACCATGAAAGAAGTGATTGATATTGCCTTAACCAATCAAAAAGTGAAAAATGCAAAGAAATTATAAAAAATAAATAGGATAAAAAAATAGCCGAAAGGCTATTTTTTTTGTTTATACATTTCTTACATCAAGAATCCGACCGTTTTTTAATTCGCCTTCAACATCTAAAAGATATATTTTTTGAGCAACCTGTTTTGGTGAAAATAGATCTCCATGTTCATAGAAATCGATAAATCGTTGAACTGCTTTAAAATGCTCTTTTGGGGTATTTCTTGCTTTTTCTTGCATATCGGTATCAACAATTCCAGGATAAATTGAAACTATGTTTACGCCATTTGGCAATTCTTTTTGTTCTTTTGAAACCACTTTGGTCATCATATCCAATCCAGCTTTTGAAGCGCAATACATCACCCAACTTTCATAAGGATTTACAGCTGCACCCGATGAAATATTTATAATTTGCTTTTTGCAGTTCCAGTCTTTTGACAATTTTATAAACTGGGAACTTAAAATTAAAGGCGCTGTTAAATTTACCTGAATGGTGTAACTTATTTCTGAAGGTGCAAGATTTTCAAGCGTATTTACCGTTCCTAAATCACCTGCATTGTTGATGAGCGTTAATTGTTGTGTGTTTTTTTTGTCGAGATGCGAAAAAATTTCTTTGATAACGCTCTCAATGGTTTCGCTTTTGCTTAAATCACATTGATATTGCTCCTCAAAGTATAGTTTTTCAGCCTTGCTTCTTGAAATTGAAATGACTCTGTAGCCATTTTTATGATATTCTTTAGCCAAACCAAGGCCTAAACCTTTGCTGCCACCCGTAATAATAAGTATTTTTTCCATATTGCTGATTTAAAGCACTAAGATAATTAACAATTGAGAATTGACAATTGATAATTGATAATTAAAAAGTCTAAAGGCTAAAGCTCAAGTCGGAAGACCGAAGACCGAAGACCGAAGACCGAAGTTGAAAAGCTTGCCTGCTTGAGGTATGTTAAATTCTAAAGTTCAGGTCGGAAGACCGAAGACCGAAGCCGGAAGTCGAAAAGTTTGCCCGCCGGAGGTATGTCTAAAGTTAAAAAGTCAAAATTCGATTTGTACGTAAATGAATGAACAATTAAACGATTACACGCTTAAACAAATAAACAATTACACAAATCAACAAAATTATTTTTCAAACTTTTTGGCTTCATTCCAAAATACGTCCATTTCTGCAAGTGACATATCGTGCAATGATTTGTTAAGTTTACTGGCTTCACTTTCTAAAAACTGAAAGCGGCCGATAAATTTTTTATTGGTGCGTTCCAAGGCATTTTCCGGATTTACTTTGATAAAACGAGCGTAATTAACCAATGAAAACAAAACATCTCCAAATTCTGATTCTATTTTGTCGGTATTTCCTTTAACAAGTTCTGCATTTAATTCATTCAGTTCTTCCTGAACTTTTTCCCAAACTTGTGCTGGTTTTTCCCAGTCAAATCCCACTCCGGCAACTTTTTCCTGAATTCTGCTGGCTTTAACCATCGCAGGAAGCGCTTTAGGAACGCCTTCCAAAACAGAAGTTTTTCCTTCTTTTAGCTTCAGTTTTTCCCAGTTTTGTTTTACTTCTTCGTCATCTTTTACCACCACATCGCCATAAATATGTGGGTGGCGATGAATCAGTTTTTCAGAAATGGAATTGGCGACATCCGCAATATCAAAATCGTTTGTTTCAGAACCAATTTTTGCGTAAAAAACCAGGTGAAGTAATAAATCGCCCAGTTCTTTTTTAATTTCGGGAAGATCATTGTCCAAAATGGCATCACCCAATTCGTAGGTTTCTTCAATGGTTAAATGCCGCAGCGATTCGAAGGTCTGTTTTTTATCCCACGGGCATTTTAAGCGCAACTCATCCATAATGTCCAGCAAACGGCCAAAAGCACGGAGTTGTTGTTCCCGAGTATTCATTATTTATGCTTCTTTAATTTCTTCTTCCACTTCTTTAATGGCAGCGAAATCGAAATTTTTTGAAGCCAATAAATTATACCACTGAACTATTTTTTTTATGTTTGAAGTATAAACGCGTTCTTCATCAAAATTTGGTAAAACTTCTCTAAAAAATGAAGTTAAAGCCTTGCTGTTTTCTTTGTGGCTCAATGCTTCTTTTCCGTTTTCTTTTTCTCCAATCGATTTTAAAACAATGCGTAATGGAACTTCTTCTTCATAAGTGTAAATGGCAATTTCATTTAAAGCGCTGATATTGTGTGTGACTGTGACCGGAATTCTTTTTGAGTCAATTAATGATTCCACAATAATTCCGCCCTTAGATTGTGCTTTAATTTCATACAATCCCGGTTTTCCGTTGATGGCTACAATGTCTTTTAATTCCATTTATTTTTTAAATGTTTAATTGTTTAATCGTTTATTTGTTGAAAAGTTGAAAGTTAGAAAGTTGAAAGTTATTTATTTTCTTTTTTTGAACTTATTGTATCTTCTCTCTATTCTTTTTTCTTTAATCGGCTTAATGATTTCCCCATTCGGCGCCTGTCCCGCTTTTATTGCGGGAGGTTAGGGGGCTTTATCTTTTTTTAGGCAAATAAAATTTCATTTTATAATCGGTGCTTACCAATCCTTTTGAAATATTTTCCAGTTTCTTTTTGATCAATCGTTTTGTCAGCGACGCAATTTTATCAATAAATAGTACTCCCTCAATGTGATCATACTCATGTTGTATCACGCGTGCTGCCATACCGTCAATCACTTCTATATGTTTT